>PLOI01000118.1:10672-10867 GCA_003142015.1 Acidobacteriaceae bacterium | reverse complement strand
GTCGTCGGGCTTTGGGGCGGGAGTGGGCGCGGGGCGCGGTTTTTTTGCCGTGCTGGAGGCCGGGCTGGATATGCCGAAGCTCAGAAGGAATAAATGAAACCCCTTGCGCAGTGCGTCGAGCATGGGCATGGTTGGAGTCCTTTCCGGTTAGGTGCACGTTGATCTGCTGACTTTATGCGGAGGTTGAAACCCCCG
>PLOI01000118.1:0-10650 GCA_003142015.1 Acidobacteriaceae bacterium | reverse complement strand
ATGCCGTTGGCCACTTTCCAGTAAGTCTCGCCCGGCGGATCGTCGCTCACCCCAATCGACGCGTTGTGGTGGTGACTATCCCACAGCGGCGGCGCATCGGGAAACATGTGTGCGCCCACTCCTGACGGCTTGCCATGAAAGCCGTGGCATAGGGCGCAGTGGTCGCTATAAATCTCAGCGCCCGCCACCAAGTTGTCCTCGTCGGCCTGGATAGGCGGAGTCTTCACCAGTTCGCGGTCGATGCGCGCATTGAGCGGCATCCCGGTCAGCAGGCGCTCCTGCGGCAAGGGCGGATCGCCGGCTGCTACCGGCACATTGCCAAATTTCAGCCATCCCAGCACGGCAATCGGCACCAGCACGATGCCCAGCAGAATTCCCAGAAAGATTCGACCCATACGCTTTGCGGCCTCCGTTGGCCTTTATCGTAGAGCATTTTGCGACATTGCGTTATGAATTTCGACAGGGCCCAGTTGCACGCCGATTTACAGGCCATTCAGCAGCCCGTTCGGGCGGAATTCGTTGCGCCCAGGGCCGAATCTGCCGCCGGTTCATAACCAGGGCTCGCCCCAAGGTGGTTTAATAACTAATGGGGGAAGCACTGCGTAGACCCGCTTCCGTACTCCCGTGGAGGAAACCCAATACCGATGTCTTCTTCTCGCCGTCTTGCCCTTCTGCTGGCGCTCACTTTTGCCGCCGTAACCGCCGCTGTGGCCCAAAGCCCGACTTCGAGCAGCAATCCCGCAGCCCCTGACCAGGCACAGGCCGGGCAGACTGCCGGCGAGGCCCAAGGCCAGTTGAGCGTCCAGGCTCGCATCCGCGCCCGCCGCGCACAGCGCCGCGCTGCCGCCATTCACGAGGCCTACGCCCACCATTATGACGCTTACGCCGGCATGGGCTACTTGCGCTTTGAGCCCGGCCCAGGATCGCCAGCCAGCCCCGGCGTGGCTCACGGCCCCGCGCTGGAGCGCGCGCATGAATACGCCTGGAACGTGGGCTTGACTCGCTACTACAGCGAGAGAATGGGTGTGACCGTGGACGGCCGCGGCTATTACGGTACTGCCTATGTGTACAACAACGGGGTAACCAACAGCGCGATCACCAACCCGGCCATCAGCCAGTATGCCGCTCTGATTGGACCTACATACCGGTTCTATCTGCAGCCCAAGTATTCGATCTCCGGCCGCGTTCTGGGCGGGTTCACATACGGGAACTTTTCCGGCGACACAAACCACAGCACGACCCTGTCGACCGACCTTGGGCTCTGGCCGAATGGATCTGTCTTTGCAGCGAGCGCCAGCATTCCTGTGGAGTACAACCTGACGCCGAAGGTTGGATTGCGCGTCGCGCCTGAGTTTTACATGACCGGCTTTGGCGCAACCGAACAGAAGAGCCTCGGCTTCACCATCGGCATGGTCTATCGCTTAGGCAAGCAGTGAACGGCAGGGAACAGGGATCAGCCACCCCAGCGAGCAATGAGACGCCCGCCGGGGACCCCGGCGGGCGTAGGGAACGGAAAGCCTCTGTTTCTGTTCCTGGGCGGCTGATGCCGCTTCGACTCCATTGTGGTATTCACTTATTCCGATGACTTCCGCCACTCAAACCTCCGATCCAGCAGAACTCGCCGACCACGGCTCGGGCTTGGGCCAGGGGCATAGACACACGCCCAGCCCCGGCGCCACGGCCACGCTCATCCATGACCTCCGGGAGCTGTTCAAGGTGAAGGTGGTGGGGCTGGTGCTGGTGACCGGCTGGGGCGGATTTTACCTGGGCTCGATGCAGTCGGGCATCTCGAGCGTGCAGCGCGGCCTGCTGGACACGCTGCTCGGCATTGGCCTGGTCTCGGCCGGCGCCGGCGCTCTGAACGAGGCCCTGGAACGCAGGATAGACGCGCGCATGAAGCGTACCGCCGACCGCCCGATGGCCGCCGGCCGCTTCACGCTGGCCCAGGGAGTGATGGCTGGCCTGGCGGCGCTGGCGTTGGGCGCGTGTTGGCTGGCTCTCACCACCAACCCGCTCACCGTGGCCCTGGCGCTGCTGACCGCTTTTACTTACGTGGCCATCTACACGCCGCTCAAGCGCGTTACCGCCCTGGCAACTTTCATCGGCGCGTTTCCCGGCGCCATGGGTCCGCTGCTTGGCTGGACCGCCGCGCGCGGGCGCATCGAGTGGCCGGCTGTGGCGTTGTTCGCCATCCTATTCGTCTGGCAGTTTCCCCACTTCATGGCGATTGCGTGGTTGTATCGCGACGACTATGCCCACGCCGGAATCCGCATGTTGCCCGTCGTTCAGCCCGACGGCTGGTCCACGGTGGGCGAGGCGCTGTTTTTTGCGGTGGCGATGATTCCTGTAAGCCTGGCGCCCTGGCGGCTGGGCATGGCCAGCCTGACCTACGCCGTGCTGGCCGTCGCGCTGGGCCTGATTTACCTGGGCTACACCATTCGCTTCTCCAGCATCCTGCGCGGCCCAACCGAGGACGAAAGCCGCAGGCTGGCCCGCGATCTGCTCAAGGTCAGTGTCATTTATCTGCCCCTGCTGTTTACCTCGCTCATGCTCTGCGCCATCGCGAAACCCTGAGGAAGCCATGACGACCGCAGTTCCCGCAACGAATAGCCGCCAGCAAGGCACGCGCGCTGCCGTTGCCGCCATTCTGGCCATCAGCGCGGCGGCCACGCTCTTTCTCTTCTGGCTGATTTACGTTCATCCCGCGGCGGCCTCCAGCAGCCAGTACGCATTTTTGCCCGCACTCAACGCGGTGCTGAACGGCCTCAGCGCGACGGCTCTGCTCATTGGCTACACGTTCATCAAATCGCGGCGCATTGCGGCTCATCGCGCGGCGATGATGACGGCGTTTGGATTTTCCACGCTCTTTCTGGTCAGCTACATTGCGCACCACGCGCTGCACGGCGATGTGCGCTACCCGATTCATGCAGCTCTGCGCGAGGTCTACCTGCCGCTGCTGACGAGTCACATCATTCTGGCCATCGTAGCGCTGCCGCTGGTGCTGGTCACCTTCTTCTTCTCGCTCACCGGCCGGATTCCTCAACATCGCAAGGTTGCCCGCTGGACCTTTCCGCTGTGGCTCTATGTGTCGATCACCGGCGTCATCACTTACGTCATGCTGCGCCTGGCGCAAGGATAGGAACTAGGAAACAGGGAATAGGGAACAGGGAAACCTCAATCCTCAACCGGATGTTTTTCGAGAAGCGATTATGCCCACAAACGGCTCCAACCCGAATTCGGCCCCATCAGGCGACGGCACCCGCCAACTGCTGCAATGGGGCGCGTCGATGCTGGGCGCGGGGTTTCTGGCCGCGGTGCTGCTGGAGACTCTGCTGGGCGGTTTCTCGCGCACCGGTGCCAGCACGAATGCCGGCTGGTTCGCCCTGATCGTCGCCCTGATGTGCATCCCCTTCGGCGGATTTCTGGCGGCGCTCGGCCTGGCCAAAGCTCTGCGCAACCGGGCACTTGCCCGCAAACGCTGATCGTCTGCTATCCTTTTCAACTAATGGAGTAAACGAAAATGGCAAAGAGCGTTAACAAAGTCATTCTTTTAGGCAACGTAGGCAAGGACCCCGAGATACGGTCCACCTCCGGCGGCACCATGGTGGCCAACTTCACCCTGGCTACCAGTGATCGCTTCCAGGATGCCCAGGGCAACTGGCAGGACCGCACCGAGTGGCACAACCTGGTCGCCTTCAAACGCACCGCGGAAATCGTCCGCGATTACGTGAAGAAGGGCTCCAAGCTGTTCATCGAGGGCAAGCTCACGACGCGCAGTTGGGACGACAAAGAGTCCGGCCAGAAGCGCTACAAGACCGAGATCGTGGTCTTCGACCTTTCGCTGCTTTCGGGTCGCGAAGACGGCTCAGGCGTGGGCGGTTACAGCAAGCCGGCAAGCTCATCGAGTTCGTCGGCTAGCTTCGACCAGCGTCCTCCGGCTGCCGCGGGCGCTCCGGACGAATACGCCCAGCAGGCTGAAATCTCCGACGACGATATTCCGTTCTAAAAACAGGGGACAGGGAACAGCCGCGCCCTTTCAAAGCTATGAGCCTTCCGCAGCTCCTAAACCACAAAAGGCCCGTGTCCAGGAATGGATGCGGGCCTTTGTGCTGTTTCCGGTGAGCTTTCTGCTTATGTGGCCGGGACCGCATCGGCTTTTGCCTTGGGAACCTGAATGCGGTTGTGCTTCTTGTAATCGTCCAGGATAGTGCTCAGGAAGACGTTGAAGGCCTGCCCGCGGCGCTGGTCGAGAATCTGATCGCGGAACTGATCGAAGTTCTTGGCGATCTCGTCGGCGGTGGGCTCCTGCTTGTCTACGATTTTGGCCACTACGCCGGTGCGTCCCGCACTGATGGGTCCGCTGATTTCGCCGGGCTTCATGTTGAACAACTGCGGGGCGACCTGGCCAACCTGGCCGAGATCGGGCACCTGGCCGGATTGGCCCACCAGCTCACTGGATTTGAGAGTCGCGCCCACGCCCTTGGCGGCCTTGGCAAGATCATTCATGGTCCGGGCCTTGGCGGCCAACTCCGTGGTCTTCTGGGCGAGCAGGGCCGGGAGTTGCTCATTGCGGTAGTCGTCGGCAACATGGCTCTTCCAACTGGCGAAATCGGGCGCGTGAGCTGCTTCGACACCCGTAACCTGGAAGATCGCGTAGCCCTCGCCTGTGGCCGCGAACTGCGGCGGGTCGCCCTGTTTGGATTCGAAGGCCTTGCCGATAATCTGCGAGGAGTCAGGCAGCGCTGAGATCACGCCCTGCACGCCGAGCAGCGGCGTGGTGGCCACTTCAAGATGATGGGCTGCGGCGGTCTTCTCCAGGCCGTTCTTGATGGCCTCCGAGGTGAGCGCCTGAGCGTAGTTCTCTTCGGCGGCGGCTGCTCTTTGGCGGAACAGCGTGGCCTGGATGGTGGGCAGCACCTCGCTGAGCGATTGGGTGTGCGCATCCTGCCGTTCCTCGACCTGAACAAGGTGATAGCCGAACGAGGACTTCACGATTTTGGTCTCGCCGATCTTCTGAGTAAAGAGGGCGTTGTCGAACTCCGGCACCATCATGCCGCGATGGGCAAAGCCCAATTCGCCGCCCTTGTCTTTGCTGCCGGGGTCGTCGGAGTTCTTCTTTGCCAGATCGGCAAAGTTCGCGCCGCCCTGGATCTGCTTGAGCAGCCCCTCGGCTTTGGCCTTGGCAGCGGCATCGGTTTTGGCGTCGGCGCCTGAAGCCACCTTGATGAGAATGTGGCGCGAACGGGCCTGCTCGGGAATCTGATACTCGGACGCGTGCGCCTTGAAGTATTGCTGAATCTCCTGCTGGCTGACCTGCGGCGCTCCACCGGGCATCTGATCGGGAGTGAATGCAAAGTAAGTGACTTTGCGCTGCTCCGGCACTGCCGTGGCATAGCGCGCGGCGTTCTTGGTGAAGAAAGCCTGGAGGTCGCTGTCAGAGGGATTGATCGTCTTGCGCAGGTCGTCGGCTGAGATCACCGCGTAATCGAATTTGATCTTGATGTTTTCCGTACGATAGGCGTCGCGCACTTCCTTGTCGCTCACCGTGACCCCGGCGGTAATCAACGCCTGCAGACGCCGGACAAGAATTTGGTCCTTCAACTCTTGCTCAAACTCTGTTACGGACATGTTGAACTGTTGGGCAATGAAGTTGGTGTAGCTCTCTGTACCGATGAATTGCCCGTTGGGGTAGAGGAATTGGCCAAACTGGCCCTGATGGAGGAACTGGATCACGTCGTCGTCCGAGGCCGAGATGCCCAGCTTTTCAGCTTCGGCCAGCAGAATCTTCTGCTGCACCAGTTGCTGGCCAACCTGCCGCTCGACGATGCTGACGATCATCGGATTGTCAGCGTATTGCGGGCCACGGCGCATCAACTGCTGGCGCGCCATCTGGCTCACCCGCTGCTGGCTGATCGTATCCCCCGAGGAGAAGAAGCGGCTGTACCAGTGCGGATAGACGGTGGCGTAAGTGTCGGTGGTGTTGGCGCCCATGCCGGTGAGGCCGGGAATCAAGTAGACCACCATGCCCACCGAAGCGGCGGCGATGATGACAACAAAAAGTGCCTTGACGACGCGATTATCTTTCTGCAGAAAACGGATCATGGCGGACTTGAACCTTCAACTCTCTACGCGCAGACTAACCTGACCCCGAATGCCAGCGCGGTAACGGCTGGCGGCGTCGGCCTGACGTGCGCAATTGACCTGCAATTGTCGCTTGACGCGATTCTTAGCCATTATAGACGACAGAGAGCCTGGCGATGGCGCTTCCCAAAAACACAGCGGGCATCCCGGCTTCCGGGATGCCCGCATTTTCCGCGCCGATAATCAGGCTGTTACCGCCAATAGTAGTAGCCGCCCACAGCATAGTACGGACGGTAGTAAACCGGCGGATAGCCGTACGCATTGGGGCGCGGCTGGCCATAGGGGTAAGAGCCGCGCTGGTAAAGGTTAGGGCCGCCCTGATAAAGCCCCTGCGCGAGGCGGGCTGCCTCTTGCGCGCTCACCGGGTTTACCGTCAGCGGGGCAGCCAGGTGGAATTCCACCAGCGCCTCGGCGGGAATCCAGATGCCCGGTCCGGGCGTAGCCGCTGAAGCGACCGTGCCCGCGGCCAGACCTGCACCGGCGCCAACCCCGCAACCTAAGGGGCCTCTCACTGCGCAGCCGACGATGGCGCCAAATATGGTGCCGCCGATCATGTTATTGGCCGAACGATCACCCTTGCCCGGCCCTCTTACCTTGAACTGATCGGTGCTGAGCGGGTAGCTCTGCCCGCCCATTTCCAGTGAAGTGAGCGTGAGCGCCAGGACTGGCTTGCCGGTCAGAGCGCCTGCCTGCTGGACCTCGGTCACCACGCCGTGAACGGTGGCGCCGCGCGGAATGGCCCGCATGCCGCCGACGGCCACAGTCTGAATCACTGTGAACTCAACCGGCTGGCCGTCCTTGGCCCTTTTGCTGCCTACCGGCTCATTGGTGCGCAACTTAAGCAGGGTTCCGGGAGGAACGGTCACCGGGCCACTGGGTGTTTGTAGCTGAGCCTGCCTCTGGGCCTGAATCTGGGATTGGACCTCAGCGCGAATCTGGTCTTGTGTTACGGGCTGGCCAGGTCCTGAATTTGGGGCTCCCGCCGGATTGGGGACTCCAGCATTGCCCGGCTGGGGCTGGTCCATATCCTGATCCTGATCGCCGTTGTTACCCGTGTCCTCCGCAGCCTGCGCGCTGACGACCTTGAGGTTGTCATTTACCTTGGTCACACCCGCCACCTGGGCGGCAATCGTCTCAGCCAGCTTGCGGGAGGACTCGCTTGCAACCGTTCCCGAGAGCGTAACCTCGCTCTGCATGGTTGCCGCGGTGATCAGTTCGTTCTTCAGCGCCTGGGAGGAATCCAGGGCATGCACCACGTCCATCTCGATCTGGCCGTCTGCGCGGACTTCGGCCGCAGGGGGTGGGGCGGCAGCTGTGTCCTGGGCCAGCGCATTCACGCCGCACAGGACCACCAACCCGGCCCAAACCAGGGTCTGGGGGAAAACTCTCTTGAACATTGGCCGATTCATCGTTATGTATCTCCTGCGCCTGACGTTTTGCTCCGGGTTCACCCAGATTAGACGGGGAATCGAGGGAGCCGTCACTGGATTGAACCCCACCGCCGGGGAAAAGTTCCGCGTGCCGGAAAAGAGTTTGAAAGAATGCAGCGGGTTTCCCGCCATTTCCCGGCCTCTATGCGAGCGCCTCGTCGATGGCTGCGGCCAGTGTTTTCAAGCCCGTTGCCACGCCAGAGCCAAGATGAACCCGCAAGGCCCGGCGGCCACGCGACTCCAGCACCGCCATGTCGCCGGCGGCCTGGGCGTCGATTACCACGCCAAAGCTCAACTTCTGCCCCGGAATTGCTACGTCCACGGCGTGGTCGGCGGTGATCTGCAAAAAGACGCCGGTGTTAGGGCCGCCCTTGTAGTCCTGCCCCGTGGAGTGGAGGAAGCGCGGGCCGAAGCCCAGGCAGGTGGCCACGCGCTTGGCGTCGCGCACCTTGTGGCGCAGGCCCTGAATCACCGCCTCGTGCATGGGGAACATGGGCAGATAGGCCAACACGGCAAAGTAGTCGCCGGCCTGAATCTGGTTGAGATGCGCACGCAGATAGCCGGCCAGCGTCTGGGCGGGCGCGGCCTTGTTCAGCATGGCGGCGTAGGCTTCAGTGGCGTAGAGCTTGAATTCCTGGCCATCCGCGAGTGTCACGAACACCGGCTCGCGCACGGGCAACTTGCCGGTTTGCTCGTAGGCCGCAGTCAGGGCACGAGTCTCGATCTTGGCCGACTCCACATCCGGCTGGTTAAAGGGGTTGATGCCCATCACCGAGCCGGCTACGGCGGTGGCGACCTCCCAGGTGAAGAATTGTCCGAAGATTTCGTAAAGGTCTGCAATTTCTATGGTTACGACCGGATGGCCGGCCGCTTCGATGGCGGCAACTTTGGCGGCAAGGCTCGAATCGGCGCTGCTGTCGGCCGTCCCCGCGTAGCGGATGTAAACGAAGATGCGATCTTTGCCGTAGAACTGCGGCGCGGCAATCGTCTCGCGGTCCACCGGCGTAATGCCCAGGCCCTGCTTGCCGGTGGATTCGGCGATCAACTGCTCCATCCATGCGCCCAGGTCGTAGATCTCCGGAGAGGTGAAGATGGTGAGCTTGTCGCGTCCGGCTTTGGCCGCCATGCCCAGCGTCAGGCCCAATTCGACGGCTGGATTATTGTCTGGCTCCAGCTTGGCCGACGCCGTGGCTTTGGCTGCCTCGGCCAGCAACTTCTCAGTATTCAAACCTGCCAGCGTGGACACCACTACGCCAAAGTTCGATAGCGCCGAGAAGCGCCCGCCGATAGTGGGGTCGCCATAAAAGATATTCCGGAAGCCTTCCTCCTTGGCCACCTGCTCCATCTTCGAGCCGGGATCGGTAATGGCCATAAAATGACAGCCGGCCTGATCCGCGCCCACGACTTCCCTCATCTCATTGAAAAAGAACTGTTTGAGGATGTTCGGCTCGAGCGTGGAGCCGGATTTGCTTGCCACTACCACGAGGGTACTGGCTAGGTTGACCTCATTGCGAACGGTCCACACCTGCTCTGGATCGGTGGAATCGACGATGCGCAACTCCGGGAAACCCGGCTGCTGCCCAAAGGTGAGACTCAGCACCTCGGGGCAGAGGCTGGAGCCGCCCATGCCGAGCAGCAAAACAGTCTGAAAATTGGAGGTTTTCACCTCCGCGCCCAGCGAGGCAAGAGCCGCCAGATCCTTCCGCTGCCGCTCGACGATGTCGATCCAGCCGAGCCATTTCTCCTCGCCGTCGCGAGTCCACAGGCCGGAATCCTTCTGCCAGAAGCGGGCAACTTTGTTGTTGACGGTCCAGTCGGCGGCGGCCTGGTCTACGGCTCCGCGAAGTTCATCGGGTAGTGCGAATCGGAAGCTCATCTCGTACTTGATTGTGCATCAAAGACGGGATTTAGGAAACTGGCGACCGTCACATAACTGAGCCGGCGCAAGAAAAACTTACGTTATGGGGCGAATCCCACCCTAGATCACCCCAACGACGAAGACCTGTCGTTGGGGACCCCGAATCCGCAAAAACAAAAGCGCGGCGAGGGTGGGGCACCCACACATAACATTATCTGTGAAAATGCCCTATTCCTGGAACGCGCCGGTTACTTCGAGACCACTCCGGAGAGCATCTGCTCCTTGATCCAGGCCATGGTCTTTTCCATCCCGTCGCGCAGGCGGATGGAGGGCTCCCACCCGAGGAGCTTGTGAGTCAGCGTGTTATCGCTGTTGCGGCCGTTGACGCCCTTGGGAGCGCTCAGATTGTAGTTCCGCTTCAGCTTCACGCCGGCAATCTCTTCGGCCATGTCTACCAGTTGGTTGATGGTCACCAATTCACTGGAACCAAGGTTGATGGGCGCCAGAATGTCGCTCTCGAAGAGATCGATGATGCCCTTGGTGCAGTCGTCGATATACATGAAGCTGCGGGTCTGATGGCCGTCGCCCCAAATTTCGATCTCGTGTTTGCCGGAGTGCCTGGCCTCCAGCACCTTGCGGCTGATGGCGGCCGGAGCTTTTTCGCGTCCGCCCATCCATGTGCCCAGCGGGCCATAGACGTTATGGAAGCGCGCGATGCGGGATTCCAGGCCGAAGTCCTCATGGAAGTGGCGGCACATGCGCTCGGTGAAGAGCTTCTCCCAGCCATAACCGTCCTCCGGCATGGCAGGGTACGCGTCCTCTTCCTTCAGCGGAACCACTTCGTATTGTTTCTGCTTATCGCCGTTGTAAACGCAGGCCGAAGAGGAGTAAAAGAGGCGTTTTACGCCGCAATCGCGCGCGGCCACCAGCATGTGGGTGCTGGTGAGCACGGTCAGCATACAAAGGGCCTTGTTGTTCTCGATAAAGCCCATCCCGCCCATGTCGGCTGCAAGCTGGAAAACGCCGTCCATGCCCCTGGCTGCTTCCATGCAGGAGTCACGCAGTTGCAGGTTCAGGATCAGGTTTTCGGCGGCGGGATTCAACTGGTACCACTCATTAAACGGCTTGATATCGACCGCGCGAACGCTGGCCGCGCCCTCGGCAAAGAGCTTGTTCACCAAATGACCGCCGATAAAGCCGCCGGCCCCGCAAACCAGAACA
>PLOI01000022.1 GCA_003142015.1 Acidobacteriaceae bacterium | reverse complement strand
GCCAGCGCAATGGGTGGCGACACGAGACCGGTCGCGGCGAGGATCAATCCGATGAAGAATATATTCTTGGACACGCAGCCAGTGTTGCCGAAGAACGCGTCGCCGTCCAAGCAGAAGTAATCATGGCCTATTTGCCAATCTTATGAGCCCGGCAAGTCATGGTCGTCTGGTTCTGGCCAGAGTTCTTTGCATGCCTGCTCGCGCGATTATAAACCTGCGAAATTCAAGGGCCAGCCCTTGCGGCTCTGGGCCGGATGCGTAAACAACCAGGAACTGGCGCTTGATAGTCAACCCTTCGATCTCGACAATCTTGAAGTTGTTACCGAGTCTCAGGTCTTTCGCAATTGCCCAGCGGGAGACGAATCCGACCCCCAGCCCAGCTTCCACGGCGGATTTGATGGCTTCGGTCGAATCGAGTTCCATCACGATGTGCAACGAATTCCGTTTGACGTCTTGCCGCTCCAGCGCCAATTCAATCACATGCCGCGTGCCTGAGCCGCGCTCCCGCATGAGCAGTGGAATTGAGGCGATTTCAGAACAGTAGACTGAAGTGCGCTCGGCCCACTCATGCGCAGTTGACGCGATAAGCACCAGTTCATCCTCAAGAAATGGCTCTGTCTTGACCTCCCGGCGGCGGGCCGGGCCCTCGATGAACCCCAGCGAAATCTTATGCTTCTCCACGGCTTCTACAATGTGCTCCGTGTTGCCGCTGACCAGTGTGGGGTGAACACGAGGATACTCCCGGCAAAACTCTCCCAAGAGCCGAGGCAACACATACTGGGCAATGGTTGTAGAGGCGCCGAGCGCCAGTTGTCCAACATGTTCTCCGCTCAAGGCGACAATCTCGTGCTCAGCCTGGACGAGGAGCGCATTCACCTGGGCTGCGTATTCAAGGAGTACCCGCCCGGCTGGTGTTATCGTGATGTGTGCGCCAGATCGGTCAAACAGTTGAACGCCAAGATCCTCCTCCAGCGCCTTGATCTGGAGGCTCACAGCGGGCTGCGTGAGATACAGTTCTTCAGCGGCCTTGCGGAAGCTGAGCTGTTCCGCAACTGCCCGGAAGACCACGAGACGGAAATTTTCAAGACTCGCCATTCGATGATTAAAACACCAACTCACGACGGTCAATGCAAGCACCGTTCCGCGCCCGGCCAGAATCTGTACGGGATGTCAGCTGTGGGCCATGGTGGGTTCGGCTATAGCCAGCTCGATCTTGATCTCCGGCGGCGTCAAAAGCGTGTTGTGAACCAGGCAGTGATGCACGGAGCGCATGAGGCCCTCCGTTTGTTCTTCCGTGAGAGAGACGGGGCACGCAACATGCACGCGGAAGTTGCCAACACGTGCAGGCTGCTTCAACTTTTCCGCGGTCACTGTGACTTCAACGCCTGTCTCCGCGAGATTGCGGGTCTTCAGGTACTGGACAGCATAGAAAGCCGCACAGGAGCCCAACGATGCGAGCAATAACTCCGGAGGCGTCATGCCGGAGTCTTCGCCGCCATTCTCCGCTGGCTGGTCGCACATAATCGAATTCGACCGCGACTGGATTGCAAACTTCACACGATCGAGGTGCGTGATCTTCACTTCCATCATGGTTTTCCTCTTCCACTAGAAGAAAGCCACGAGGACGGCGATCCGTTACAGAATCGCGGATGTTTCTTTTCAATGGGCATAACCAACATGCGCAGGTATTCCCGTGTAAGGATGGCGCGCAATCGAGGCGCGACTGCCGGGTCACAGGGAATCTCCAGGGAGCGGCAGCGATCGATGGCGGCGCGCAAGTCGCGCAGAAATGTCACGCAGGTTGGGCATGCCTCGATATGTTCGCGCATCTGTTCGCAGGTAAGCGGTTCCATTCTGTCGTCAAGATATTCGGAGAGGTTGGCGAACAGATCGCGGCATTCCGCAGGACGTTGCCGGTTCTTGGCCTTGGCGATTTGTCGATTCTTCGCGGAGGGTTTGGCATCATTCAGATCTTCAGGAGCTCCACTAAGGAGTTGGTTCATCATCTTGCGCACGCTTAGACGCGCCCGATGAAGCCGAATCCTAACCGTTCCCTGTTGAAGCGAGAGAACCTGCGCCACCTGCTCAGTGGTCAACTCTTCCATATCGTGGAGCACGAGCACGATGCGCAAGGCCGGCGGGACGCGCAGAATCGCCTGATGCAGCAGTTGGTGCTGCTCGGCGGCAAGGACGTTGCCTTCCGGGCCCGCCGCGGCATCCTGCAACAATCGCCCCAATTCCTCATCGTCCGGCATCAACTCGTCGAGCGAGAGGAGGTATGCCGGGGCGTGGGCAGGCTTGCGGCGCATGCGCCAGCAGCGGTTTCTGGTGACGGTGTAAAGCCAAACAGCCATCTGCTGCGGGGTCTGGATCTTGGCCAAGTGCCCGAGAGAACGGTAGAGCACCTCCTGCATGGTGTCTTGCGCATCTTCAGGATGTCCGCAGACCTTCATGCTGAAGGAATAGACAGTATTCTGCAGCAAGCCGATCGCCTCTTCGACAGCTTCCGGAGTGTTGCGGCGTAAGAGGTCGGTGGCTCGGATCAGTTCAGGTCGCATCGCATGGGATCGTCGTGTGTAACACCAGTATATTCTCTTGAGTGCATGAATAGAGCTCGGTTCTCTCCAGAGACTCTTCAATCCACCGCGAAGAGCATCCAGCAATCATGTCACAGCGCACTGGGAAGCGCGGTAACATTCGCTCTCAAAACTGCCTCAATCATCTGAAGGCAGATTGGAGATATCTTCTTAAGCCAATCTCGATCCTCCCTGGATTGAGGCTTGGAGTCAGCAGCAATCCATGCGTGCAACAAGGCCACAGCGAGCCCCATCTCGGCGCCTGGACGGCCCTCCTCCAGTCGAAACATCTGGCGATAGACCCCATCTTTAAGTTGCACGGTTCCGCGCCGGGCATTCATATCTCTTTTACTTTCCGATGCCGCAGCCGGCATCTTTCATGCCCATGGCGCGAAAGATTGCCATCGCAGGACACCAGTTTGTAAATGCCGATTGCACCAGGTTAAGGCTGACAAAAGCCGTCAGCCAAAGCCAATAGACTGAAACGTAATGCGCAAGCGCAAGTGACAACAGCACCATGAAGCCTGCCATCAGGCGCACACCGCGTTCGACTGTCATAGGGAATCTCCTTGTTCGGTTTCAGGTTGATGTCCAGGCCCGGCTTGACGCCGCGAATGAACCATAAAGTAAAGCACTGGAATGGTCGGCCACGAGAGGAAAGTCGATGCCACTGCTCCCGCAATCAGTGATATTGCAAGCCCTTGAAAGATGGGGTCTGTAAGAATCACGCTTGCCCCGACAACGACCGCAGCAGCAGTCAGAAGCATAGGACGGAATCGAGTTGCGCCTGCATCGATTACCGCTTCGGAAAGCGGCATTCCCTGGCGGATGCGCAGTTCGATGAAGTCGACGAGAATAATCGAGTTGCGCACGATGATGCCGGCGCCTGCAATAAAGCCGATCATCGACGTGGCCGTGAAGAATGCGCCCAGCATCGCATGGGCCGGCATGATGCCCACCAGCGTAAGCGGAATCGGAGCCATGATGATTAGCGGCACGATGAAGGAGCGGAACCAGCCCACCACAAGCACGTAAATGAGCACCAGCACGGCGGCGAACGCCAGGCCCATGTCGCGGAAGACCTCGATCGTGATTTGCCATTCGCCATCCCACTTCATCGAGTAGTGGTCCGTAGACTCCGGCATCGACGCGTTGTAGCGGGTCAGCGTGTACCCGGCCGGAAGGGTGAGATGGTCGAGTTCCTTGTTCATCTTCAGGATGGCGTAGACCGGGCTTTCCACTGTTCCAGCCACGTCGCCTGTGACATAAACCACGCGATGCAGGTTCTTGTGATAAATGCTGCGCTCGATGGTTTTGTGTTCGACGATGACCAACTCCCGCAACGACACCATACCGCCGTCCGCACCTGGCAGGCGAATATTGTCCAAACCCTGCTCGGAAGAGCGATCCGCGCGATCAAGCTCGACAATTGCCGACACAGGTTCCCGCGCTGTCCGATCGTGAACCAGGCCCACCTGAGTGCCCGAAATGGCCAGCGCCAGCGCATGGGCCACATCAGAGACCGCGATGCCATGCTGCGCCGCCTTCACCTCATCCACACGGATATCCAGCCGCGGTTGTGGGTCTTCGACATACCAGTCGGCATCAACCACGCCGGGAGTGTGCTGAAAGATCGACTTGATCCGCTGCGCGACTTGAGTCTGACCATCCAGGTCGGGACCGTAGACTTCCGCAACCAGCGTCTGGATGACCGGTGGCCCTGGCGGTACTTCACTGACTTGAATGCGTGCGCCATACTGGTTGCCTATCGCATCGAGCACCAGTCGCAGCCGCTTCGCAATGGCATGGCTCTGCACGCTGCGCTGCTTGGCAGGCAGCAGGTTTACCTGGATGTCGGCCTGATTCGGTTGGCGGCGCATGTAGTAGTGGCGCACCAAACCGTTGAAGTTATAGGGTCCGGAGGTTCCCGTGTAGGTTTGGTAGTTCAACACGTCCGGCTGCCGCGCGAGTTCTTCGCCCAGCGCCTGTGCCACGCGCGCCGTCTGTTCCAGCGGCGTGCCATCGGGCATATTGACAACGACCTGCAGCTCGCTCTTGTTGTCGAACGGCAGCATCTTTACGCGCACAAGTCCCAGGGGCACAAGCGCCATCGAGACCACGAGCAATATAGCCACTCCGATGAAAAACAGGATGCGATTGCGCGGTGACCGAATCAGCGGAGTCATAATGCGCCGATAGAGCTTGGTCCGCCAGTTTTCGACCTCGGGCTCCAGTATTTTGGCTCCTTCAAGATGCCGGCCAACAAGACGAAGGGCAGCCCAGGGAGAAACCACAAACGCAACCAGCAGCGAAAAGAGCATAGCCGCGGATGCTCCCACAGGGATGGGCCGCATATACGGTCCCATCAGGCCGCGGACAAAGGCCATCGGCAGTACGGCCGCAATCACGGCAAAGGTTGCCAAAATGGTGGGATTGCCCACCTCGGCAACCGCTTCCACCGCGACCTCACTCATCGCCCGGCCATGATTCTCCGGCAACCGGAAGTGGCGCACCATGTTTTCGACGACAACAATGGCGTCATCTACAAGAATGCCGATCGAGAAGATCAAAGCAAAGAGCGTGACGCGGTTGATGGTGTAGCCCAGGAAGTAAAACACTGACATGGTGAGCGCCAGCGTGACAGGAATGGCCAACAGCACGACACCCGACTCGCGCCACCCCAGGAAGAGCGCTACGAGGAGAGTCACGGACAAAGTTGCCAGCAGCAGGTGTTCAAGCAATTCGTCCGACTTGTTTTTCGCCGTCTCTCCGTAATTCCGTGTGGTGGTCACCGTTACGTCGTTGGGTACGGTCACGCCCTGCATCTCATGCACACGCTTGAGCACGGCATTTGAGATATCGGTTGCGTTGGTCCCCTTGCGCTTGGCCACGGTAATCGTTACGGCCGGATACTGGCGCGCTGTCTGCGACGCTGTGTTGCCTGCGTTCGTCGTCCCGTAGACCACATAGTCCGAAGGCTCCGCGGCGCCATCCACAATCTTGTCTGCAACGTCGCGCAGGTACACTGGATGCCCGCGAACGACTCCCACCACCACAGCTTCCAGATCCTCGCGGCGGGTGAAGAGATTGCCGGCGTCGACGCGCACCTCCTGGTTGTTATCAGAGAAGTTTCCAGCCTGCACACTTGCGTTTGCGGCTTGCAAATGTCCAACGATTGCCATCGGCGATAGGCCGTAGGCACTCAGCTTTTCCGTGCTCAGAACAACGCGCATGGTGCGTGGAAGACCGCCGATGATCGTCGTCTCCGACACATCGGAAATCTGTTCGATGCTGTGTTGCATCTCATCCGCGATGGCACGCAATTGATAACCGTTGTAATGCTCACCCCACAGCGTCATGGCCAGGATCGGCACGTCGTCAATGGAACGAGCCTTGATCAGCGGCTGCGAAACTCCGGACGGCATGCGATCGAAGTTTGAGTAGAGCTTGCTATAGACCTTGATCAGCGCGTCTTCCTGCGGTGTGCCGACGAGGAAGCGCACAATCACCAGGCTCTGCCCTGGCATGGACGTCGAATATACATATTCGACGCCTGAGATCTGATGCACCAGGTTCTCGATGGGCAGCGTAACGCGCTCTTCCACTTCAGCCGGGGATGCGCCCGGCATGGCGGTGGTGATGTCCAGCATCGGAACAAGGATCTGCGGCTCTTCTTCACGGGGAATGATGGCGACCGCGAAGATTCCGATGGCCAGCGACGCGGCAATGAACAGTGGTGTTAGCTTGGAGTTAAGAAATGAATGCGCCAGCCGCCCGGCTATTCCAAGGTCTTGCGTCATGGCTGGACCTCAATGCGCTTGCCGGCGAGGTCTCGATCTGAGGGTGCGTCAACGAGTTTTTCACCGGCAGACACGCCCGACAGCACTTCGATGCGATCCCCCTGTACCGCTCCCAGGGTAAGGTAGCGAAGTTGCGCGATCCCTTGTCCATCGAGAACATACACACAGGATAGCGAGCCACGTGAAACCACCGCTGAGCGCGGAATGAGTATCGCCTGCTGGACGCCATTGGCAAACTCGGCTGTTCCATACATGCCCGCGCGCAGCAGACTTGAGGATGGCAGGTCGATCTTGACGAGAAAGCTATGACTCGATGGGTCAGCGGCAGGAACAATCTCCGCAACAATACCAGCGATCTGCGACGAATTGCCGTCGATTGTAACTGGAGTCTTCATCCCCTTGTGAATCGCGGCAATTGCCGACTCATCCACCGTGGCATAGAGTTGCAATGCCCCGGCCTGATCTACCTGTAGTAAGGGCACGCCCGGTGCGGCCATCGTTCCCGGATCTGCCATCCGCGCCGTTATCACGCCTGCGAAGGGCGCGACCAGCCGCGTATAACTCATCATTGTGCGAGCCCCGCTCACCTGCGCACGCGCCGCATCGGCCTGCGCACGTACAGCCTCGAAGTTCGCCTCTGCGGCCTCGGACCGCCGCGACACTTCGTCCATCTCCTGCGCGCTCACGCTCTTCTGCGATTCAAGCTGTTTGTATCGGTTCAACGTGCTCGACGCCAATGCGGCGCCGGTCTGTGCTGCAACCTGGGTGCTCTGCGCAGCCTTAACGCCCGCCTGTGCTTGCTCAACTTGCGCGCGCAATGCCGCATCGTCTAGCACCACCAGAGTTTGGCCGGCTCGGACATTGTCTCCCTCGTGCACCAGCACTTGCTGAATGCGGCCCATCACCTGAGCCGATACCACCGCAGTCTCCCTGGCATGAACGGTACCCGTGGAGCGCAGGTTCACAGGCACCTGCTGTTCCTGGCTTTCAACAACCCGTGCCTGCATGGTTTGCGCGGTCCCTGTCGTTGCAGCAGATTCGCCGCCATGGCAGCCGGCGATCATCACCACGGAAGCGGCAAGCAAACTTGCCCAACAGATATTCTTCATTGCAGTTCCTCCGCGGCATCGGGGGTCAGAGTCCCCGTCGCATATAAAAGTTCGCTATAGGCCATGGCATTTCCATACACGGCATGCCAGTAATTGGATTGGCTCTGCCGCTCCGCGTCCTCGGCTCGCAACAAATCGGTGATGGTGGCAAGCCCCGCGCTGTAACGGTTCTTCAGAATGCGTAGGCTCTCAGCCGATTGATCCATTGCACCCTGCGCAGTCTCCAGTTGCAGCGCCGCTGTCTGCCGGTGAATGTGTGCCTGGCTCACTTCGAGCCGCAGATGTTGCTGCGCGGTAGCTGCTTGGGCGTCGATCTTCTGTTTCGCCGCGCTCTCCTTCGCCAGTTGCGCGCGCTTGCCGAATGGGAGAATGTCTACACTGATCTGGACGCCGGCCACCCAGTTGTTGCCGCCCGAGCCGGCAAACGATGTCCGGTCTTCTTCCCAGTTTCCGTAAGCGCTTACATGGGGTCCGAAGTCAGACTTTGCCGCTCCCACAGCGGATGCCTGCGCCAATTGCGCCTTTCCCAATGCTGCCAGGTCCGGACGTGTCTTTGCGGCTGTCGCCATCTCCTCTTCCAGCGCGCCCTTTGGAAACACATGCGGCTCAATCGGCTTTAGCGCGGTTGCCTTCAGGTCCGGCGCGCCCATCGCTTCGCGCAATGCCACCCACGCCAGTTCCAGGTCGCCCTGGGCCGCAATCAATTCCTCTTTGCGCGCGGCCTCATTCACCCCAGCCGACATCCGGTCCGACTCCACCACAAGCCCCGCCTTCACGTGCTCGTCCACAGAATTCATCAGTGCCCCAGCGGTCTGCTGCTCATGCTGTGCGACGTCAATCTCCCGCTGCGCATAGAGCACTTGCTGATACGCCTCAACAACGCGGATCACGATCTGCTGATCCACCGCCTTGGCGGACGAGGAAACGCTTTGCCTGAACAAATCGGCACGGTGAATCTCCCTCTGCGTTTTGAATGAATCAAACGCCACCCACTGTCCCGAGAAGCGCGTAGAGAAATTTCCGATCGGCTCCGGGAAGTTCAGAGCGTTCAGCGCGAAATCGGCCTGCGTGAACTGTCGCTGCCGAAGACGGGTGCCGAAAGCATAAACCGGGTCGTTGCCGCGCGAGATGTCTTCAGTAAAGCCGAGTTGAGGCAGCAGTTGCGTGCGCGCCATCGCTGCCGCGGCCTTGGCATCGCTGTTGTCGGCGTGTGCGATTGCGGCTTGAGGACTCTGCCGCAAGGCCTCGTCGATGGCTTGACGAAGCGTCAGCGTTTCTTGTGCCGCGGCGGTGAATCCCCCCATCCCGAGCAGGAGAGACAGACCTAGACCTCGATAAAGGCGAGAACTCATTGGGTGAGATGTCCTTCGATTGCGCATTCAAATGAATAAAGTCATGGAATGGGGAGTTCGTTACAAGCGACGTGAACAGAAATCAGCCGATGACTGCCAAGCCATGCCGAATCAGGTTCCGAAGCATAGGAACTTCAAACTGCAAAGACGGAGATTTTATGAGCCTGAATAGATGCAAAGCGTCGATTGCGCTCGACTAGAGAAAACCTGAATAGCGAACGCCGAAGCCGGTTGTTTCATCCCTATGGGCAAGCAGGACAGCAAGATTGTCCCGCAGTTGAATGCGAGGGTTCACAAAACGGGCGCGCTTGAATATACTGAAAGTCCAATCAAAAGACGTTGCAACTCATTTAATTACAGTAACTTACTGAATATTGACGAGATCGATCCCGAAAAGTCTTAGTGCTGTATCTGGAGCGCCCGTTACGCAACCGGTCGAGACTGCATGATTTCGGGCGGGGCGCTTCGGATACAGCGACTTGAAGAAAGCCGCTGGCGTTTGCGGTGGATGCGGTCAGTCTATGGGAATCGAATCGATTTTCGCCTGCAACAGACAGAATAATAAAGAGATAGAAAATATAGACGAAAAGCGATTCAGGACGCCGTGGCAGGCCATGATGTCGGAAGTATCGCACGCGTAGCGTCCGCCGCGCTAGCGGCTTCGTTCAAGTCGGCTTGTGGCAAGGTATTCCGTAGCTTGATTTGTGGCGCACACAGCACGCACACGAAACCGCCCGTGTCTCGTTGCAAATGCAACGAAATGTGCGGCCACTGGAGTACCGAGCGCTGATCGGGCGAATCAGTTGTGGCCTCATATTGTCTCGATGTGAGCTAGGCCAGCGGATCCCGTAAGGATGGAGTCCGGGCCACCTTCATCCGCTACCGCGATCTCAAGGAGATCGAGATTTCCGCCTCGTCCGGCGGACAGAAGATTTCCTACCGGTGCGAGGACGGCAAGAACGATTCGTTCACTGCGGAGATGGTTGTGCTTTGCCCAGCGATGGTGGGCAGTGAAGACGCGGCCAAGCTCGGCAACATGATGGACGTGACCTGCGGCAAGGCAGGATTCTTCGAAGAGCTGAACGGGAGGCTGCACGCCTCGCAGAGCAAAGTGAAAGGCGTCTACCTGGCGGGCACATGCCAGGCGCCGATGGACATCGGTCAGGCGACCAGTCGGGCCATGGCCGCCGCCGGATACGTCTTATCGGGACTGGCTGCCGGAAAGAAGCTGGTCATTGAGCCGATTACCGCTGCGGTCGATGAAGAGCGCTGCTCGGGTTGCCGCATTTGCAGCGGCGTTTGCCCCTACAAAGCCATCAGTTTCATGCCTGAAACGGAAACCTCCAGAATCAATGCTCTGCTCTGCCACGGTTGCGGTACATGCGTAGCGGCCTGTCCGGCAGGAGCGATTCAGGGCAACCATTTCACCAACGATCAAATTCTTGCGGAAATCGAGGCCATCCTGCAATGACAAAGCTTGAGCAGCCCAACGCTGAATCCTTTGAACCGAAGATCGTCGGCTTCCTGTGCAACTGGTGTTCGTACGCCGGCGCCGACAAGGCTGGCGCTTCGCAGACGCCCTACCCGCCCAATGTGAGCATCATCCGCGTAATGTGCAGCGGCCGCGTCGATCCCCAGTTTGTCCTGGAGGCGTTCCATAAGGGAGCCGACGGCGTGATCATCCTGGCCTGCCATCCCGGCGACTGTCACTACAAAGAAGGCAATTACCGGGCAGTCCAGCGTCATCGTATCCTGTTGCGCCTGCTGGAACAGTTCGGCATCGAGAAAGAACGATGCAACTTCGACTACGTTTCCGCCGGCGAAGGCGAAAAGTTCGTCCGCGTCATCACCGGAATGGTAAGCACAATCAAGGCTCTTGGGCCTTTGACACTTGCACTCCCAGTCTCTTGACCGGATCCACGCCACGAGAGACCGGCCTTTATGCGCATGGGGTCCGGCATCGACATTCTCCCGTTTCGCTATGCGGACGTTGGGCGGCTGGGCATCCCGGCCGGCCCGAACTGCAATCTTGGCACGGTATTGGGGGAGCGATCGCAGAGGGTCCGTTAAAAGACGCATTCCAGCTGGGCTTGAATCGGCTTTTGCTCCCGCAGATTATCGAGATTCGCCCTGCGTACCTGCTGCTTCAACCGGCATTTTTCCTCGGCTAGCCAGGATTTTCGATGTTTCAACACATTCCTTTCTCGCCGGCCCGGTAGATGGAGGCCCAACGCCATACGATTCCTAGAAACGCAGGGGAGCGGAAATCAGGAATGAGCCTGCCCGGCAGGTCTGAAAACATTGAAACAAAAACTGATTAACCGCCGTGATCTGCCGAAAAAAGACTAAGAAATCCGTGCTCCTTCACTATTGAGAATCCCGTACCTGGAACTGGAAAAAGGACGAACCCGAATGACATCGATTGTCGGAAACATGCGCCTTTCAAACAAGTTCAAAGCTGCGTTTGGGATGGTTTGTATTCTGTGCCTCCTGCAAGGAGCAGTCGCGCTGGTCGGCCTGTCCAGGGTTGACAGTTTGACCGATGACTTGACCCGGCGCACCCAGCCGGCCGCACAGGCCACGCAGATGAGCCAGGACTCTACGCGGCAAATCAGCAACGAGGGGGAACAGATCAAAGGCATCAATCGGTCATTCCGGCGGCTGGTAGCGGGGATCATGGGGTTGGTAACGGTTCTCTGCTTCTGTGTCGGCTTGTTCCTGACGCGTCTGATTGTCCCGCCCATCCTTGCCGCAACCGCGGCCCTGGAAAAAGTGGCGGAAAAAGACCTGACGGTGTCGGTAGAGGTTGTGAGCGANNAGCAGCAACACTCAAGTCCAGTCCGGCAAGACCGATTCGATAACCGTCGCGGCTCAGGAGATGACGGCGGTAATCGGCGAGATCAGCGGGAATGTCGAGGCCGCCTCGGTCCTTAGCCGCGAGTCGGCCGAAGCGGCCGATCAGGGTGGCGTCGTGCTGCAGGCCGCTGCCGCAGCCATGGAGAAGATTGCGGCGGGCAGTGGCTCGGTGGAAGAGAAGATGAGTTCGCTAGCCCGTCGCTCCGAGGATATCGGCAAGGTGGTCGGCCTGATCCAGGAAATCAGCGAGCAGACCAACCTGCTGGCTCTCAACGCTGCGATTGAAGCTGCCCGCGCCGGGGAGCATGGCCGCGGATTCGCGGTGGTGGCCGGCGAGGTTCGCCGCTTGGCTGAACGCACCAAGGGAGCCACCGAGGAGATTGCCGGAACCATCCGCAACATTCAAGATGAGACCAAGGCGACCCTCGATTTGACGCAGAGCAATCGCGCAGCTGTGGAGGCTGGCTTGCACGAGACGGAGCGGGCGCGTAGCAGCCTGACGGCCATCGCCAGCTCTTCCAAACAGGTTGAGCAAATGATCTTTATGATTGCCACGGCCGCTTCCGAGGAGACCATCGCCTCTCGCGAGATCGCCGAGTCTGCCGGCCAAATCTCTCAACTCTCGACGAACAACTTCCAAGCCTCGAATGAAGCTGCCGAGGCATGCAAAGGCCTCTCCGCTTTAGCCAACGACCTGGATGGCATCATCCGCTCCTTCCGCATCGACTAGGGCACCGGTTTCGGTGAGGCATTGCGAGGGCAATCCCTCGCTGAGGGTTGTCGGGCGTCACTTGATTCCCCACTTCAGCGTCGAAATCGCTGCCGCAACAACAAGGCAGGCTCACGGTTTCGAGATGCAAGTCGCCCAGAGTGCGCGGAGAGCAATCGCCATGCCGGAAATATCAGCCTTCGTTCATGAGGTCGCGCAGTTCCAAATCCGCGACTGGGTGCGCGCCATAAAGGCTAAGCTGAATTGCGATGAGACCAGCGCATTCCGCCCGGCTTCGCCAGATAGCTCTCTTACATCCCTTTTGTAAATTCTGCCTTGAGGTGTGTTCGGTTCTAAGTTGAATACGGCATGGCATATCCTGAAGCCTTCGGAAGTGAATACCGTCAGTCCGGAGGTTCCCAATCGCCTTCTGACTGCGGCGAGCCTCTGGTTGATCGTTGCGGCGGCTAATCCAAGGCTTTCCAAGTAGAGTCGGAATCTCTGCACAACGGTACGGTTAAGCGCAAGGCACGGCTCTGAGCAGTACCACGCGATGAATTGATCCATTGCAAAGCGATAGTTACGCCGTGACTTCGGAGAACTCAGGCTATTGAGAACCGATGCTTTAGCATGGTCGAGATCCGGCAGACGGAGGACGACCTTGCGATAATTGGGTTTTGATTTCTTTCTGCGCATACAAGCAGCCTCCTTGCCGTAAGTATTGCGCTTCATCTTGGCATTGTAGATAAAGGACGATCCGCTGATTGGGTGGTCAACTGTTGCCAACAGGCCGATGCACTCATCGAGCCGGACTGCGGGCGGGTTCCAGGTAATGGGCGGTTGGCCGGCAATCCAGAAACATTAAGCTTGGGCGAGTGGCTGCTCAAACGGAGAAAAAACTCTACCGCGTGGGCCACTCTTCGACGACGATGCCGAGGTCATTGAGTTGCTGAATGGCGGCTTCGACGTTGCGGCGGACTTTGACGCGGTCTTTGCGGCTGGCAAGGGGCGACTCGGCCACGGCGATCACGCGGCCATAGCGCCATGCGCCGGCAGGCAGCGCAATCAGGGCCTGCGCCAGGTCGCCGGGGCGAAACTGAACCTCCTGGCGGCGAGCGGCAGCGGGGCGCAGCATGCTTCCCTGGCCCATCGTGCTGGGGTTGGCGTCGGCAAGGGTGATGCGCAGGTTGAGGGTGTCGGTGCCTACCGAGAGAAATGGATTGGCCCACGCGCCCGGCTCGTGCACGTCCACGTACATGCTCTTGGTGGGCAGCGGAACGCCTTCCAGAGCGGTGCGCTGGCTGTCCCGCTCGGTGGCCGCGGCCTGAGCTTTGTGTTCCGCGTTGACCGCATTCTGGGCGACGCCGGCTACAGCCTGCTCTTCCTTGTGGCAGGCGGTGAGGGCCACGCCCAACAGCAGAGCCATGGCCGCAAATCCCTTAAGTCGTGAGTGCTCGTTCACTCTGCAAGAATAACAGGGCCGGCGGTCCGGATTCACTCGCCCTTCCAAACGGGCGAGCGCTTTTCCAGGAAGGCTTGCGTGCCTTCGTTCTTGTCGGCGGTGCCGCAGAGGTGGCCGAATCGGACGGCCTCGCGGAGCAGGGCAAGGTCGAGCGGCAGGCCGATGCCCTCATCGACGGCGCGCAGGGTTTCGGCCAGGGCGAGCGGAGCGTTGGCGGCAATCTCCTGCGCCAGGGCCTCGGCGCGCTGCATCAGCTCGGAGGCGGGAAGCACTTCATCGACGAGGCCGATGCGCAGGGCCTCGCGTGCGTCGATAATGGCGCCGGTGAGCAGCAGCTTGAGTCCCGCGCCGCGGCCCACGAGGCGTGGCAGGCGCTGCGAGCCGCCGTAGCCGGCCATGATGCCCAGCTTGACCTCCGGCTGCCCCAGGCGCGCATCGTCAGCCGCCAGGCGCAGGGTGCAGGCCATGGCCAGTTCGCATCCTCCGCCCAGCGCAAAGCCCTGGATGCAGGCGATCACCGGCTTGCCCAGGGTCTCGATGCGACGGAAAACATCTTGCCCGCGCAAGGCAAAGACGCGGCCTTCTTCGGCATTAAGCGCGGCCAGCTCGCGGATGTCAGCGCCGGCAACAAAGGCCCGGCCACCGGCGCCGGCAAGGAGAACGACGCGAATTGCGGAGTCGGCAGCCAGATTCTCGAAGGCTTCTGAAAGCTCGGCGATGGTCTCAGCGTTCAGGGCGTTGAGAACTTTGGGCCGGTCAAGGGTGATGACGGCCAAGGGAGGGCGCTTGTCGAGGTGAAGATTCTTGAATTCCATGCGAGGGAAAGGGTAGCAGATGGCAGCGTAAGGCTGTCCAGAGGCCGGCAAACGCTTTAATTTGGCATGGCTTGCTGGCGCAGCGTTTCGCCCGGCGTTTGCGGAATAAGAACGGGCAATAGTACCTTAAACCACATGATGCACTCATCGATTCCTATGCAATCCAGGCGCTCCCGTTTGTCCGGCTCTGGCAATATCTTCCGGCCTTTGCCGCTCATCGTCTTTGCCGCCTGCGTGGCTCTGAGCGTGAGCCTTTGCGCTTCGGCTAAAGAGGCAAAGGGCTTTGCGCCGGCGACGCTGGTGGAGGCGGCGAATTATCTTCCCTGCGGCGATGGATGCTCCGCGCTCTCCGACCCGGCCAGCGCCTTTTGCTTCCGGCAGGGCGATCAGGTTCTTGTCGGAGAAGGGAAAAGCTACCTGCATGAGGGCAAGTTCTCCAGCCTGGAAGAGCTGGCGGGGAAACAGTTTCAGGTCCGATTCAATGGGCGTCATCTCTGGATGAGGCCGCCTGGCGGGGCCACAGTGAAGATCGAGCGCGGCTCCCGCTTCGAGAACTTCAAGGACGCCGGATGCATCCGGGAGGTGCGCAGGCCGATTCTTAAGGCCGCGTATGCTCATAAGCGGCCGGGAAGGGTTCCGGCCTACGCCTTTGCGCTCGCCGGCTCGGGCAAAGGCGATTTGTATCTCTGGTTTCAATGCGATCTGGACCCCCATGCGTCCGTGATCGCCTGCCGCAAGTGGTATGAGAACGGCGACTTCATCGGCAAGGATTGGTACTGTTCGCGGACGGAGGATGGCGCGCCGGTTCCCGCGGACTTTGAAATTGATCGGCTTCTCAGTCAGGCAGGGAGGCTGGTTCTGAAGTCGGGCGCTGTCGTGCCGGAGGACCACCGGGCAAGAACCAATGACGTGCTTGACCGTCCCGGAGAGGCTTGCCGGTAATGAGAGCCCTGTCACTGCGGGCCGAGTGTCGCCTAAAGTAATCTGGCCGCGGATCGAATTGGAGGCCTGGATGAGCAGCAAGGTTGTGGCAATTGTCGGCAGCTACCGCAAGGGCGGAGTGATCGATACCGCGGTCGAAGCCGTGCTGGAGGGCGCGCGGGAAAAAGGCGCTCAGACGCGCACTTTTTACCTCACCGAGCAGCATATCGAGTTTTGCACCCACTGCCGCCAGTGTGCCCAGGCGCCGGGCGCGGAGCGCAGCAAATGTCCGCAGCAGGACGATATGGAGTCGATCCTGACGGAGATTGAGGCGGCGGATGCCATCGTACTCGGCTCACCGGTCAGCTTCTGGAATGTGACGGCCATCTTCCGCAGATTTTTGGAGAGAACGCTGGGCGCGATCTATTGGCCGTGGGGACAAAATGCGCCCAGTCCGCGCAGCAAGCGGCAACCGCGCAAGGCAGTGCTGGTAGCCTCGTCCGCCATGCCGGGCTTCCTGATTCCTCTTACCACTGGAGCGGCCAAAGCTCTGCGCATTGCGGCCAAAAGTCTCGGCGCAAAACCGGTGGGCAGCCTGTGGATCGGCCTGGCCGCTCAGGAGCCGCATCCTCGACTCTCCGCTCGTGTCCTGAATCGGGCGCGACGCATGGGAATGAAGCTGGCGTAAGTGCGGCGAACGTCGCCTTACTTGCCGATCAGGCCTTTGGCGATAGCGTCCAGCATTCCGTTGAGGAAGTTGATGGATTCGGAGGCGGAGTAGCGGCGGCCGATTTCCAGGGCTTCATTGATAACGATGGGGAAGGGCGTGCCCTTGAAGCCCAGCATCTCGCCCACGGCCATGCGCAGCAGGTTTCGATCCACGGCGGGCATGCGCTCCAGACGCCAGTGCTTGGAGTTGGCCACGATCAACGCGTCGATTTTTTCCTGGTGAGCGACGGCCACGCGGAAGAGGTCTTCGGCAAAGCCGCGCACCTCGGGCTCGACCTCGTCGGCGGCTTTCCAGAAATTGGCGCGCACCTGCTCCGGCGTCTGCTTGCCGATGTCCGCCTGAAAGAGCATCTGCATGGCCAGCTCGCGCGATTTGCGGCGCCCCGACGTGTGATGGATTCCAGCGGTCAACGCGGGCCGCCCGGTTGGAGCTTGCGGCTGAGGCTGACCATCTCGATGGCCGCTGTGGCAGCCTCGAAGCCCTTGTTGCCGGCCTTGATGCCGGCGCGGTTGAGGGCCTGCTCCAAGGTCTCGCAGGTGAGCACGCCAAAGCTGTGGGGAATGCCGGTCTCCTGCTGCGACTGTCCAAGGCCGCGCGCTACTTCGTTGTAGATGGCTTCGTAATGGGCGGTCTCGCCGCGCAGCAGACAGCCGAGGGCGATGATGGCGTCCACCCGGCCCGCATTTGCAACGGTGCGAGCGGCGGCTGGAACCTCCCATGCGCCGGGAACACGGATCACATCAATGTCAGTGCGTTTTGCGCCGCTGCGCAACAGAGCGTCGAGCGCGCCCTCAAGAAGCCGCTCGGTGACCACTGCATTCCAGCGGGCTACGACGACGGCAAACTTCATGCCCGTGGCGCAGAGATCGCCCTCGACGGCCACCGGCTTGCCCTTGACCGGATCGGTCCATGCCCAGAAGCTGAAAGCGAAGCCCGGCTCCGGCTCGACGGTAAAGAGACGCGATTTCCAAGGGGTTTCCGTGATCGCGGAAAGGCGCGCAACGGCCGGCTCGCCATCTTGCGCGCGCAGCCAGGTTGCGGCCGCCTGATGCACGGCGTCCAGAGCGATCACTTCCACCAGTACATCGGCGGTGGAAGGAAACTGGCCGTCCACAAACTCCAGATTACCCAGCGGCGCCAGAAACGACGCACCTTGGCTATTTTCTTCGCTCCAGCCTTTGCCGGGCGCAAATCCCAGCGCGGAAAAGAAGCTCGCCAGCCGGTCATAGGCCGCGCGACTGCCTGCGGAACGAAGAAAGGAAATCCCCTTGATCATTCTTTGATTCTATCGTGCGCGGGCGAGTCAGCAAGTCAGCGAGTCAGCAAGTCAGCGGGACGAGAGTGTGCGTTGAAGTTCGTGGTTTCCCACCCATGCGCCAGAAGCAAGGCGCATGGATGGGGACGGAGGTTGGTAGGGCGGAAAGCAAAGAAAGGCCGGCGCGAGGCCGGCCTTTCTGCTTTCTGCACCGCGCTACGTGGTCGAGCGCGGCTTGACGGCGATGGCCGTGGCGGGAACGATGGCGGTGCCGGGGTTCGGCCCCGAATAGGTGCAGCCAAGGTCAGTGCCGCCGTCGGCAACAGAAATGCAAGCCGGCAGGTTAGGGCTGATCTGCTGCGTGTCAGCGGTCGCTGGGTTGCTGATTGCCAGCGGAACACTGATGTAGTGGATCATGTTGTCGCCGGCAGTCGAGACGAAGAAGAGCGCGTCGTCCGGGGTGAAGGCGCCGGCCAGCGGAGCAATGGGAGCGGTGCCTCCCGTCTGCGTCTTCAGCGGCACATAGCCCACGCCCGTACCCGGCACATAGTAGGGCAGCTCAGCGTTGGTGTTGGTTGTATCCGCTGTGTAGGTGATAAACGCCAGGTTCGATTCCGGCGAGGCAACCACCTGATTCACAGCGGTTGCGCTCACTTCGGCAGTATTGAGCGTATATGTCGCATCCAGCACGGGAGCAGCGGAGAGCGCCGAGAGCGTCTGCACGCCGGAGGAGTTGGTGGTCAGCGGGCAGGAGATCGGCGTCAGGATGCCGGCCGGTGATTCGGCTGTGGGAATATTGACGCCAATATCGTTGACCTTGACACCGCTGCCGGTAACTGCCGCGCCCAAAATGTGCTTGCCGTCGGTTGTGGCGGCCAGCGCGTCGTTCTCTACGGTCACCGAATCACCCAGTGGTTGCGGATAGAAGGCCATGCTGGCGAAGTTCCCGACCGTGCCGGTGGGGCACCAGGTGTGGTCCACGGTGGGCTCGCCTCTGAAAAAGGCTCCCATGGAGGGAATCACGATAGCCGGGGTTTGCGTCGTGCTGGAGATGGCCACATTTCCCGGCAGCGGATCCGAAGGCGCATTCGGGGGCAGAATGCCTGGCGGCAGCGGATTGGAGAGCGAGCTCGGGGGGAGCGCGTATGTGGTCCACCCGGTGTTCGCGTTATAGACGTACAGCGTGTCGGTGTGACCGGTGATGCCTTCGTTCGTATTATTCAGCGATGCGTTGTCGGTGATGTAAAGCGTCTGGGAATCCGGGGTCCAGGCGGCTGCATTGCCCATGCCGCCGATGGTCGTCGCGGAGCCGCCGGAGACACTGTAGATATAGAAGAGCTGGCGCACCTGGTCGTTGATAAGCACTTGCGTGTCGTTGGGCGAGACAGCCAGCACCACGCCGGGAACGGCGGTAGTCTGCGTGGTGACCGCGCCGGCCGATGTGCTGTAAACCATCAATTCGTGGGGAGAGCCAAAGAAGAGATTGTTGCCGAGCTGGTCCATCATCATCGAGTTGGGCACGTATGGCAGGCGTATCGTGGATCCGACCGTTCCGGTAAGCAACTGGATGGGAACGACGTACTGCGACTGGCCGGGAGCCGAGAACCAGGCGTAGTCGCTGGCTGTGCCGGGGGTGGTGATCGTCACCGGGTTGGAGGCAACAGGCAGGCCGGTGCCGTAGATGCCGACCTCATTAATGGGAGCGGGATTGCATCCGGGCGGCTGGCAGATGGCATAGACCGAAGCCACGCCGGGGAAAGTGGTGGTGATGGCTCCGGCGCTGCCCGCCGAGATATCGATCGGGTCAGTGGACTGGTAGGTCAGGGAGAGGCCGGTGATGGCGCATCCGGTTCCGGGGCATTGGGTCAGATTGTTGTCGTAAATGGTGGTGGTCAGGTTCTGGGTCGCGCCCTGGGTGATGGTGCCCGAGGTGCTGCCGTTGGCCAAAGTTACCGAGATTGATCTCGGCGGGCAGGTGGAGAAGTAGCCGGCCGACGATCCCGTCCCGGCTACCGACGCGGTGATGGCGGTGGTGCCCGGCTGCTCGGCGGTGATGGTCACCTGGTTCGTGGTGGTGTTGGTTGTTATGGAGGCTGTGGCGGCGGTGCCCACCGAATAGCTGAGCGTGCCGAGAGAGGCTGTGCAGTTAGGCACCAAAGTGACGCCTAGGGGCATTCCCCCAGAGCACACAAAATAGAGGCTGGAGTTGCCGCAGCGCGGATCGCTCGCGGCGTAGGGGCATTGCGTGACACCGGACGGAGCGCAAAGCTGTACAGAGCCGGATGCGCCACTCGAGGTCGTTCCGCTATAGCAAGCCTGCCCGTCGAGTGTGGCCGCGGTGCCTTGCGAGAAGCACTGCTGCGCGGATCCTGATACGGGTTCCGTGACCAAGCTCACGGAAGTCACCGCGGCATGCACGAACACCTCCACAGGATTGGAGGTCACCCCCGATGCGGAGGCCGAGATGTAGGCCGCTGCGTAGGGCAGGCCGCCGGTCAAAGGCGATGGATTCGGCGGGGTGCAAACGGTATAATTGGGGATCCCGCCGCCCGAGTTCCGGTTCCATGTGCCGGCGCAGATGCTGCCCGCCGGCGAGATGTCCACCAACTGGTTGTTGGTGGTGCCGTAGGTATACGAGCCGGCGCTGGCCGTGGTGCCCTTGCAGGTAAGGGCCGAAGGCGAACTCGACTGGCGCGTTTGCCCGTAGGCCATCGAGATGCCCGTGGTCGCGGGTTGTAGCGTGATCGAGGCCACATCCGTGATCTTCATCCCGTATCCAGCGCCATTGCAGTAGTTCGCGGCCGGGTTGCGGGTGCAGCCGGAGATCGAAATCCCGGCTGGAATGGCCAGGCACAACAAGCAGACAAGCGTCAAGAACCGCCGCATGAATCCTCCCCGTCCCGCCTTGTCGAACTGCGGAACGGTCACTCCCGATACCATCGGAAAAATTCGGTTATAGCGAACTTCCCATCACCGCCACCCGCGTTTGCCGGTGGCGAGTGGCTCTCTCTTCCGGGGTCCTCAGCGACAGGTCTTAGCCGCTGCGGTGGAAGTAAAAGCCCTTTTGCTCGGCACCCCAAAAGGGCACGGAAATTGGGAAGACGCTCTTTGGAGCGGTCCGCCAACAAGCCATAGCTGGCCTGCCGCCGGTCGAATCCGCTCAAATGATCGGCTCCCGGCGCCACACTCGCCACGCAGCCGGTTGACGAAACGCGCCCTAAAACTCCAAAGAAAAGTGTATCAGGACGAGGTGGTTCCTGGCTGTAAGCCATGCGCCGCAATTCCCCGCTCCCGCCTTTTCATAGACTTCGCCAGGCACGAATGGCGAGCAGGCCTTGCTCTACGGCGCGGGCGGCAGGTAGCGGGCAAACCACTCGGCCGCTCGCGCCATCACGTCCCGCTGGTGGGCCGGGTCGGTAAACATATGCCCCTCATTGGGATACACAACCAGCCGCGTGGGCACATGGCGTGCTCTGAGCGCATGCCAGAATTCGAACGACTGGGGCGCGGGGCACTCGCCGTCCCGTTCGCCCACCACCACCAGAGTGGGCGTCTGTGCTTGCTGGATAAAGTTGATGGCCGAGCTCTTGGCGTACACCGTCGGATCGTCGTAGACCGGCGCACCGAAGTAAGGAATCATCCACTGGTCAATGGAGTTTTCGCCGTAGTAGCTCTGCCAGTCCGAAATTCCCGCGCCCGCCACCGCAGCCTTGAAGCGCTGCGTCTGGGTCACGGCGAACATGGTCATGAATCCGCCGTAGCTCCAGCCGGTCAGGCCCACGCGGTTGGAATCCACCGGATACCCGGCCTCGACCGTGTCCACGCCGGCAAGAATGTCGCGCAAATCGCCGTAGCCGAAATCCTCGCGGTTGGCCTGGGTAAACTCCTCGCCCTGCCCAAAGCTGCCCCGCGGGTTGGGTTGCAGCACAAAGTATCCCAGTGCCGAAAACGCCGCCGCGCTCAGGGATCCCGAGCCCCAGCGCGGCACGGCAGCCGCGGCCGGCCCGCCGTGCACGACGACGATCAGCGGATACTTCTTGGCCGGATCGTAGTCTTTGGGCAGCGTCAGCCAGCCCTGCACTTGAAACTGATCGCTCTTCCAATTCAGAGAGATGGATTTGCCCCAGGCCGGCTCCACGCCGTCGTTGAAGTGGGAGAGCTGGCCGAAGGGGGCGTAATCGGCGGATCGGCTCATTGGAGGGGCAACAGTTCTGGCGATGAAGATCTCCGGCGCGTCGTTAAAAGTGCTGGCTTGAAAAGCGAAGAGTGAGTGGTCGGCGGTGGAGGAAAGGCTGAACTCCATGCGGCCGTCGCCGATATTGGCAGGAATACGGAAGATGGTGCTTTCGGCATTCACGGAGAGATTCAGTCCGGCGGGGTCGCTTTGAAGCAGGAGACGAACCAGGCGGCTATCGGAGCCGGACAACTCGCTGACATAGAGGCTGCGGTTATCGTTCCACTCGATCCAGGCCGGCGTGCTGGGCCGCCGCTGCGTCAGATTGTGCGGATCGCCGCCCGCTGCCTGGATAATCCACACATCCCCGCCCGTCGCTCCCTGGTCGCTCATCAGGCCGCCGATAAAGGCGATTTCCTTGCCGTCCGGCGACCAGCGCGGCACGGCAATCTGCAGCCCATGCAGCGGGCCAGCGATCGCCGCAGGGGCAAGAAGAACCTCCGGCCCTCCGCCTAAATCTTGCGTGTAGAGCTTGGCTACCCACCAGTTGTTTTCTCCCGGCGGATCGGCTGCCACATAGGCCAGCCCATGCCCGTCCGGCCTCCAGTCGAACTCGTACACATGAAGATTTGCGGGTGTCACTATCGCGGGCGCAACCAGTCCCGAAGGGGGCAATTTGTCGGCATAGACGGGGACAACTGCCACCCGCTCAATCTCGATTCCTTCCTCGCCAATCACGCCTGACGGCGGCTTCATCGCCGCCAGCGCTCCGGCCGGCCGCGTCGCGCCTTCCACATAGAGAAAAGCCACACTCCTTCCGTCCGGCGAAAAAGCAGGAGCCTCTACGTAGCCCTTCAGCTCGGTCACCCGCCGCGCCGGGCCGCCGTCCAGCCGCGCAAGATATAGGTCGGGCTGCTCCGGCTGGGCGCAATCGGAGAAGAATGCCAGCGCCTTCGAGTCTGGCTCCCAGGCGATCTGGCCCTCGCGGCAATGCTGCCCAGGCTTCGTGGCTGCCGTCACCTGCTCGCTTTTGTCCAGACTGAGGAGCGGCGCCACGCGAATTTCCGCGCCCTCTTTCATCCGCGCAATCCACGCGATGCGCTTGCCGTCCGGGGAGATCGCCACCTGCCCCAAGGAGCGCCCGAGGCTGAGTCCCTTCAGCACATCATCAATGTGCGCGCGATCCGGCGAAGCGGAGGCTTGCGCCTGCGCCGCCGGTGCCCCCTGCGCGCTGCAAAGCGAGAAAGCCGCGCCCAGAACCAAGGCTGCCCCAGCCATCAGCGCGGCGCGGAAAGGTGTGCGAGTCGGCGTAAAAATCATACGGAAATGCTATCAGGCCAGATTGGGCGCGGCGGTTTCCATTGGCGATATTTGTGGGTCTCCGCTCGATCGTTTTATACTTTGCCTGTCAATACTTTACGAATTCTGGAGGCGTTAGTGACGCCAAGACATTTCCACCAGCGCCTTGCGGCTCTGAGCTTATTGGCTCTGGTTGCCTGCGTCTCCCCGTCCATGGCCCAGGCGCCCCATCAAAACAAGATCTTCGGGGGCTATTTCGAGGAGTGGGGAATCTATTACGGCGGGTACACCATCGCGGATTTGCAAAAGAGCGGCGTTGCCGATGAACTGACGCACCTGATCTATGCCTTTGGCGATGTGACCCCGGCTTCGACTCCCGTTTGCGCCATTGACAATCCCTCTGCGGCCTATCAGAATGCGTCCCTCCCCAGCGTGAGCGGCAAGCCCTACACCGCGCCTCTCTATGGAAATTTTGGCGCCATCCTGCAACTCAAGGAGTTGCATCCTCATTTGAAAGTGCTGATTTCGCTCGGCGGACAGGCTGGCAACCCTGCCGGTTGGGTTACTGCTGCCGCCGCACCCGCCGGACGCGCGGCGCTTGCCTCTTCTTGCATCGATTTATTTATCAACGGCAACATCGCCGCCGGCGTTCGAGCGCCCGGCTTGTTTGACGGCTTCAATATCGACTGGGAGTTTCCCACCGCCGCCGACAAGCAGAACTTCACCGCCCTGTTGAAAGAGTTCCGCGCCCAACTCGACGCGCTGTCGAAGACCACGGGCAAAAAATATATTCTCTCCTTCGATTCGCCCGCCGGCCCGCAGAATTACGCCAACATCGATCTGAAAGCCGCCGCGGAGCAAGTGGATTTCCTCACCATCGATGGCTACGACCTGGCCACGCCCGCGGACAAGCAAACCAATGAGGCTTCATCTCTTTATGCTTCGCCCGCCGATCCTTCGTCTGACGGCGCGCGCAACATCGATGCAGCCGTGAAGGCTTATCTCAAGGCCGGCGTTCCCGCAGCCAAATACGCGGTGGGTTTTCCGCTGTACGCCGTCGGCTGGGCGGGCGTCCCGAATGTGAACCACGGCTTGTATCAGAACGTCGCGGCGCCTGCTCCCGTGCTTTTAGCCGACGGCTCGGGTCTATGCCCGAATCCAGACAAGAAAGCTCCATCACCAGACTGCGACACGATCTTGACTCCGGGTTACCTGACCCACGCGACAATTGAAAAACTCATGGGGAAGCACGGCTACACTGCCTGGTACGATGCGGCCAGAGTCGGAGCGACGCTCTACAACCCGGCCAGCGGGACCTTCTATACCTTCGACAACGCCGCGTCGGTCGCTGCAAAGACGGCCTACATAAGGAAGAACAAGCTGGGCGGCGCATACGTGTGGGCAGTAAACGACGACCCCGCCGGCTCCCTTACAAAAGCCATTGCGGCAGGGCTTAAGTAACGCGCAACGCGCCGCATCACCCGCTCACAATATAAGCAATAATGCCTATATTGAACAGGTAAAGAGCAGCGAGTTCAAGCGATGGCTGGCGGCGCAAGGAACGACCTTCAGCCCCGGCAAAGGCTCGCACCTGAGAGTGGAATTGAACGGAAGAATTTCTTACCTGCCAATGCACAGCAAGGAACTTGGCACGGGACTGGTCGCAACCATCAAGAAGCTGTTGGGGCTGAAATAGGAGGCTATATGCGATACCCGGCAAACTTTCAACCCGACGGCAAGTTCTTTCTCGTCACCTTCCCCGATATTCCCGAGGCAATCACGCAGGGTGACGATATTGAGGACGCCATGCTGCACGCCGCCGATGTTCTCGAGTCGGCTCTGGACTTTTATCTGGAGTCGGGGCGGCCGATTCCAGCGCCCTCGAAGTCCAACCGCGGCCAGCACCTGATCGAGCTGCCCGCCAGCCTGTCTGCAAAAATTTTGCTTCGGAACGAAATGGTTGCGCAGAAGATTCGTCCGGCGGAGTTGGCGCGGCGGTTGAAGGTGACGCCGCAGGAAGTAACCCGGCTGACGAGCCTGCACCACACCACTAAGATCGACGGCATTGCCGGCGCGCTCAAGGCGCTCGGAAAAACGCTGGAGATACGTGTTATATAAGGCATCTTGCCGGGAGCGGAGAGATCGGCGAGGCGGGAAATTCACAATAAGTCGCTTGACATGTGCGATGATCTGGAGTAGCACTGAGATAGAGAAGATTTTCATCTCATCCTTCAGATTTTCTGAACTAGAACAACTATCTGAAGTAATTAACTCCTATTTCTAGCTCCATGAGGCTTTCAAAGGATCGGTTGCAAGCCTCACAAACAACCGAAGATAGTCAAGATTGCCGCTTCGACAATTCTTCTGCCCGTTGCAGGCGAAGCGTGAGCTATTTCGGGCGTGTTCAGCCTAGAGCTATTGAGATATATTCTCGTCGCCTCGAGTCTTCGATGCTTCATTCCAGGCGAGTACCATTCAAGCAAGCAACCGGGCAACTGGAGCTGCTATGGACCTTCTCAAGATATGCGACACAAGAAATCTCCCATCGACTCGCCAGAAGAAGAGTGAACATTCTTTCAGGCAGATGGGCCAAGCCTATATAACTAACTCTTCCGGAATTAAGCAGGATGGAACACAGGCGGATCGACGTACTTTTGCAGAAGACTTCCTGAGGGAACATTCTAACTCCGGCCGGAGTATCGCTTTGATCGGGATTGCAGCCAGTTATGGAACCGCGCCCAAAAAACTGCAACCGTCCGCCCAATCTTTTGGATTTCCTTCTTGAAGCCGCATAACTTTAGCCGTCGCGTGCCTGACGGAAGGCCGGAGGATGAAGACATGGGTTGCTCGACCTGCAGGAATCTGGAACGAGCGTACGAGGCTGGGCTCAGCGAGTATGTCGAAGCTCGTGCCTCAGTGTGTTATCGGGTCAGCACGGTGCTTGCGGCCCAGAAGAATGTCGATATGGAGCGCGCCAGATACGAGTTGGAAGAGCACCGGATTGTATGCGCCTCAGCCGCCAGCGTCCCTGCACTCTTGCCTGAACCGGATGCTCCAAGGAGCTTGAGGCAACTCGCGGCATAGTTTAGAGGGTCGATTTTCTTCTGTCGCCAGCTCCGCGCCAACGATGGTAGAGGCGAGGAGAGCCAAATCTGGCTGTTGCGGCATGGGCAGCCATCAACCCCCGGCACACTCCCCAGCCGCCCGATGTATCGCCAGCAGCCTTTCCAGCAGCGGCTTTAGCAGCTTCAAGTCCAGCGCATTCGCGCCGTCGGACTTAGCGTTGGCCGGGTCGTCGTGGACCTCCAAAAACAGCCCATCAATTCCCGCGGCCACAGCGGCCCGCGCCAGCAGCGGAATAAACTCCGGCTGGCCGCCGCTTACACCATTCGCCGCTGAGGGCTGCTGCACCGAATGAGTCGCGTCGAAGACCACCGGCGCGAGATTGCGCATCACCGGCAGTGAGCGGTAATCCACTACCAGCGAGTTGTAGCCGAAGCTGGCTCCTCGCTCGGTGAGCAGGACGCGCTCATTGCCCGTGGAGCGAACCTTTTCGACCGGATGCGTCATGTCCCACGGCGCCACGAACTGGCCCTTCTTAATATTCACAGCCCGGCCCGTCTTGCCCGCAGCCACCAGCAGATCGGTCTGCCGGCAAAGGAAGGCCGGAATCTGCAGCACGTCCACGGCCTCGGCGGCCACTGCGCAGTGGGCCGGCTCATGCACGTCGGTTAAAACAGGCAGCCCCGTGTCCTTGGCCAGGCGGCTCAGGATGCGCGTGCCCTCGACGAGCCCCGGCCCGCGAAAGCTCTTCACGCTGGTGCGGTTGGCCTTGTCGTAGCTGGCCTTGAAGATGTACGGAATTCCGAGGTCCGCCGCAATGCGCTGAATCGCCTCGGCCATGCGCCGCGCGTGCGCCTCGGACTCGATGACGCACGGTCCGGCGATCAAAAACAACTGGCCGCCGCCCACATGGACCGGGCCGATTTCAAAGGAAGGTCTCACGGATTCGATTGTAATGGCTCGCTCAGCCAGCAGACAGGGAGTCTTGGTAATCTGTTTGAGCATCAAACGGCAAGAAGGCTTTGCTTCCGGCGAGTATTTTTACGCAGACCGGCGCTCTACCCTTATAGAGGAGAAAAATGCCCGAAGCGGCGGCACGCACCATCAGCATTGAAACCTGGAAGGATTGGCAGGCGTCAGGACGGCGGGCGCAACTGGTGGATGTTCGCTCGGCAACCGAGTTTGCCACGGCCCATCTGCCCGGCGCCATCAACATTCCGTTGGAGCAGGTAGAACTGCGGACAGCCGATCTGGAGACGAACGCGCCGGTGGTGCTGGTGTGCCAGGGGGGCACGCGTGCGCGCCTGGCGAGCGCCTTGCTTGCGGGCAGCGGCAAGGAACTTGTCGTGTTGGAGGGTGGAACCGGTGCCTGGCTCCAGGCAGGGTATCCGGCTGTGCGCTCGACTGCCGCGCGCTGGGCGCTGGAGCGGCAGGTGCGGCTGATCGCGGGCCTGCTTGGGTTTATGGGAGTTTTGCTGGCGGTGGCAGTGTCGCCGTGGTGGCTGCTTCTACCGGGATTTGTGGGCTGCGGATTGGTCTTTGCCGGTTGCACGGGATTTTGCCCCATGGGCGAGGTGCTGGCCCGGCTGCCATGGAACCGTCCACGGCGCGGCGCTTGCGGTTCAACGCCCGCCGGCAGCTAGCGGCCTGGCGTGAACTGAAATTCGACCGATGTTGAAAGGACGAGACCATGGAAATCAATCTGAAGCTCCTGGGAGACGTAAAGTTTGAGGTTGCGGCACGGAAGCACTCCCTGGTCTGCGACCAGCCCACGGAAGCCGGCGGCAGCGATGAGGGCATGACGCCGCCTGAGCTTCTTCTGGCGTCTCTGGGCACCTGCGCGGCCTATTATGCCTCAGCCTACCTCAGGAAGAGGGGATTGCCGCGCGATGGAGTCGAGGTCCGTGTGACGGCAGGTAAGGCAGGGCCTCCGGCGCGTCTGGACAACTTCGTCATCGAGGTCAAAGTCCCGTTAGCGCTGAGTGAAGCGGACCGGGCCGGCATGGACCAGGCGGTCCACCATTGTCTGATTCACAACACGCTGCTCCATCCGCCCGCGATCCAAATCGAATTGCACTCGACCGCCACGGTCTGAGCCTTGCCGGGAGAGCCGCAACAGGGAACTGGCAGGGACGGTTTCAGCGCGAAACTTTACCGGAGCGGAGCGCAACGGTACAATCTGAAAAGGAAAGCCGAAGTAGCTCAGTTGGTAGAGCAGCTGATTCGTAATCAGCAGGTCGTCGGTTCGACTCCGATCTTCGGCTCCATATTAAGTGCAATAATAACAACAATTTGCAGGTAAAAATAGCCCCTCGGAGACGAGAGGCTATTTCCATTTGGCATACTGTGGCAGATTCCGCGCTTACTCTGCTCTCGCCTTGCGAATGATCTCCACGTACTCTTTGGCGGTTTGCGTGACGATCTCCGGCCTCCCGTCGGCGATGGCTTTCGAATTGACTAGGTCGGAGCCCACGCCCAGGGCGAATGCGCCCGCCGACAGGAACTCCGCCGCCGTGGACAACGAGACTCCTCCTGTGGGAATCAGCTCGATTTGCGGCAGTGGCCCCTTCAACGCCTTCAGATATTTTGCCCCACCCAGTGCGCTGCACGGAAATACCTTCACCACATCCGCGCCGGCTTCCCATGCTGTGACGATTTCGGTCGGCGTGAGCGCGCCCGGAATCACGGCCACGCCATAGCGGTGGCAGATTTCTATGGTCTTCAGATTGAGAGCCGGGCTCACGATGAATTGTGCTCCGGCCAGTATGCAGGCGCGCGCGGTTTCAGGATCGAGAACCGTACCGGCTCCGATAAGAATGTGATCCCCTGCCTGGCGTATCAGCGAGCGCATTACCTCGACCGCATCGGGAACCGTCATCGTGACTTCCAGCGTCGCAATTCCGCCGGCCTCGACCGCCTTTGCCAGCGCCACTGCTTCTTCAACCGAAGCAGCCCGCAACACAGGCAGGATTCCGGTTGTCTTGATGCGCTTCAACACTTCCGCTTTGTTCATAGCTCTTCCTTCGCGAGTCTTACTTCTCTTTGACTTTGATGACGAAATAAATGAATGTGCTTCCATCCGGCACAAGCATTTGATGAGGCACGGTTGCGGGGATATGCACCACGTCTCCTGGATTCAAGTTCATTGAAGTTCCGTTCCGCACGAATGTACCTCGAACCTCTCCTGGGCTTACCTCTTTTCCATCTTCGACGCTGCCGCCGGTCAAAAGAGTCGCGTGCCCCTGCACCACCAGAAAGAAATCCGCAAAGTTCTCGTGAATTTCCGCTCCTCCATCCTTGTGGCGAAGCGCGATCATGGTGTAGTGGTTGGGATACTCGTTCAACTTGGCGCTCGCGGTTCCGCTCGGGCCTTGCGCCTTCGCGGATAACTGCTGTGCCTGCTCGACCAACTGGCTTTGCGTAATGCGGTCTGCCACCAGCGTCTGCGCGGCAGCCATCGGCGGCACGCACGTGGCCATGGCCATGATTGCAATTCCAATTCTCATCAAGCACCTCGGAATTCGATCTGTACACATCTGCGATCTTGCTTAGGTCTACCGGCTGAGCCATCCGCCATCGACAACCATCACGTGGCCATGAACGTAGTCGCTGGCGCTCGAGGCAAGAAAAACCGCCGCGCCCGCCATATCTTCAGGGCTACCCCAGCGCGCCGCCGGAATTCGCTCCAGTATCTGACGCGACCGTTCCGGGCTTGCCCGTAGCGCCTCCGTATTGTCTGTTGCCATGTATCCCGGCGCGATAGCATTCACGTTGATGCCTTTGGCGGCCCACTCATTGGCGAAAGCTTTCGTCAGTTGTCCCACTGCGCCTTTGGCCGCCGCGTAGGAGGGAACGAAGACTCCGCCCTGAAAGGTCAGCAGCGAAGCGACATTGATGATCTTCCCCGACCCTTGTGCAAGCATGTGTTTTCCTGCTTGCTTCGTGAGACGAAAGACGCTAGTGAGATCGGTATCGATCACCGCTTTCCAGTCTTCCTCGGAGTGTTCGATGGCAGGCGCGCGGCGGATGATCCCGGCATTGTTGACGAGAATGTCGATGCGGCCGAAGTGTGCGACGACCTCTTCCACGAGCGATATGCAAACCGGCGCATCGCTCACATCGCCCACCAGAGCGACGGATTCTCTTCCTGCTTTGCTCACGAGGTCCAGCGTCGCTTGCGGAACCGCGCGCGATCCGTGAACAGCCACGTTGGCCCCTGCCTCGGCCAGCGCCAGCGCGATTGCCGCGCCCAGCCCGCGCGACGATCCCGTTACCAGCGCCGTCTTTCCCTTCAGACTGAATCGTTCCAAGATCATGGCGCAATCCTTTCCGGCTACTTCAAATCCGCAATGGCAACTGGATCCATATCACTGTAAACCTGGTTCTCTCCGCCCATTCCCCAGCAGAAGGAATAATTCTTGGTTCCAACGCCGGCGTGAATCGACCATCCGGGAGAGACCACAACTTGCTTGTCCGCGATCACAAGATGGCGGGTCTCGTCGCCCGGACCCATGAGGTGAACGACGCGCTGGTCCGCCGCGATGTTGAAGTACAAATAAACCTCCGACCGCCTCATGTGCGTATGCGCCGGCATGGTGTTCCACACGCTTCCGGAGGCCAGTTGTGTAAAGCCCATTACCAACTGGCAACTGCGCGCTCCTTCAAGGTGAATGACCTTTGTGATATCGCGCAAGTTCGCGGTCTCCGCGGAGCCGAGGGTCGTCTTTGCTTCATCAACCGAGTGAACCAGTTTAGTAGGATGCACGGCATGAGCGGGATAACTCAACAGATAGAACTCCGCCGGAAGCTTCGGGTCGGCGCTGGAAAAAACAATCTTCTCGTTTCCCCGGCCCACGTACAGCGCGTCAAGTTGCTTCAGTTCATACGCGGCGCCATTCACAGTAACAGTTCCAGCGGCGCCAATATTTAGGATGCCCAGCTCGCGCCGCTCGGTAAAGTATGCAGCCTTGAGTGCGTCCTGAGTCATCAGCGGCAGCGCCTCGCCGGTCGGAACTGCGGAGCCTATCACCGTGCGGTCGAGATCGACATAAGTCAGGCAGACCTGCCCAGGCTGAAAGAGATCACTGAGCAGAAACGTCTCGCGCAATTCCTCCGTCGTCATCGTGCGGTAGCGAACGACGTCCGCCATTTGCAGCATTTTCACGGGGTCACACTCTTTCCGGATGTTGCACATCCTGTGTTGAGAAAACCGATTATCTCGATATGCGCGCCGCGCCTCCGCCCATTACGCGCAGCACCTCGGCCAGGCTCGCGGTGCTTGTGTCGCCGGGCGTCGTCATGGCTAGCGCGCCATGCGCCACGCCGCACTTTACGGCCCACTCCACATCCTTGCCGGCAAGCAAACCGTATATGAGGCCCGAAGCAAAAGAATCGCCGCCGCCCACACGGTCGAGTATGTCGATATTGCGTTGCGCGACATGAGCAATTCCGCCTTGATGCAGCGCAATCGCGCCCCATCCGTTTTCCGATGCAGTGTGCGCCGTGCGCAGCGTGGACGCAATGATCTTCAAGTTCGGGTAGGCGCTGGAGAGATCGCGGAGCATCTTGCCGTAACTCTCTACCGGCAACTCGTCGAAGCCCTGGCTCACGCCCGCGACCTCGACGCCCAGCATGGCGGAGAAGTCCTCTTCATTGCCGAACAGAACATCGACCTTCCGCACCAGTTCGCGGTTTACCTCTTGCGCCCTCGGCTTGCCGCCGATAGATTTCCAGAGCGATTCGCGATAGTTCAGGTCGTAGGAGATTGCCGTGTCCGCGCTTCGCGCGGCGTCCATCGCCTCGCCCGCCACGTCAATCGTCGTATCGGAGAGCGCGGCGAAGATGCCGCCAGTGTGGAACCAGCGCGCTCCGCGCTCCGCGCCGAAGATAGAGCCCCAATCGAAGTCTCCCGGCTTCAGTTGCGAGACCGCCGTATTTCCCCGGTCAGAGCAGCCCAGCCCAGCGCGGACGCCGTAACCGCGCTCGGTAAAATTCAAGCCATTGCGAACCGCGCGGCCAACCCCATCGAAGGGAACCCATCGCACCAACTCCTGATCCACGCCCCCCTGCAACATCAGATCTTCCACCAGCCGGCCGACCGCATTGTCCGCTAAAGCCGTGGCAATGGCAGTGCGCAGGCCAAAGCAGCGGCGCAATCCGCGAGCCACGTTGTACTCGCCGCCGCCTTCCCACACTCGAAAATTCCGCGCCGTGTGGATGCGCTCCTCAACAGGATCAAGTCGCAGCATCACCTCGCCCAGGCTGATGCAATCCCATCGCACACTGGCTGGAGGCTGTATCTGAGCGCGCAAATCATTCATCGCGATTCCTTTGCAGCAATAACGATACCAAAATTATACTGGAGAAGGCAATGCAGGCGATCACATGCGCATCAGCGGCCCGATTTCCGCAGGACGTGGAACAGGCGGCGATGGAATTACCCTGCCTCCCGATGCTGCCAACGGCGCTCACTGCAAGATAAACGGCAGGGTCCGCCAAGCAGTTGACATGCTGCGCTTTCCTGCTGTAATCTCCACCTTAATAGATAACGTTATCGCTGGAAGGGCATTGCATGATTATCGAGGAATGCGCGCAACAGTTGTCTGGCAGGGCTATTCACTGCGCCAGCGCAAATCAAGCGATTAGCGAACCCTCGTCTGTGCGCGAGCCGAAACATTTATGGCACGCCGTGGCAATAGCGACGCTGGCGCTGCTGTTGTGCTCTTCCGCTCTTTATGGACAATCAACGAAGCCCGCGGACAATCCCTGGGTCGGAGATGCGCCGTCTGCTTCACTTCCTCTCGCATCCAATCTCTCACCCGCGCTCAAACGCAAAGACGTCAGCCGCGCGATGCGGAAAGTCGCCAATTGGCAGTTGGCTCGAGCCTCTGATGGGTTCAACCGGGATTGGACATTTGCCGCGCTCTATGCAGGTTTCATGGCCGTTCCCGAAGCCGCAAACGGCAAAAAATATCAGGACGCGCTGCTGCTGGTGGGGAAGAAATTTGACTGGCAGCCCGGCCCGCGTCTCGCACATGCGGACGATCTGGCAGTCGGCCAAACCTATCTGGACCTGTATTCCCGCTACCGCGATCCCGCCATGATCGTTCCTATAAAGGAGCGCATGGACGCGGTGATGCAACTGCCCGACGATGCACAGAAACCGTTATGGTGGTGGTGCGATGCATTGTTCATGGCTCCGCCCGTGCTTGCCAAACTGAGCAAGGTGACCGGAGAGCGGAAGTACCTGGACTTCATGGATCACGAATGGTGGATTACCTCCGACCTGCTTTATAGCCCGGAAAATAGTTTGTTTTTCCGCGACAAGTCATACTTTGACGCACACGAAGCAAACGGCAACAGCGTCTTCTGGTCGCGCGGCAACGGCTGGGTCTTTGCCGGACTCGCGCGCGTGCTGGCGGAGATGCCGGCCGACTACCCTTCTCGCCCAAGGTATGTTGCACAGTTTCAGCAGATGGCGCAGAAAATTGCGTCTCTGCAAGGAGCGGACGGCCTTTGGAGAGCCGGCCTGCTGGATGAGGCGGACTATGAACTTCCGGAGATCTCCGGCTCCGCGTTCTTTACTTATGGCTTTGCTTACGGAATTAACTCGGGCATTCTCGATGGCAAGATATACAGACCGGTTGTTCGGCGCGCCTGGAAAGGCCTACTCGCCCATATTTATCAGGACGGCAGGCTGGGCAGCATGCAGGCTGTGGGCGCAGCGCCCGGTGCATTTACTCCAACCTCCAGCTATGTCTATGGCACCGGAGGATTCTTGCTGGCTGGCTCCGAGGTCTATCGCCTTGCTCACTGACGCGGTCGGATTGCAAAATCAGAATTATATCGAGCGCCCGAGTTAGCAGCTCAAATCGCTTTCTGAAAAGTAAGAGCTTATTAGTCGTCGTGCTATACGCCGGAACTCCACCGGTCCGTCTTATTTTGGGCATCCGCAGGATCTGCGCACAATCAATTCGACAGGAAATAGCACCTTGGCCGCTTTCTGTTCCGGCAGCCGTCCTTCTTTCACACTCGATATTTTCTTGAACAACAACTCGGCGGCAGTGTGCGCAACGTCGGTCGGAGATTGGCGGACAACGGTAAGCGGCGTGCCCAGAACCTCGGCAAGTTCAAAGTCGTCGAATCCCACCACCGCGATTTGTTCCGGCACGCGTATCTTGTGAAAATGCAGTGCCTGGATGAGCAGGACGGAAGAAATCCGCTTCACGGAGAATACCGCCGTCGGGCGATTCTTCCCGGTAGACCAGCGAAGCACAAGCGACTGCATGGCCTCGAGAGTGTTGACATTGTCGCAGAGAATAGGCTGCAGGCCTGCGCCGCGCATCGCCTGCTTGTAACCTTCGATGCGCTCACGCACCGTGTAGCTGCCGGAGTCGAAACCTACGCAGACAATCTTTTTGTGCCCGTGCTCAATCAGATGCCGGACTCCCAACTCCGCGCCCTCTCTGTTCTCCACCAGCACTGTGTCGGCTTGAATCCCCGCCGCAGGCCGGTCAAGGGCGACAATCGGAATGCCGCAATCCTGCAGCATCTTCAATCGTCTTCCGTTACTGCCTGAGGGAACGATCAGCAATCCCGCGATGCGATGATTCCGGAGAGATTCAAGCTGACGATCTTCCACTGCCGCGATTCTTCCCGTCGCAACCACGAGAGTCTGATAGTTATGCTGGATGGCAACCTTCTGGATTGCATGGAAGCAACTTGCAAAGTAATCCGAGAGATCGGGCACGACCAGGCCGATTGTCCGTCCGCTTCGCCCTTTGAGCATCCGCGCGGCGTCGTTGGGCGCATAGCCGATTTTGGCGATAGCCTTTATAACTCTGGCGCGGGTCTCTGCTTTGACGCTGGGATTGTCATTGATCACGCGCGACACAGACATTACGCCGACATCCGCTTCCCTGGCGACGTCGAGAATGGTTGGCGGTCGGTTGCGCCTTGTAGCTTTCGATCTTCTCACTTTAGTAACCGGTAGAGGATTTCTTGTTTCAATTTACCTCCAGGGTTGATCCTTGATAAGTTGGCTTGCAGTCCGCGGTTGAGTTCAGCTCCGTCGTCGATTTCGGAAGTTGCCGTCATCTCAGCTCATCGGGCAAAGCCGTGCGCCAGTTCACCAGGAATACACCGTCAGAATTGAGGGCGCGCCCGTCTTTCCGTCGATGACATCGACCTTCAAAATCGCCTCGATATTCTGGTTTGAAAAGTCTCTTCCAATCTTGTCTCGAAGCAATTGCATGTAGTGGGGGCTGGTGGCGAATTGCGCGGCAGCCTCGGTGCCGTTGCGGCCAAGTCCAGCGAGCACCACCACCCAACTATCGGTCGTAGCGTCACGAAATCGCGCCAGCAATGCATAATCGTCGGCGCTCGAATACGGCTGAGAATGGTCTCGCTCCCAATGCACCTGCGGCTGCGTCCGATCGACGATCGATTCAACCGGCTCGGGCGTGAATTGATATCTCTGCGGCTGCAACAAGCGCATAGTCCATTGGTTGTTGTAACCGCCGAGCAACACCGCAGTGTGCTCGCGGAGCACAGTCAGAGGAGTTGACGGAGAGGAATGCAACTCCGTTGTCACACCGTAATGCTCCATAACGCCGCTGATCTGCGTAATCGCCGAGGCAATCTGCATGGAGACAAATGGGTACTCGATGTCTTTGCCGGCCGTAATCACGCCTGAAAAATTGTTCTGCTGCTGAAAGACGACGCCCCCGGCGCAAATCAGCACCGTGTGCTGCCCCTGCAAGACCGGTCCCCAGAAATCATCGACGGCTGCTTGCGGCCGAACAGCGCTGGATCGCCACTGAATCCCCGCGACCACTAAAGCCACCAGTATCACGGCCACGGCCAGCCAGGTGCGCCGCTTCGCTGCCAATCCTCTGAATCGAGAAAACGGGCGGGGAACGATGCCAGCAATATCCGTCAGGGAATTTGTGTTCGACGATGCGACAGAGGATTCCGGCTCCGGCGCCTCGCCATCCGTCTGTAAAAGTCCGTCAACTGCACGGGTATGCGCGGATTGAGAGCTGGCGCCGTTTCCGGCTTCTTCGTGATGGTCGTGGCCGTGCAGAAATTCAGGAATATAAGAGCCCGCCGGCAGCGAGATCCGGATGCTCGAATTCCGGCCGAAATCGGAATAGTAGAGCAGGAGCCGCTTGCGTACCTCACCAGCGGTGTATCGCACAACCGTATCTGCGCTGGTGTCGTAAGTAGGAGGCCGATCGAAGACTTCCACTCCGATGGTCCGTTCTTTCAACAGTTCGGACTTGCCGGCAAGTGTGTTCTCCACAATGTATTGCAGCAGCGCAGGGTAGCGTTTGCTGTTGCAGAAATGGGGGCTGGCCAGAACCTCGTGCAACTCGCGCAGTATCGCATCGCAGTCTTGCCGGTTCCGCGGATGCCAGGCTTCCCGAGATTCGCCGCTGCTATTCATTTGATTCTTTGGATGATACTCGCCGCTCTTGAGGCGTGCAAGCATGTTTGTCACAACCAAAAAGAATAACGTTAACACGCTCATTCTGCGCGAGTTCCCACCCCCACCTGAGCCAAACGGTTAGTCACTTGCCAGAGGCATACATCGAAGCGGAGTATCGGCCAGTTTGGTGAAAGGTTCTATGCCGCGCAGTGAAAACTGCCGGCATTGCAGCGGCTGGAAGAATCAACCGGGAGCTGAATTAACAACGGCATCCTGGGGCGGCGGCAAAACTTCGCTTTTCGGAAAGAGGCCCCCTTGCTTCACTTGTCGCGACGGCAATTCATGCTGACCGCGTCTCTCTCAACCGCAGGGAGCCTGCTCTCTGCTCCGCTTCGCGCCATCGCCATGAAATCGATCTCTCCATTGGACGGGACGGTTCTCCACTCTAGCCGGCTGGACGCAGGTTGGCAGTTTCATCGCGGCGCCATCAGCGCCAAGGGAGTTTGGGGTTCCGCGCAGAGTGGCCCATGGGAGGCGGTGGAGCTGCCTCACTGTTTTAACGCGCTCAACGAGTGCGATCCTGCCCAGCCCTACTTCCGCGGCCAGGGGTGGTACCGCACGCGGCTGCTCCTGACGAATCCCTTTGCCGATGGACGGACGATACTGCACTTTCAGGGCGCGGGGCAGACGACCGCGCTGTGGGTCGGCTCGACGCTTATCGCAACGCACGTTGGCGGTTATGACGAGTTTGCTTTCGACATCACCGAAGCGGTCAAGCGACTTTCGCCAGCGGAGATAAAGGATGGCGTGCCGATCGCGGTCTGCTGCGACAACACTCCAGATCATGAACGGATTCCGTCCGAACTCAGCGACTTTTGCCTCTATGGAGGCCTCTACCGGCATGTAAACCTAGTCTATCTTCCCGCTGTGGCGCTGGATGCGGTTCACATCCTGATTACTATTGCGACGGATGGATCGGCGCAGGTGACGGTTCAGTCCAGGCTCTACAATCCATCCGGCCAAAGCGCGCTCTGCGAGATTTCAATTGAGGTCTGGGATGCGCTGGACCACTCCGTTCATCGGTCGTCCAGGACAATCGCCGCCTGGAACGATTTTGCGCAACTTGCCGAATTTCGCATCCCATCGCCGCAACTCTGGTCGCCGGAATCCCCTCGCCTCTATCGCTGCCGGGTTACGCTCTCCAGTCCCGCCGGACAGACGCATCTGGACGAGCGCTTTGGCATACGCCAGATCGAATTCCTCGAGCACGGGCCGTTTCAGTTGAACGGCAAGCGAGTACTGTTGCGCGGAACGCATCGTCACGCGGACCACGCAGGAGTGGCTGCCGCGATGAGCGACGACCTGGTGCGCGAAGAGATGCGGATGATCCGCGAGATGGGCGCAAACTTCATCCGGCTCGCGCACTACCAACAGGATAGGCTGGTGCTCGACCAGTGCGACGAGTTGGGCCTGATGGTTTGGGAAGAGGCGCCATGGTGCCGCGCCGGAGTCGGCGACGAGGCACTGAAGCAGAATGCCAAGGCCATGCTTGCCAACATGATCGATCAGCATTACAACCACCCCTCCGTCATTCTTTGGGGCCTGGGCAACGAGGACGATTGGCCCGATGAGTATCCGACCCTCGATCAAAAGGAAATACGCGCTTTCATGACTGAGATGCGCGATCTTGCGCATAGGCTCGACAGTTCCCGGCTGACAGCGTTTCGCCGCTGCGACTTCGCGAGCGATATTCCCGATGTCTACGCGCCTTCGATTTGGGCAGGTTGGTACGGAGGCAACTACCACGAGTACGAGCAGAGCCTGGCTGCCTGGCGCGGACGCGTCAAGCGGTTCATCCATATCGAATGGGGCGCTGACAGCCATGCCGGACGCCACTCGGAAGACCCTGAGGCTGTGCTGCGCAAAGTTGCCACCGGTGCTGGAACCGAAGAGCGCGGCCTGGATTACCGCATGAGCGGTGGCAAGATCCGCGTCTCCAAAGACGGCGACTGGTCAGAGACCTACGCTTGCAATCTCTTCGATTGGCATCTCAAAACCCAGGAGAAGCTCGATTGGCTCACTGGGTCGGCGCAGTGGATCTTCAAGGACTTTGCCTCTCCCTTGCGCGGCGAGAATCCCATTCCGCTCGTCAATCAGAAGGGCGTCACCGAGCGCGATCTGACCAGGAAGGAATCTTATTACGTCTTTCAGTCCTACTGGGCTGAAAAGCCAATGGTCCACATCTACGGCCATAGCTGGCCTGTCCGCTGGGGCAAGGCGGGCAAGGAGCGCGATGTGTATGTGTATTCCAACTGCAATCAAGCCGAACTCTTTCTGAATGGCGTCTCCCAGGGAGCCATGCGTCGCGACAGCCAGAACTTTCCCGCAGCGGGGCTGCGATGGAAGGTTGCATTTGCCGACGGACTAAACCACCTGCGCGCCATCGCGGTCAAGCAGGGAGTAACTCTTACCGACGAGTTAGCTCTCACTTATCAAACCGAGCCTTGGGGAGATCCCGTCGAACTCCGGCTCTCTGAAACAGCTCGCAAAGACAAGCTGATTACTGTCGAAGCAAAAATCTTTGACGCGAAGGGAGTGCTTTGCCTCGACGCCGCCAGGTTAGTCAGATTCTCGCTTGCTGGCGAGGGAAGCCTCATTGACAATCTCGGGACCACGCGCGCCTCACGCCAATTGCAACTGGCGAATGGGCGCGCGGAAATCTCACTGCTTCACCACGGAACTTGCAGAATCGAGGCCGCAATCGATGGGCTTCCTGCTGCAAAGCTCAATCTGTAACCGCCGGCGCGCGTCCGTACTCGTTATGAGAACGAATGCATAGCCCAAAACACTAAGGAGTATGGCCATGACGCTGCACACACCATCTGAAACCACACACTCAGAACAAAAGAGCGATACGCTCGGCAAGACTAAAATCGAGGAGAGCCAATCCATGAATGTCGCACGATGCACATGCTGGGCGCTGTTCGCCCTGCTGCTGGCGGTATGTTTGTTGCCGGGCAGGATGATGGCGCAGAGGACAACCGCCACCCTGATCGGCAACGTGACTGACACAACCGGCGCGCTGGTTGTGCACGCCACAGTTACGATCACCAATGTCGAGACGAATATCTCTAGCATTGGGATGACCAACGATGCCGGTGAATACCGCTTCGATCTGGTCCCGGTGGGCACCTATTCGGTGGCAGTGACGGCTAAAGGCTTCAGAAAGTATATGCGGCCTGCGGTTCCACTCACCGTCAACCAGACGCAGAGCCTCGACGTTCAATTGACCACTGGCACAGCCGACGAATCCATCATTGTCACGGCGGAAGCGCCGCAACTCGACCTCGAAACCGCAACCGTCGAGCGGACGATAGAGTCGAGGGAGGTGGACAACCTGCCGATCCTGGACCGGAACATCTATAACCTTCTCACCCTGATTCCCGGCGTACAGAGCAATCAGGTCGGAGGCAATACCCTGGGCTTCAACCAGCAGGTGCTGCAGATGAATGGCGGCACCACCGGAGATAACACCGGCACGGTGAGCTATTACCTCGACGGCGGCCTGAACATGACAGCATTGCGCATGACGGGCAACGACATGCCCAGCCCCGAGGCCATCGCGGAATTCAACGTGCAAGCCAGCAACTACGATGCCTCGTATGGAAGAATGTCGAGCGGCGTGGTTACCGCGCTGACAAAATCCGGCACCAACAAGTTTCACGGTTCTACGTATGAGTTCAACCGCAACACGGACTTCGACGCGGGCAATCCGGCCAACGTGAATGGCACTTCCACCCCCAGCACTCCTATCGTGCACCGCAACATGTTCGGCGCGACCATTGGCGGACCCATCCGCCGCGACAAGACCTTCTTCTTTGGCGAGTGGGGCGAAATCAAGCAGATCTCGCCGCACGTCTTTTCGGGAGCCGTCTTGCCGACATTTACCGGCGGGACGACCAACGCCGGACAAGCGGGCGGTGACTTCAGCGCATTTCTGCCCGCAGGCGCTCTCGCCACGGCAAAATGCGGCGGCAGCGCGACCGCCTTTGTCGTTTGCAATCCGACGACCGGTAAGCCGTATACAGCGGACGGTGTCCATGCAAGCAACATCATTACTTCTACACTTGATCCGACGGCAGCCAGCGTTCTGGGGTACATAAAAGGATTTGAGAACGCCACAACCTCCACCGGCCTTCCTTCCTACACTGGACAAGAGGCGCAGCCGTACGACACTTGGGAATATCTGATCAAGGTCGAACACCAACTCAGCGCCAAGCAGCGGCTGACAGGCTCGTATTTCCACAGCACGGGCTCCCGGCAGATTCCCGCCGGAAGCACCGTCAGCCTTCCCTGGGTCGCGCAGAATCAGAACTGGACACAGAATCTTGCCAACCTAAGTGACACCGTCACCTTCAGCAACAGCGTCATCAACCAAACCTATTTCAACTTTTCGCGGCTCCTGGGCGGACGCGCGAATACCTGGAACGCGGGCAAGTCTGGCCGAGAGTCGCTGGCCGCCTTCGGCTCCAACATTGCCGTGCAGGGTCCGGCCAGCCTTCCGCAACTCGCGGTCTCGGGCTACTTCACGCTGGGCAATGCGATCGACGGTCCGGAAGCGGGAACAGACTTTTACGCATTGCGCAATCTGCTCATCCTGAACAAAGGCAACCACTCGCTGACATTAGGCGGAGAGGCCTCTCTTAACAAAGACCAGCAAGTCACCGACCTGAATAACTATGGCGTTTTCACCTTCAGCTCGAGCACCAGCGCGCGAAGCGGCAACGCGTTGTCGGACTTCGTTCTTGGCCTGCCCGGCACGCAAACTCAGGATCAGCCGGTTGACGCCATCGACAACTCGTTCTTCTACGCGCTCTTTGCTCAGGACAACTGGCGCATCCGCCCGAATCTGACCATTAATCTCGGTGTGCGCTGGGATCTGCAAACTGCGCCTACCGACCCGCAGAACAAGGAGTCAACGTTTGTTCCCGGACTGCAGTCGACGGTCAACCCGCTTATGCCCGCTGGAGAGCTGGTCCCCGGCGACAAAGGCGTGACTCGCGGCACAATTGCCAACTCTTATACTCATTTCTCCCCGCGCGTGGGCCTTGCCTGGGATCCATTCGGCAAGGGGAAGACATCGGTCCGCGCATCGGGAGGCATCTTCTGGGGTGGCGTATCCGGCAACGAGTGGAATGCGTCGTCGAACTACTATCCGTTCTCTCTGCGCTACACATTCCCCAAGCAGGGTTCGCTCACCAACCCATACTGCGCCGGCGGAATCACGACCGGATGTACATTAGACTCGCCGTTCCCGTTCACTTACACCTCCGGCGCGGTCAATCCGATCCCTGCAGCCGGCACCATCGAAGGCGTCGTACCCAACTTCGTTTGGCCGGAAACCTACCAGTTGACCGCCTCCGTGCAACAGCAGGTGACCAAGACCGCCGCAGTTTCCGTGGCGTACGTCGGATCGCTGTCGCGTCATCTGCCGATGTCGGTTGACGAGAACTACCCCGTCTTCAATACGACGACTCCCTCAGCCAACACAACCGCCAATGCCAATACGCGCCGCCCGTACTACAGTACGGTTCCGACTACAATCGTCAACGGCGTGGTTACTCCGACGCAGGAACTCGGCATCGTATATGGGGTAACTTCCAGTCAGACCTCCAATTACAACGCGATGCAGATTACCTTCTCGCAGCAAGTCACCAAAGGCATCAGCTTCAACGGGTTTTACACTTGGAGCAAGAACCTGGATAGCGGTGTACTGAATTCCAGCACCCCATCTTCCACTTCCACCGTTGAGGACCACGACGACCTGAAGATCGAAAAAGGCCCGGATGATTTCGATATGCGCCAGGCTTTTGGCATGTCCATTGTTTGGGTGCCGAATTACTTCCACAGTGCGAACCGTGCGGTGGCAAGCGTCCTGGACGGTTGGCACATCTCCTCGGTCATCAATCTTCATAGCGGAACACCATTCAATATCACCACGGGTTCCGACAACAATCAAGATGGGAACACAACCGACCGGCCGACGCTGAATGCCGGCGCCAACCCACTTGCCACGAATCCAGTTCTTAGCCGCGGCAGCCGCGTGAATCTGGTGAAGGAGTACTTCGTTCCCAGCTTCTGGACAGCCAGCACGACAGTCGCCGAGCCGGCTGGCACGGTCTTCTGCGGCTACAGTACTTCGGATCCGACCGGTTGCCCCGGTGTAGGCCCAGGCGGATCGGACGGCGCACTGAGGCGCAACAATTACTATGCCCCAGGGTACCGGGATGTCGACGCATCGCTCTTCCGCGACTTTACCATCTGGCAAGGGATGAAGCTTCAGGCCCGCGCCGAGGCATCGAATGCCTTCAATCTTGTCAGTCTCGGCGCTCCGAATGCGAGTCTCAGCTCGGCTTCGGCCGGCACCATTACCAGCGCTAGCCCCATGCGCGAGATTCAGCTAGGTGTGCGCCTGACATTCTAAGTGTTGTTGAAGTACCTCCATAGCGCCTGCTCTCGCACGAGCAGGCGCCTTTTTTCGCGCATACAGTCAACACATGGCCGGGCTTCTGAGGCGCACTTTGGCAGACGCGCCATCAAACACTGGCGCGCCTGCATCGCATGCGACAACTGCGTTCAGGATGACAGAACGTTGGTCAGAGTTGTGGCTCCGTTGGCCTCGGAAGCCAGCCGCGTCTGCCGGTTCTTGTAACTTGCAGTTATAAACTCGCGGAAAAGCGGATGCGGCTCCAATGGCTTGGACTTGAACTCCGGATGAAACTGGCAGCCTAAAAAGAACGGGTGGCCGGGAAGCTCGGCAATTTCAACATAAGTGGAGTCAGGAGTAGTGCCGCTCAGTCGCAATCCACCGCCGGTCAGCAGCGCTTCGTACTCGCGGTTGAACTCATAGCGATGCCGGTGGCGCTCGCTGATCTCTGTCGTTCCGTAAGCGCGCGCGGCCAGCGAGTCCTCTTGCAACACGCAGGTCCATGCGCCCAGTCTCATCGTCCCGCCCATCTCTTCCACGCCCAGCAATTCGCGCAGTTTATAAATGATGCGGTGCTGGCTGGCGGGGTCGAACTCGCTCGAGTTGGCGTCCTTCAGGCCGCAGACGTTGCGCGCAAACTCGATGCACGCAGTCTGCATGCCCAAACAAATTCCGAAGTAGGGCACCTGTTTCTCGCGGGCGTAACGGATAGCGTTCAGCATACCCTCAATGCCGCGCTTGCCGAAGCCTCCGGGAACCAGGATGCCGTCGAATCCGGCTAACTGCGGCTCATAACTCAGGTCCTCGGGAGTCTTCGATTCCAGACCCTCGGCTTCAATCCAGGTTACCTTGAGTTTGAGGTTCTGCGAGACAGCGCCATGAGTTAGTGCCTCCTTGAGCGACTTGTAACTATCCTCATACTCCACATACTTGCCCACAATCGCGATGGAGACCTCATCGTTGGGGTTGTAGCAGCGCTCGACCAGCGCCTTCCACTCAGTCAGGTCAGCCTCCGGCGCTTCCTTGTGCAGATACTTGAGAATCAGCGCATCCACGCCTTCCAGCGCAAAGCAGAGCGGCACTTCATAGATCGACGGCACAGTTCTTGCGCCAATTACCGCGCGCTCTTCGACGTTGCAAAAGAGGGCGATTTTCTGTTTCATCTCCCGGCTCAAGTTACGTTCAGAGCGGCACAGCAATATATCTGCCTGAATGCCGATACTGAGCAGTTCCTTGACGGAGTGCTGCGTGGGCTTGGTTTTCAGTTCCTGGGCGGCGGCGATCCACGGCACCAGCGTGAGATGGACAAAGACAGTATTTTCGCGGCCCAACTCCTGGCGCATCTGACGGATGGCCTCAAGAAACGGCAGCGA
>PLOI01000104.1 GCA_003142015.1 Acidobacteriaceae bacterium | reverse complement strand
CCGCATGGTGGTTATTATTTCACCCGGAAGAGCGGTGGGGGAGTGGTGCGGCAGGCGGAATTCGTGGTTTCCCACCCGTTTCGCAAAGAGCGCGAAAAGGATGGGGCACGGGGGCTATTGGAGTTGACTCGGCCGCTACCGCCCCATGCGGTGTTTGCTGGCATTGACGGCGGCGCGGGCTTCGCGATCGGCCTCGCGGCTGCGTTCGGTCTCGCGCTTGTCCCAGTCCTGCTTGCCCTTGGCCACGGCCAGTTCGCATTTGACCCGCCCGTTGCGGAAGTAAAGACGGGTGGGAATGAGCGTGTGGCCCTTGATCTGCGTCTTCGATAGTAGCTTGCGAACCTCATCGCGGTGCAGCAGCAGTTTGCGGGTGCGCGTGGAGTCGTGGTTGGCCATGTTGCCGTGGGAGTAAGGACCGATATGCAGGTTGAGCAGAAACGCCTCGCCGTTCTGGATGAGGCCGTAGGAGTCTTTCAGGTTGGCCTTGCCCTCGCGGATGGATTTGACCTCCGTCCCGCGCAAGGCGACGCCGGCCTCGAACTTTTCCAGCAGAAAGTAATTGTGGCTGGCGACGCGATTGTGCGCGGCGTCGCGCTCGCCCGAGGCTACCGGGTCGCGCGGCCGGGCCGGCTTCTGGGGACCGGGGGCCGTCGGCTGAACAATCACGTGGCTGGTTTGGCGAGCCATCCGGAGGCATCCTCGAATCTCAATCGTAGCATTGGCAAGGGTTTCCAGCGATTTGGAGCCGGGCTTTGCTAAAATGAGGCATTATTGAATGGGAATTTCCACGAGTCGAAATTGCGTCAAGATGAGCGTCTGGGGCGGCCAAGGCAGCCCTCAAGGGTCCGATGAGCAGTTCGGACCGGCAAAGACGCCGGGGAGTTCGATGAAAAGCCGCGTTCAAGCACAGGCTACCTCCAAACCCGTTTTCCCCAGGTCAGCTTTTTCAGGAGCCACACGCTGGATTGCTCTTTTTGTCGTCCTGGTGGTCGTCGGCCTCTCCAGCGCTGAGTTGCGCGCCCAGTCGGCCAGCTCCTTGTTCAAGCGCGGCGAAACCGCCGAGGCTCACGAGGACTACGACGCGGCTTTCGACAATTATCAGAAGGCATATAACAAAGCTCCCAAAGATCTGCGCTACCGGGCCTCCCTCTACCGCGTGCGGAGCACGGCCGCATCTGTGCATGTGACCAAGGGGCAGAAGATGCTGGATGCCGGCAACGAGCAGGGGGCGTTGGCCGAATTTCTGCACGCCGGCGAGATCGACCCCAGCAACGAAGCTGCCCAACAGGATATCGCCAGGGTGCGGCAGAAGCACGGCGAGGTGACGCCCACCAACGAGACCAGCATACCCCAGGTCGAGGGCAAACAGGAGGCTCTGGACTCGATGAGCGCGCCGGCCGTCCTCCGGCCTGTCTCCGACGAGCCGCTGACTCTGCACATGCAGGAAGACGCCAAGGTTGTATACCAGGCGGTGGGCAAAGCCGCCGGAATCAACGTCCTCTTCGATCCGGAATTCGCCTCCAAACGCATTCAGGTTGACCTGAACAGCGTCTCGCTGCTGGACGCGCTGCGCATTGTTGGCACCATCTCGAATACCTTCTGGCGGCCGGTGACCGAGAACACCATCTTTGTGGCCGCCAACACCCGCGCCCGCCACACGGAGCTGGATGAGCAGGCGGTGCAGACCTTCTACCTGTCGAATGCGTGGCAGCAGAATGACCTGACCGACGTGCAGACCGCCATTCGCAACGTGCTGCCCAGCGCCAAGGTCTACGCCGTGGCCAGCCAGAACGCCATCGTGATGCGAGCCACGCCTGACGAACTTCTGCTGGCGGAAAAGCTGATCAACGACCTGGACAAGGCGCGGCCCGAGGTGGTGGTGGACATCGCCGTGCTCGAAGTGAGCAAGAACTGGGAGAAGACCCTGGGCATTGCCTGGCCCAGCAGCGTCGGGGTTGCCCTGCAGCCTTCCTGCACTTCGACCAATACATGCAGCACCACTACCAGCGGTTCGAGTTCTACTACCACCACCTCTCCGACTCTTTACGACCTTGCCCATCTCAAGGCCACGAATTTTGCGGTGACGGTGGGTTCGGCCACGGCCAACCTGCTGCTCACTGATACCGATACAAAGATTCTGCAGAATCCGCGCATCCGCGCCACTGACGGGCAAAAGGCGATTATGAAGATCGGTTCCAAGATCCCCATCGCCACCGGCTCTTACCAGACCGGCGCGGCCACCGCCGTGGTCAGCTCATTGGTNNGTCACGGCGCAAAGCGGCACGGTGACCATCAGCGGCGTGACCGAGCCGATCATCTCGCAGCGCACCGTAGACCAGGTGATCCGCCTGCGGGAGGGCGAGGCCAGCATCCTGGGCGGCATTCAGGACAAGCAGGACACGGCCAGCTCGACCGGCATCCCAGGGCTGAGTTCGATTCCCGTTCTGAAGTACATCTTCGGCTCCAAGGATCACACTATCAACGACGACGAGCTGGTCTTCCTGGTGGTGCCGCACGTGGTTCGCTCGCAATCCCTGGAGCAGGTGAATCTGCGCACGGTCGATACCGGCGAAGGCACTTCGATCCAGTTGCGCCAGATCGGGGACGACGGGGCGAATCCAGCCTCAAAACCAACTTCGAAACCAGCTTTGAATCCGGTCGTAACCCCGGCTGCTCCGCCGCGCCCGCCGGCCAACGCGCAGCCCAATGTGGGCACGGTTCCCGGCGAAAGCGCTATGGCCGCCGCCCCAGGGGCGCTGAAGCAGTTGAGCCAGGCCGCTGAGACCACGGGAAACACCGTCACAACCACGCCGCCGTCCGCTTTGCCGCAACCGGCAAAGGTGAGTTTCATGCTCACTCCGCAGCCTGGCCCTGTGGCTCCCGGCGCATCCTTCCAGGTTTCGGTGGTGCTGAACGGCGGAACGAATGTCGCGGCCGTTCCCTTGCAGATTTCCTACGATCCGGCCAAGCTTTCGCTGGTCAACCTCGACAGCGGCAACTTCCTCAGCAGCGATGGGCAAGCGGTGGCGCTGGTTCACCGCGACGATGGGCCGGGGACGATTAACGTTGTTGCCTCGCGTCCTCCGGGAGCGGCAGGCGTGAGCGGAACCGGCGTGGTTTGCGTTCTGACCTTCCAGGCCAAGACTGCCGGAGACAGTGTTATCGCCATCACCCGTCCGGGCGCGGTCAGCAGTACGCAACAGCAGTTGCCGGCTACGGGCGCGCAGGTAAACATTCAGGTGAAGTAGCCCGATGACGCTCGAATTGATGAACAAAGCGCGGCCAATCCGGATCGTCAGCCGAGGAGAGCGCGGGCTCACGCTGGTGGAGTTGATTGTGACCGTGGCGATTCTTTCCATTCTCGCCTCGGCCGCCGTTCCCATTGCTCGTTTTCAAGTCAAGCGGCAGAACGAACGCTACCTCCGCTACAACCTTTGGATGATGCGCGACGCCATTGACCACTACAAGGATGCAGCCGACAAGAACGCTTTCCAGGTCAAGCTGGACAGCCAGGGCTATCCGCCCGACCTGGAGACACTGGTCACCGGCGTGGAGATACAGACCAAGAAGGTGAAGTTTCTGCGCCACATTCCGGTGGACCCCATGACCGGAAAAGCCGAGTGGGGATTGCGCTCCATGCAGGACGACCCAAAATCGGATTCCTACGGCGGCCAGGGCGTCTTCGATGTCTATTCCAAGTCCCCCGGAACCGCGCTGGACGGAACCAAGTATTCTGACTGGTAGAGGCTGCAGCGGGGTTGGTGGTGACAGCGGAGTTAGCAGTGCACAAGAGGATTCAGTGAGCAGGATTCACAAACAGGACGCGGGCTTTACGCTGATGGAGCTGATGATCGTGATGGCCATCATCGGCGTGCTGGCCGTGGTGGCCATTCCCAAATTTACCGCCGCGATCAAGATGGCCAGGGAAGCTGTGCTCAAGGAAGACCTGCACGTGATGCGGGCAGCCATCGACTCCTATACCATGGACAAGCAGAAGGCGCCGCAGTCGCTGGACGACCTGATCACAGACGGGTACCTCAAGGCCATCCCGGAAGACCCGATGACACACAACAAGGACTCGTGGGTCACGGATTCCAATGGGGCGCTCTACTCGATAGACCAGACCGATCCCGGCATCGACGACGTGCACTCCGGCTCGCAGGAACTGGACTCCAACGGCCAGCCCTACTCCACATGGTGAACCCCAGAGGCAATTCTGGAGGCAAGAAATGGCACGACGAACTCATCGCGTACTCTCTCTTCTGCTGTGCATGGCTGCGTTTTGCGGAGTCTTGTGCGCGCAGACCGGGAAGACCATCACCCTGCGCATGATGGACGGCAAAACCGGCAGGCTCATCGCCACATCGGATTTCCTGGCGCGCATCGATCACCAGCAAACGGTCCATGCCAATTGGGTGACGATGAATGAGGACGGCACAGGCAAGCTGATCGTGCCTGGCGACGCTTCCCTGCTCTCCATCCGCGCCTCGTACGACGGCTCCACTTCACTCTATGTCAATTGCGATGCCAACAAGGATACCAAGGGAGTGAATCCTGGGCCGATACTTGATCGCTGGTACAGTGTCTCTGACATATTGACGAAGGGCGTTGTGGCGCCCAACGATTGCATCGGGAAGAAGGTTCCAGAAAAGCTCCAGATCTTCGCTAAACCGGGGGAGTTTGTCTTCTTTGTGAGGCGGATGAATGCGATAGAAGAGTACCGGGATTAGCCCGGCTGGAAGCAGGCGCCCAGCTCTCTTCCCCGCGGTCTGCCCCAACGCACCCCATGGCAACCAACCCCAATCCGCGTGGCGCTCTCGATTTCTCCCTTCAGGTTGAGCGGCTGTACACGGCCCTGGCATCTGCCGCGCTCCCAGACTCAAGCGCGGACCACGAACCCAGCCTCGGCGGCAAACTCCTCTACGCCGGGTCACTCGATGCCGAAGTGCGCACCCTGCTGGTGGCAGCCAACATTGCCGGCGCCGCCTCGCTCGCCGTTTCGGCAGACGCCGAAGCGAGCAAACAGGCTATTCGCGACGGGGTCGTGGATTTCCTCGTCACCTCGCTTGACGAGGCCCTCCGCATTTTGAAAAACGAAATTCGCAAGCGCACTACGGTTGCCGTCTGCGTTGCCACCGCGCCCCAGGCCGCCGAAGCTGATTTTGCCGGCCAAATGCTCGAGCGCGGCGTGAGGCCCGACCTCACATCGCGGATCGAGGCCGTGCTGCCAGATGCAGACCACGCGCTTCTTGCCTGGAGTGTGGCATCAGGAGCGGCCCAGTGGCTGCCCAAACTCGATGCGCTTGGTCTCCATTGCTTCGATTCTGATTCGAGTCCGGCCGCCGCGACGGCCCGCCGATGGCTCCGGCTGGCTCCACGCTACCTGGGCCGAATGGCGCAGGGTCTCCGTATGCTGCGCTGCGATGCGCAAACCGCAGTCAGACTTAAGCAAGAGATTCGGGAGCAGGTGGAACGCGGCGAGATTGGCGTCAACGTCGATCTCTGGCAAAGCCGCAAGGGGCAGACGGAGTGGAGCAGCTTCGCGCCGTTGACTCGCTGACTTACTGACTAGCGCCGACGGCTTCAATCCGCGCCCAGAGTTCCTTCACGCCGTAGCCGGTTTTGGCAGAGACAGGCAGAAGCTCCTCCAGTTCGAGCCCCTGCCGCAGCGCCAGCAGATTACGCGTGCGCTGGTTGCCGCTGAGTCGGTCAATCTTGGTGGCCACCACTGCAAACTCGCGCCCCGCGGCCCGCAGCCAGTCGATCAACTGCCGATCGCTTTCCTGCGCAGGCACATTTGAATCCACCAGGCACACGCAGAGCTTGAGCGTGGAGCGAATCGCCAGATAAGGCTCGATAAACTCGGGCCAGCCTGCAGAGATTGATTTCGAAATCTTCGCGTATCCGTAGCCCGGCAGGTCAGCGAAGACCAGCTTTTGTCGTTGGCTGCCATCCAGCAAAGCAAAAAAATTGATGGCGCGCGTCCGTCCCGGTGTCTGCGAAACTTTGGCCGCCTTCTCGCCTACGAGCATGTTCAGCAGGCTTGATTTGCCCACATTCGAGCGGCCGAGAAACGCGATCTCCGGCGCATCCGGCGCGGGAAACTGCGCCGCCGCCAGGGCCGAAAGCAGAAATTGTGTCGTATAGCGCATAGCGTGGGCAGAGAAAGCGAACTGCATTGAGCATACAGCCTCCACCCATCACAAATCCCGCCGCCCCGCCTGTGCTTTATGCTTGCATTACAGCTCACTGCCCATGCGGCTTCATTTGGAGGACTATTCGTGGCTCCGCTGCCATTCAATTTAGGTCTCGTGCAATTTCTGGCGGACCACAGAAATACTTTTCTCACCAAGCTCGCAAATATCGCCGCTTTCGCCGGCGGAGTTGAAGGATACATTCTGCTGGCCGCGCTGATTTATGTGGTCTGGAACAAGCGCCTCGCCATCCAGCTTTCGGTCGTCATGCTTGCGGCTCTCTCGATCAACGATCTATTGAAGTTGCTGCTGCGCAATCCACGCCCTTTCATCGCCCAGGGAACTTATCTGCAGAAATGGGCGGTGCCGGCCAAAATGGCGCGCGACCTGGCCATGGAGTTTTCCACCCCCTCCGGGCACGCCACGGGGGCGGCCGCGTTCTACGCTTATCTTTACGGTTTCGTGCGTAACCGCGCCGTGCGTGTAATTGCCGTCGCCGCAATCCTTTTTATCGGAGTCTCGCGCCCCTATCTCGGAGTGCATTACTTCGAGGATGTTTTCCTCGGCTGGGCTCTCGGGCTGACCGTTGCGGCAGTTGGCCTGCGCTACGCCGAAGCTATCGCCGCCACGTGGAACCGTGTCTCTCATTGGCTGCAAGTTGCCATCGTTGCGCCCGCCGGCCTGGCGCTCTGGCTGATTGCCGTTCTCCTCAACGGACACAGCACGACAGGCCAGCCTTACTCCTACCTTTGCTACGGCGGATTCCTGACCGGCGTCGTCATCGCCCGCCCGCTGGAGTTGAGCAAGGTAAACTTCGATCCTCGAAGCTCGACAATCCTTGTGAAGACTCTGCGCTACCTTCTTTCAATCGGTTTGCTCATCCTCACATTGTTCGCTCTCGAAACGATTTTTCTACTCGTCACGGATCGCTATTCCACGCTCTGGAACCTGCTGGAATACGTCCGCTTCATCGCCGCCGGCTTCGTCACCATCTTTCTGGCTCCCTGGGTCTTCACCAGAATCGGCTGGGCCAGGACGTTGACGGACGGTGCAAACGGTTTCGCAGATTGACAATTTGTTCGCCGCTGGAGTGAAGGTGTGCGTGGAATTTTCTCACTGCTGATTTCGCTTGCATTTTCCTTATATTGTATCTACAATTAAATAGTGTTCGTCTGGGATGAGACAAAGCGCAGGTCCAACCTGGAGAAGCATGGGCTCGACTTCAAAGATGCTCATCTTGTCTACGACAACCCGGACAAGTGCACCTACGACAGCAGCCGCCAAGGTGAGCGCCGCTGGCTGGACCTTGCTCTGGCTTTGATTCATGGAAGGCTGCTGGCTCTGGTCTACACCCAGCGCGGAGACGATCTCCGCGTGATTTCATTCCGGCCCGCATCGCGAGAGGAGCGCCAACAGTATGAACAAGACACAAAGTGAAACCGACTGGAAGCGTGTGCTGGCCCATAAGGAAGGCGATCCGATCCCTTTCGAGACTGGGGATGGCCCCTATGACCCGAACGACGCTGAGGCCGCGCACGCCTGGTTTGAGCAAGCCGATCTGGTGCGCAAGGGAAAGCTGGTTCGCAGAGGCAAACGCGGCCCGCAAGTGGCTCCTACCAAGACACTGGTCTCCCTGCGCCTCTCTCCCGAAGTCATCAATCACTTCAAAGCCACCGGTCCCGGTTGGCAGACGCGCATAGACAGCACATTGCGGGAGTCGATCAGGAAGACGGCTTAAGCTGCACCGTTCGTTATACACTTTTTACTTATGGATACCATAGGTTGCGGAACAGCGATCGTAACGCCCTTCCGGGCGGACGGAGCAATTGATGAAGAGGCGCTCAAGGCGCTGGTGAACTGGCAGATTGCCTCGGGAATCGACTTCCTGGTGGCTTGCGGATCTACTGGCGAAGCGGCCACGCTGGACGAAGACGAGTGGCTGAGGGCGGTCGGCATTGTGGTTGAGACGGCCGGCGGGCGCGTGCCCGTGTGGGCCGGCTGCACCCACAACTCGACCCGTACGCTGGTGCGCCAGGCCGGCAAGCTCAAGCAGATACGCGGCCTGGACGCGGTGCTTTCGGCCAATCCTTACTACAACAAGCCCTCGCAAGAAGGCCAGTTTCAGCACTTTCTGGCTCTGGCGCAGACGGTGGACCCGCTTCCCGTGGCGCTCTACAACGTGCCCGGACGCACGGCGGTGAACCTCGATCCAGAGACCGTTGTCCGGCTGGCTGCTGCCGCATCCAACATCCAGGCCATCAAGGAGGCCAGCGGCAAGGCGCCCCAGATCGCCGAACTGGTTCACACGCTGCCCAGCGGCTTCAAGATTTTCTCGGGCGACGACAATATGGCGCTGGCGGCGATAGGCGTGGGCGCGCACGGACTGATCAGCGTGGCCTCGAACGAGATACCGGCCGAGGTCAGCCGCATGGTCCGTGCCGCGCTGAACAATAACTGGGCCGAGGCTCGTGAGCTGGAACGCATCTGGGGACGACTTTTCGATGCAAATTTCTGGGAGTCGAATCCCGCTCCGGTGAAAGCGGTGCTCGCCATGATGGGCCGGTGCAGCGACCACTTGCGCCTGCCGCTGGTTCCTCCCATGGCCGCGACACGCGCCCGCCTGGAGCGGCTGGCCGGCGAACTAGGGCTGCTCAAGAAGTGAGTGGATTATGTAAGGAGGGGTGTGCAGATGTTTGCGAATCGAGATGAACTAAGGTCTTATGTGGCTGAGAATTATCCAGAGGTCACGGATTCAAGAATTGATGACAGCCATTGGGATTTGCTGTGTAGTTTCTGCAAAGTGACACGCGGCTTTCAGTTGATAAAGCGAGAAATTGCTGGCGAGACAACCAATTATGGCCATTTTGATCAGGATTACGATGCGCCAAAAACTTATCTGTTTCGGTGCCCTGTATGTCATGCATTCAAACAGTGGATCGTTTACGAGTGGCAGATTAAAGATGATGCAGGAAAGTGGCGCAGTTGCTATTTCCGAGTGACCTCTGTACCGAGCGAGGGGTTGGAGGAGATTGTCGAGTTGCCTGAAAACCCTTCTTCGTTGCGCACTGCCTACAGACAGGCCATTCGAGCTATGGATGCGAATGCGAATATTGCTGCAGCAGCCATGTTTCGTCGCGCGCTGCAAGTCATTACTCGCGATTTGCTTGGAGCAACGCCTGGCAATCTAGCAAACGAGCTGCACGCGGTGGTCGGCAAGCCGTTTAACGGTGGTGTAGTCACGACCAACTTTGCAAATATCGGCTACATCATTAAGGAAGTGGGCAACCAGGGAGCCCATCCTGACAAGGACACTGATCTGTTGGAATTCACGGCAGAAGATGCTAACGATTTGCAGCAGATTTTCATGGAAGTCGTTAGCGAGCTATTCATTATCCCTGCTGCCAAGGAAAAGGCAAAGCAGGACTTTATGGCGCGCAGGAAAGTAGTGCCGTGATACAAAGCCGGGGATTTTCAGCAGACTGTAATGCCAGGTTGATTTTGACTTGCTTTATGCGGGGGTTGAAACCCCCGCCCCCTCCGGATCGAGTCTTCTGCATGGTTTAGGGCGATTCCACAATTGCTCTGCCCTGGGATCGCAACCGATACAAGCGTTTTCCTGACCGTTGCGGAAGTCGCGGCCGATTTGCAGAAAATTATCCCCCTCCGGCGCACAATCAACGGATGAACAACGACCAGAGGACCGGGTTTTTACTATTCCCTATTCCCTGTTCCCTGTTTTTCCGGCAAAGCCCTATCCCCTCCCCCCCATTTCCTGTGAAACTGTGAGACTGTGGATTTTATCGTATCGTCTGGTCGATATAACTGTCCCCATTGTTAGGCCAATCCAGGAAATGCCCGGAGCTGCTCCCTCTCAAAAACCGGGTTACGCAATAGCTTCAAACCGGATGGATTGTGAGCAGCTCACAGTTCAAAAAAGATCGGCAATCGGCGGGAAGGTCAGCAACAGGCTCAAGCCGAGCAAAACGAGCGCCAAGGCGTTGATGCGCCCCAGAGCAACGGTGCGGCTGCGCCAGCGCCAATCGAGAATTCCCCATGCGATGAGCCAAACAAGAACAGCAGTGGTAGTTACGCCGGAGAGCGGCCCGCTTGGTCTATAAAAATTGAGCAGGCTTTTGACGGCGGCGGAATTGTCTGCTGCGATGGCAAGCACGGCGACCATAAACGAGCCAATTCCGGCGGCGAGAATGGCCGCAGCGCCGGAGCCATTGGGCAGGCCGGCGGAGTTTGCTGGGACAGTAGGCGCAAGTCTGTTCATAGCTATTCTCCATGCATAAGATGAATCACGCGCCCACCCTCAACGGGCGCGTTTTTGACGAGCATGGCGCCGAAGAAACCGGCTATGCCCGCGGCTAGAAACGAAGTCAAGGTAAAGCAAAGAATCGCGGCGCGCAGTTGCGGCTGACTCCTGAGGTTGCGGCCGTAGCGGACAAAAACGGCGGCGGCCATAGTGATGGAGATAGGAACGAGCCACGCGACATGCTCCTTCCACTCCATTCCGAGCGAGTGCCAGCCGATGGTATCCGGACTGGATTTGAGCAGCACTTGGGGAAAGCCAGCGAGATTGACGGTTCCC
>PLOI01000085.1:1273-6658 GCA_003142015.1 Acidobacteriaceae bacterium | reverse complement strand
GAAAAACTCGACCTCGACCGCAACATCCAGTCGCGCGTGAAGCGGCAGATGGAGCGCGCGCAAAAAGAGTATTACCTGAACGAAAAGATCAAAGCCATTCAGAAGGAATTGGGCCGCGGCGAGAAGAGCGAGTTCGACGAACTGCGCAAGAAAATAGAAGCCGCCGGAATGCCCAAAGACGTACTCGACAAGGCCATTCAGGAGCTCAAAAAGCTGGAAGCCATGCCGCCCATGTCGGCCGAATCCACAGTCAGCCGCAACTACATTGACTGGCTGTTGGCCGTGCCGTGGAAGAAGCGCTCGAAGGAAACCCGCTCCATCGAGTACGCGGAGAAGGTGCTGAATACCGACCACTACGGCCTGGAAAAAATCAAAGAGCGCATTCTCGAATTCCTCGCGGTGCGCCAGTTGGTCAAGAATCCCAAGGGCTCGATCCTCTGCTTCGCCGGGCCGCCGGGAGTGGGCAAAACCTCGCTGGGCATGTCGATTGCGAAGGCGACTGGGCGCAAGTTCGTGCGGCTTTCGCTGGGCGGGATTCGCGACGAGGCCGAGATTCGCGGCCACCGCCGGACTTACATCGGCGCGCTGCCGGGGCAGATCATCCAGCACATGAAGCGAGCCGGAACGAAGAACCCAGTTTTCCTACTCGACGAAGTGGACAAGATGGCTTCCGACTTCCGCGGCGACCCGGCCTCGGCACTGCTCGAAGTGCTGGACCCGGAGCAGAACTCCACCTTTCAGGACCACTATCTGGACGTGGACTACGACCTTTCGCAGGTGCTGTTTGTGGCCACGGCCAACGTGATGCACACCGTTCCGCCGGCTTTGCAGGACCGCATGGAAGTTCTTCGCCTGCAAGGATACACGGAGCAGGAAAAGCTGGAGATTGCACGGCAATATCTGGTGAAGAAGCAGCGCGCGCAGACTGGGTTGAGTGAGAAAAACCTGGTATTCAAGGATGACGCGATTGTCGAAATTATCCGCAACTACACGCGCGAAGCCGGCGTGCGCAATCTGGAGCGGGAGATTGGCAACATCTGCCGCAAGGTGGCGCGCCGCGTGGTGAACTTCGGCGCAAAGCACAAGGAAGAGCTCACCGCCGCCAACATCAGCGAGTTTCTGGGCGTGGCCAAGTTCCGCGACTCCGAGGTGCATGAAAAGAGCGAAGTCGGCCTGGTCACCGGGCTGGCCTGGACAGAAGTAGGCGGCAGCATCCTCACCACCGAAGTGCAGGTGCTGGACGGCAAGGGCAAGCTCACCATCACCGGCCAGTTGGGCGACGTGATGCAGGAGTCGGCGCAGGCCGCGCTGAGCTACATCCGAGGCCGCGCGCAGGCTCTGGGACTGACCCGCGAGTTCTATCGCAACGTGGACGTGCATTTGCACGTGCCCGAAGGCGCGATTCCCAAGGACGGGCCCTCGGCCGGCATCACCATGGCCACGGCCATGGCCAGCGCGCTGGCTAAAATTCCCGTGCGGCGCGACATCGCCATGACCGGCGAAATCACGCTGCGCGGCAAGGTGCTGGCCATCGGCGGATTGAAGGAGAAGCTGCTGGCCGCGCTGCGCGCCGGCATCTTCGAAGTGATTCTGCCTCGCGCCAACGAGAAGGACATCGCCGAGCTGCCCGACAACATCAAGAACTCCATGAAGCTTTACTTCGTTGACCAGATGGACGAGGTGCTCAAGCTGGCTCTTGAAGGGCCGCTGCCCACGGCCCTGCCCGACGCGGTCGATGTGCTGACCGCTGTGCCGACAGGTGAGCTTGCGGCGAATCTTCCCGCGCCACAGTAACACGTGCTTAAGAAAACCCGCGCCTCATGGATTTGACGCGCGGGTTTCTGTTGCGCTGCAATTGGAAAATCCAGGATTCACAACTGATCGCAAATTTCGCGGAAGTCCCACGCGCCGGATTTGCCAACGACCCACTCGGCGGCGCGGACAGCGCCCTGTGCAAAGCCGCGGCGGCTGTGGGCGTCGTGGCGAATCTCAAGCGTATCAACCTCGCTGGACGCTGTGACCACGTGCTCGCCCTTGGCGTCGCCTACGCGGTGAGATTCAATTTTGATTTCGATGCCCGGGCGAACCGACTGAATGATTTCGCGCAGCGTGATGGCGGTGCCGGAAGGGGCATCGAGCTTGGAGACGTGGTGGGTTTCGCTGATGGAGAAGCTGTAGCCATCTAGCTTTGCGAGGTCGGCGGTGAGGCGAAAAAGCTTTTGCACGCCCATCGAAAAATTGGTTCCGTAGAGCAGCGCGCCGCTCTTTTGCGCTAGGGACTTCATCTCGTCGAGGTGTGCGTACCAGCCGGTGGTGCCGACCACGATGCGTCCGCCGAGAGCCAGCACGGCGCGCATGTTTTCCAGGGCGGCCTCGGGAGAGGTGAAGTCAATGACCGCATCCACGCCGGCGAGATTTTTGGCTGTAAGTGCGGAGGCGTGGCAGTTTTCACTGATATCGAGCGCGCGAACGGCGTGACCGCGCTCGCGTGCGACTTCGGCGACGAGGCTGCCGGTCTTTCCTTTGCCTAGAACTAGAAATTGCATGATGACCTCACGGTGATTTCAGCGGTTAATGTGGATATTAAATGATGGACTCGGTGTAGATTGGGTTGCCGCGGAGTTATCCTGTGGAGAACCTATGTCCGACGCAGAAGTACGAAATCAAACGTCCGCGCCTGCCGTTTCGCCTGTTGCGCATCGCCGTAAACGCCGCTGGCCGCGGGTTCTCCTCTGGTCCGTGGGCGGACTGTTGGCTCTGTTGCTGGTCGCCGCGGGCGCGGGCGTGCTGTGGCTGCGCTCGGCTGCCAGGGCCGCGTTGCCGGTGCTGGATGGAGATCTGCATCTCACCGGGCTTTCCGCGCCCGTGATCGTCCGGCGCGACGCCCACGGCGTGCCCCACATCGAGGCTTCGAGTGAGGATGATCTGTTCGTGGCTCAGGGATACGTGACCGCGCAGGACAGGCTGTGGCAGATGGACGCCTTCCGTCGCAACGCCAACGGCGAGCTGGCGGAGATCATGGGCTCGTCGATGGTGCGGCACGACAAGACGCAGCGGGTGCTGCAATTTCGGAATACAGCCAGGCGCATCTACGCGAATCTGCCCGCGGAAGACCGCGCGCGGCTGGACGATTACGCACGCGGCGTGAACCTGTTCATCGCCCAGCACCTCGANNTGGAGCGGCGTGGACTCGGTGAGCATCGGCATGATGATGGTCGATATGCTGGACACGCACTGGTACGCGAAGCTCTCGCGGGAAGTTGTGGCCGCGCGGCTGCGCAACCCGAAGCTGGAGTCCGATCTGTATCCGGCTGGCTCGTGGCGCGACCATCCGCCCACCGGACATGTGGTGGATTGGAGCCAGCCGCATCCCGCGCCCGCCCCGGCCAGGGACGACGACGAGGACGACCTCAGCCAGGCCAGCAGCGCTTCGGGTGCCCCAGGTCCCGCTTTTGGGACCTGGGATACGATAAATCTCAATTCGCCCTCCGTTCTTGAGCCCCACGAAGATCCGCGAGCCCTGCGCGACCTCCTAGGCTTGCCCGACTGCGACGGCTGTGCGCCTGGCTCCAACAACTGGGTTATCGCCGGTAAGCACACGGCCAGTGGCAAGCCGCTACTCTCCAACGACATGCATCTGGGCCTGACCGTGCCGAACATCTGGTACATGGCCGATTTGAAAGCAGATGGCACAAACGGCGCGCCCAGCTACCACGCTGCCGGGGTCACGTTGCCCGGAATGCCGTTCGTGATCGCCGGCCACAACGAGCACGTCGCCTGGGGATTCACCGCGCTCTACGCCGACGTGCAGGACCTCTACATCGAGAAGCTGGACGGCAAGGGAAACTTTCAGGATTTGGACACGCAATGGAAGCCGCTCCGCGTGGACCACGAGATCATCAAAGTCCGCGGCGGCAAAGACATTACGCTCGACGTGCAACTCACCGCTCATGGACCGCTGCTGAACCCGCTCCTCACCCATGAGACGCGCCCCATCGCGCTGAAATGGACCCTCTACGACACAACGCTGAACACGATGCCGCTCTATCAGCTCAACGTTGCCTCCAACTGGGCAGAGTTTTCCGCCGCGCTCGCCACCTGGTGCTGGCCCACGCAGAACGTGGTCTACAGCGACGACCAGGGCCACATCGCGTATCAAGCGATTGGCAAGGTTCCGATCCGCTGGGGTGGAATGGGAGTTTTTAGCGCACCGATTCCACACGACGTTATGAACGGCAGGTTTGAGTGGGGCGTGCCTTCTTGCCATGATGGATCAAATCGCTGCAGCGTCTTTACCGAGATAAAAGTCTACATTCCCTACGACGCGATGCCCAGTGCCTTCGATCCTCCCTCGGGTTTTCTAGCCACCGCCAACTCCCGCGTCACATCCGAGAAATTTCCTCACATACTCACTCACGAATGGGCCGATCCCTACCGCGTCGAGCGCATCTACAAATCTCTCGAAGGCCGCGACCATCTCACGCCTGCCGATCTATTGGCCGTCCAAACCGACGTCTACAGCGAGGTGGACCAGGAACTAGGCCAGCGCTTTGCCTACGCGATCGACCACACCCCCGGCGCGGACGACCGTCTGAAGAAGGCCGCCGACCTGATGCGCTCCTGGGACGGCAGGCTGACCACGGACTCCGCCGCTGCCTCCATCGTCACCCAGGCCCGCCGCGCGCTTTGGCCGATGATTCTGGAGCCGAAGCTGGGCAAGGAAGCCAGCGAATACCACTGGTCCGAGTCCGACTTTGCCGAGGAAGAGATCATCATGCGCGCGAAAGCTGACTGGCTTCCGCCGGCGTACAAAAACTGGGACGCGCTGCTAACCGATGCCGTCCGCAAGGGCATGGAGCAGGGCAAGGCTCCCGCCGACGTGGCCCAGTGGAGCTATGGAAGCTGGCACGTAGTCGATATCGAGCATCCGCTGGCTAAATTCCTTCCCATGATTGGCCGCATGGCCGGAACCGGCAAGCAGCCGCAAAGCGGCGACACAACCACCGTGAAACAAGTGGGCCGCGACTTTGGCCCCTCGCAGCGATTCACCATGGACTGGAGCAACATCGACGGTTCCACGGAGAACATTGTGCTGGGCGAGAGCGGCAACCCGCTCAGCCCGTACTTCCGCGACCAATGGAACAACTGGTATGGCGGAACGACCTTCGCGTTTCCATTCACCTCATCCGCCGTGGCCGCCCAAACGCAACACACGCTGCGGCTACTGCCGTGAAGCCTGCCGCCCTCGTTTATCATGACAGCAATGACTGTTGACGTGAAATCGCTTCTGCAAGAGGGCGCGGCGCTGACCGATAAGGCGCTTGAGGAGTTGCTGCCTAGCGTTACCACCGTGCCCGCCTCGATTCATGGCGCCATGCGCCACTC
>PLOI01000085.1:0-1253 GCA_003142015.1 Acidobacteriaceae bacterium | reverse complement strand
GTGGTCTTCGGCGAGGCCATCGCCATCCTGGCCGGCGACGCGCTGCAGACCCGCGCCTTCGAGGTGCTGGCCGGGCTTGGGTCGCCGCCCGCGGCCCCCAAAGCGATCGTCCAGATTATCAGCCTGGTTGCCAACGCCGTCGGCACTGTCGAGGGCATGATCGGCGGTCAGGTGCTGGACCTGGAAAGCGAACACCTCAAGCCGACTCCGGAGCTGGTCAACGCCATTCACCGCGCCAAGACCGGCGCGCTGATTCGGGTGAGTGTGGTGGCTGGCGGCGTTTACGCCGGAGCCGCAGCGGATGATGTAGCTCGGCTGACCATTTTCGGCAGCAAGGCCGGACTGGCCTTTCAGATTGTGGACGATGTGCTGGATTTGACGGTGGATTCGGCGCACCTGGGCAAGACAGCGGGCAAGGATCAGGCCACGGAAAAGGCCACCTGGCCGGCCGTCTACGGCATTGACCAGAGCCAGCGCGACGCCGCGCGCCTGATCGAAGAAGCCTTTGCCGCTCTGGGACCCTACGGCAGCCGCGCCGANNGCGGGGACTGTCCAACTCGGGGATCGTACGGTCAATCGCCTTGGTTTCGGCGCCATGCGCATCACAGGCAAAGGCATCTGGGGACCGCCAGCGGATCGCAATGCGGCTTTGGAAACGCTGCGGCGCGTGGTGGAGCTTGGGGTCAACTTCATTGACACAGCGGACTCTTATGGCCCGTACGTCTCTGAGGAGCTTATTGCCGAGGCGCTTGCGCCCTATCCGGCAGGCCTGGTAATTGGCACCAAGGGCGGATGGGAGCGCGTCGGCCCCGGGCAGTGGCTCCATAATGCCAGCCCAAAGCATTTGCAGGAAGCGGTGGAGGGCAGCTTGATGAGACTGCGCCTCCACCAGATCGACCTCTTCCAGTTGCACATTCCCGATCCTGCTGTTTCGTTTGACGCNNATTGTGCCCATTGTCTCCGTGCAGAACCGGTACAGCTTTGCCGACCGGGAGTGGGACTTTTTGTTGAACCACTGCGAGCAGCAGGGAATTGCGTTCATTCCGTGGGCGCCGCTGGGGCAGAATCGGCAGGGTAACGAGGTTTTGGAAAGGGCCGCCAAGGAACTCGAATGGACACCGCTGCAAGTAGCCCTGGCGTGGCTGCTCAGGCGCTCCAGCGCCATGCTGCCAATTCCCGGAACCTCGTCAGCCGCTCACGCCGAAGAAAACATACGAGCGGCGGGGCTCAAGTTGCCCGACGCGTGGTTCAAG
>PLOI01000086.1:3591-9567 GCA_003142015.1 Acidobacteriaceae bacterium | reverse complement strand
CGGTGCAAGGAGTCCAGGGATGGCAGCAAGGCCGCAATCTCGGCCAACAAAGGATCGGCCAGAATCGAGGCTACCTCTTCGTCACGGCAGCTGCGGGCGTCGCGGAGCAATTGGCGCACGTCCACGCCCAAAGCAGAGGCCAGCCGCTCCAGAGAGCTGAGTGTGGGGATGGCTTTGCCATTTTCGATCTTCGAAATGTAGGTGCGTGGCACCTGCATCCGGCCGGCCAGTTGACGCTGGCTGAGATGGCGCGCGTGGCGGATTTCCTTCACCTGCCCGGCCACTTTCAGGCCGGCTTCAGTAGACGGATCCGCAGGGCGGCTCTCGACCGCAACCGGCCCAGGGCGAACCGGCTCCTCGATGTCCAGGGGCCTGTGGCACCTTCTGCAAAGGGAGTTGCTGGGTTTGAATTGGACCAGTTTGCAATCGGGAAAATTGCAGCGGACAACTTCGCGTGCTTCCACGCTCGCCAGGGTAGCTGCCATGAGTGGTGCGCGGAGTGCCAGAGCAGGAACCCCGCGGTGCGTTGCAGCACCACGTGTGTGTTACTTTCGGGGAGGCGAACCATAATTGTCAAGTGAAAACTTGTATACAAACCTGTAATTCACGGATCATACCGTTAGAATGGCCGGTAAAACCGTGAGAAGCACGAACCAGATTGAGCAACATCGAGGGGTAAGAAACAATGAATAACTGCACTGGGAATGATGCATTGGGCAACAGCTACGGACGCGAACATGCCTGGCAACTGCTGACCGAGTGGACCCTGAGCGAGAGCCTGCGCAAACACGCGCTGGGGGTCGAAGCCTGCGTGACGGCGTGCGGCGAGGCGGAAGCCGGCCGTCTCGGGCTGGAGGGGGAAGCGCGCCGTGCGTTCATCGAGCTTTATGCGACGACGGCTCTGCTGCACGACTTCGACTATGAGCGCCACCCCACGGCCGAGGAGCATCCGTTTGTGGGCGTGCGCGAGTTGGAGCGTCTGGGCTGGCCCGAGGAGTTGCGCACCGCCATTCTGGGCCACGCGGAGTACAGCGGCGTACCGCGGCTCACGCATCTGGCAAAATCCCTGTTTGCCTGCGACGAACTGGCGGGGTTTCTGACCGCCTGCGCGCTGGTGAAGCCGACCAAGGCGATTGCCGATGTGGAAGTGGCCAGCGTGCGCAAGAAGATGAAGGACAAGGCATTCGCGCGCGGCGTGAACCGGGCGGACATACTCCAGGGCGTGGCGGAGTTAGGCGTCGAACTGGACGCGCACATCGGGTTTTGTCTGGAAGCGATGAAACGGCGAGCGCCTGAGCTGGGGCTGTGAAGAGCGGCTCTCAGCTGCCGGCGCTCAGCTTCGTGTAGCGAACATCAGGGCAGGCATTTACAGACTCAATTCGCTGTGTGAACCGAGCCTGACCAACTCCAGCGATGCCGCATCTGGCATACGGTAGACGAGCACCAGATCGGGCTTGATGTGGCAGTCGCGATGGTCGGTCCATTCGCCGGTCAGAGGGTGATCGCGGAATTTTTCCGGCAGGGGAGCATCGGTGGCCAGAAGGGAAATGGCGGCCAGCAAATCCGCATCCAGAGTTGCCCGATGCTGACCTCTCGCTTCGCGCTTGTAATCTTTTTTGAACCGTGTCGTGCGGCTAATCGTCCGCATGGAGGTCAGCCAAAAGGTTGTCGATGCCGCCAATCTTGGTCAGTTCGCCGCGCCGTGCGGCCTTCATGGCTTCCACGGTTTCAGCGTTCGGCATCAGCGGCTCAAAGGGAAGCGCCCGCTCGGCGACCGTCCGCATGAGCATCATGCGAAAGGCGTCGGAGAGTGTGAGACCGGCGGCTGCATAGATAGCAGTGGCCTCTTCCTTCACGCGAGCATCAATTCTGGCACGGACGACGGCATTGGCGGGCATGGGAGACTCCTGAGCTACATTGTAGCCCAAAACGCATTTCATTGCATCCTATCTTTTCGATATGCCCGGCGCGACAATCAGCACAAACCGGCCTGAAAGAAACCTGTTCTTCTGTTCCGACCAGCGCCAGTAGCGGCGCTCGACCTTCTCCAATTTGTCGTTCACGGTAATGGTCCGGGTTTCCTCCAGCGAGAGGTCCGGAAACCGCAGAAATGTGCTCCTGTGTTCCGTTGTGATCTCAGTTCCCAACGTCACTTCCGAGAGAAAATCCTGCGTGACCAGCGTCTGCACGAGTTTGCCATTCAAGATCGAAAACACCTGCGTTTGATCTTCCTCGACACCTGAACCGTGGTTGTAGTTCACGTGATGAACTACAAGGTCATCGGCGTCGGCACGCCGTAAAGCCAGAAGTTCAAGAACGCTGGGCCCATTCCAGCAATTGAGTTCCTGCTTGTCGATCACGTGCCATGGCATGTTTTTCGGATCGTCATCTGCTCCCTGGAGCAGATACAGGTAACAACCTCTGAAGCTGGGCAGAAATGCTACTCCATAGTGTGTCTCTTGATGGGCTCGGATCGCTTGTAGCTCTATCTTTTGCCCGGGCAGGAGTTCCTCGACAACCATTTTGCCAATGACTGGATCGATTCCCAGCCGCGTCAGAAGATCAACTGTCTGCCCGGCAGCGGCCGGGCCCAGCAATTGCTCCATTTCGTCCAACTTGCCCATAGCTATTTGATCCTGGCCGCCGACCCGGACGTACTGCGCGGCCAATGGGCTAATGGCGGAAAAAGCAAGGCAGATACTACAGACGATCAGAAATTTCTTGAGCATTTGAGGAGCCCTTCCGTCAATGCTGCCGCGCGGCCAAGTAGAAAACTCACCCCAGCGGGTTTTTCGCCCTCAGCTCCGCCACAATTTCAGCGGCGGCAACGCGGGCCTTGTCCGCCTGATCGGGCGGGAAGCTGATCGCGCCCACGCGGGCATGGCCGCCGCCGCCGTAACGCTCGCAGACTTGTGCGAGATTCACCATCTTGGCCGGGTCGGCCTTGGTCCAGGGATTCGAACCAACCGAGACCTTGGTGCGGAAGCTGGATTTCGAGAGGCCAATAGAATAAGTGGCCTGGGGATGGAGATAGTAAGGGATGAACTTGTTATAGCCATCCAGNNCGATCGGCCACAAAAGGCTGGCTGAGCACCTCGGCCAGCGGCATCTGCGTGAGCAGAGGAATGAGGCGTGGGATGAAGACATCATCCTGTGAGGACTCGATGATGAGGGTCAGCTTCATGGCCGGCGCGGCCATCTCGACGGCAGCTTCGGCGCTCTCATACTTTGCTCCGTCCACAATGTTGGCCCAGTGAATCAACTCGGCGACGGGCGCGGTGTCGAAGCCGAAACGGGTGGAGGCGATGTGCGCCAGAAAACTGGTGCAAGAGGTGTAGTTCACATCGAGAAACTTGCGACTGCCACAGTCTGGGTCCCGCTTGCAGGCCAGGAAATGCTCATGGTCTTGAGGGGTGAGAAAAGCCGAGAGGTGATGGTCAAACCACCAGGTAATTTTGGGCGAAGCCGAATACTTGAAGTCGACGATTGCGTTTTCGTCGCCGGTAAAATCGCTCTCGTCGAAGAGAGCGCCGGCGCGATGGACGAGGCCGTGGTACTCGTAGCTGGCCCCGGTGGCGACGCACTCGCGGTGAAAGCGCGTGAAGAGCGAAGCCGAGCAGGCCCCATCGAAGCATTTGTCGTGATAAAAGACGCGAACCCGCAAGGTCTGAAGCCCTCCATGCGCAGAAAAATTGAATTGCCGGAACTGTCTAGCATCAACGGCTTTGCCCGCTGTGTCAAGGCCGGAGCTGAATTTTAACTTGTGGGCCCATCCAAATTTTCGTCCGAAGCAGTCGCGGAACTGCCCAGGCGGCATTTGCGTAGAGTATCTTTCCACTAGTACAAATCAGTAGAGAAATCCGCTTTCATTTTAAGGAGGCTCGATGGAGCAGGAGATCCAACCTGCGCAGCCGCAAGCGCCAATCGCCCCAAATGAGGTTACTGCACCGCTTGTCCCGGACCCAGAATATCGAGGCCTGCGGTGGGTTTTCATCGGCGGCCAGGGTTTGCGCGCCGGCTGGTCGGCTGCGATCTTTTTCATCCTGTCCGTAATTTTCACGATCACGCTGGGAACGACTGCCACGGCGATCGCCCGGCATATTCCTCACGTAAAGACGAGCAATTTCACGCCCGCCACGGCGCTCATCGGCGAGGTGATTCTATTTCTGGCGGTGCTGGGAGCGGTTGCGCTGGTTGCGCTCATGGAGCGCCGCCGCATCATGGACTACAACCTGCGCGGCCCGCGGCCCCTTGTTCACTTTTTTAGCGGAATCGTGGCCGGCTTCGCCGCGCTGTCGGCGCTGGTGGGAGCGCTGGTCTGGGGCGGCTGGCTGCATTTCGGTCCGGCGGCGCTCTCCGGTGCGCGGATATACGGCTATGCCGCAATCTGGGGCGTCGTTTTTCTGCTTACCGGCATCGTTGAAGAAGGCAGCTTTCGCGGCTTTCTGCAGTTCACCTTCACTCGCGGCATCAACTTCTGGTGGGCGCTGGGCACGGTTGGCGCAGCCTGCCTCATACTGCTTTTTACTGCCAGCGGCAACGGCGTCTGGGGCGTTTATCTCGCGGCCTTGCTGGGTCTGCCGCCGTGTTTACTGCTGCACATTAAGAAAACGCCGGGAGCGGCCTTCTGGCAGGCGGCATGGGCTGCTTCGACGCTCTTTGGCTTCATCCACACCGGCAACGGCGGCGAAAACTGGATTGGCATCTTTGCCGCGGCGTTGATCGGGTTTGTCTTCTGCGTCAGCGTGCGGCTGACCGGCTCGCTGTGGTGGGCGATTGGCTGTCATGCTGTGTGGGATTGGGCGGAGACTTTTTTCTATGGGACCGCCGACAGCGGCATGGTCGCCACCGGCCATTACCTGACCACCAGTGTGAGGGGCAATGCGCTGTGGAGCGGCGGCGCGGACGGCCCCGAAGGCAGCGTGCTGGTTTTGGGGGTGGTTTTGCTGCTGCTGGCGATGCTGCTGTTGATTTACGGGCGCGTGAAATCCGTGGAGTTGGCCGCTTCTGTCGAATAGCGTGTTAGCAAGTTGGCCCTCGCGCAGCGTGGTTAGGTGTGCTGCGCCAGAGGCGAAGATAACCTACGTCTTGCGCGCGTCTACGTCGAAGATGGCCGGGTCGGGGTCCTGGAAGAATGCGGCGTGCAGCGAGCGAACGGCCTCGTCGGCGTCGTCCTCGTCGATCATGAAGCTCATATTGATTTCGCTCGCGCCCTGCGAGATCATGCGGATGTTGATGTGGCGGATGGCGCTGAAGACCTGGGAGGCTATGCCGCTTTGGCCGCGGATGTCGTCGCCCACCATGCAGATCAGGGCCTTCTTGCCTTCATATTTCACATCGGCCAATTGTCCGAGATCAGCAGCGATGGCGGGGAGCTTGTCGTTGGAGTCAACCGTGAGCGAGACGGAAACTTCACTGGTGGAGACCATATCGACGGGGCACTTGTGATTGTCGAATACGGTGAAGATTTCCTTCATATAGCCGTGGGTCATCAACATGCGGCCGGCCACCACATCGATGATACTGAGCTTCTTTTTGACNNACCTTGGCGCCGAAGTAGGCCAGCTCGGCGGCTTCTTCAAAGCTGATGACCTTCACACGAAGAGCGTCGGGGCAGACGCGCGGGTCGGCCGTCATGATGCCATCCACATCGGTCCAGATTTCAATGGCCTCGGCTTGCAGCGCGCCGCCGACCAGGGCAGCGGTGAAGTCGGAGCCGCCGCGGCCAAGGGTAGTGCTGATGCCGGCCTGGTTGGAGGCGATGAAGCCGCCCATGACGGGAACCTGGTCTTGCGCGAGCAGCGGCAGCAGCTTTTTGGGTGCTCGTTCTTCGATCAGCGCGTCCTGCGGAATCGCCTTCTGGAATTGCGAATCGGTGATGATGATCTGGCGCGCGTCGATGTGCGTGGAATTGATGCCCAATTCTCGAAACGCCGCGGCGACAATGCGGCTGGAGAATAGCTCGCCGAAGCTGAC
>PLOI01000086.1:0-3551 GCA_003142015.1 Acidobacteriaceae bacterium | reverse complement strand
GCGCGCAGCAGTTGGTCGGTGACCTTGGCCATGGCGCTGACCACGACGATGGGCTGCTTGCCCAGGGCCACGCGCCCGGCGACGATGGCCGCGGTACGGCGAATGGCCGCCGGGTCCTCCACCGACGTGCCGCCAAACTTCATGACTACGAGGCTCATGTGAGTTTACCCAGGCTTGCTAGCAGTTCAGCGTTGAGAATGGCGGCTCCGGCGGCGCCGCGAATGGTGTTGTGCGAGAGCGCGGTAAATTTCCAGTCGAGCACACCGCAGGGGCGCAGGCGGCCGACTGTCACGGCCATGCCATTGCCGCGATGGCGGTCCAGGCGCGGCTGCGGGCGGTCGTCCTGCGGCGCCCACTCGATGGGCTGATCGGGAGCGGTTGGTAGTCCCTGGCCGGCGAGGGGACGAAACTCCGCCCAGGCAGCCAGAATCTCTTCGCGCGTGGCCGGTTTGCCGAGCTTGACGCTGACGCTCTCCGTGTGGCCGTCCTCGACGGCGACGCGATTGCAACTGGCGCTAATGCGAGCGGCGAGCGGCGTAACCGCATGGCCTTCGAGCTTGCCCAGCAGCTTGAGGGTCTCTGCCTCCATCTTCTCTTCTTCGCTGCCAATGTAGGGAACGACGTTGCCGAGAATGTCCATGGAGGGTACGCCGGGGTAGCCTGCGCCGGAGACGGCCTGCATGGTGGTGACGATGATCTGCGTAATGCCGAAGCGCTGCTCGAGGGGCTTGAGGGCCATCACCAATCCAATAGTCGAGCAGTTCGGATTGGTCACCATGTAGCCGCCCGCTGCCCTGCGCGACGCCTGTTCCTCGATGAGGCCGAGGTGCTCGGCGTTGATTTCAGGAATGACGAGTGGCACGCTGGGAGCCATGCGATATGCGCTGGAGTTGGAGACCACGGCGCAGCCGGCATCGGCAAAGCGCGGCTCAAGATCGCGCGCGATGGCGGCGTCGAGAGCGGCAAAGATGATTTTGGGCGCGCCAGCAGGCTCCGCTGGGGCGATAGTCATATTGGCGATGCGTTCGGGCAGCGCCGTGTCGAGGCGCCACTTGGCGGCCTCGACATATTTCTTGCCGCTCGAACGGTCGCTGGCCGCGAGCCACGCGACCTCAAACCAGGGATGGCGCTCCAGAAGCTGGATAAAACGTTGGCCCACCATTCCGGTTGCGCCCAGGATGCCGATTGGATATTTGTTTTTCATGGCCTTGAACATTCAGTGTACAGGAGAATGGGTTTTCGGCCGCAATATCCGCAGCGGTTTGATGGCAGAAAACCGCTGCGCATTATTTCGCCGGTGGAGCTACGTTTGGCCTGACGGGGGTCGCGCATCCTGCTCCGGCGACTGTTTTCCACTCCCGCACATACCACCGCTTCACGATCCCGTTTGTAACATAAGGGTCGCTTCTGGCAAACTTTTCGGCGACATCAGGCGAGTCGCCTTTGAACAGCAGCAGTGCGGCATCCGCGGGATTATCGAGCGTGCCGGCCAAAAGCAACTCTCCGCATTCGCTTGCCTTCCACGCCATTTCCAGGTGCGCATCGCGGAACTCCGCGCGCCGNNATCAGAAAACGCCGGGGATGAGGCGCTTGGTAACGCGGCAGTATCCAGCGTATTCCTCGCCGAAGGCTTGATGCAACGCGGCCTCTTCAACGTGAATGCGAAAGAGCAGTGCGAGGGTGGGGAGAAGGAGCATCCACACCAGGACGGCCCAGTTGCGGGAGTGGATCCCTACCGCCAGCAGCGCCAGTTCCATGCCGAGGTAAGAGGGGTGCCGGACAAAGTGGTAAAGGCCGCCCCTCCAAACCTTTTGCGCTTTGCGGATTGCGACGTTGACGCTGAAAGCCCTGCCCAGGCTAACGATGGCCGTAATCCGGATAGTGATTCCGGCCACTATCACGATGAGGGCAAGCGTTTTGAGCCAGTGGGCCTGGCCGAACATGCTGACGTGAGCAATCCGATCGATCCAGTTGGCGCCCACGAACGCAGCGGTGATTGAAAGCCACACCATGAGCTGCGATCCGCGATCTTGAATCTTCCCCCCGCTCTTCCGGGTGCGCATCAGTACGGCGATCACGGCTTCACCAGCGAGCCATCCCCAGCAAAGCCATGGCCAAAGAGCGAGAAAATTCATAGTTCCTCCGCGGGTTCTTGCATGAACTTATGTACGCATGCGCACAGGTTCTGGTTCACTCAAAAAAAGACGACGGCCAATCCTTAGCCCATCGCCGCCAGCAGAGCGTCGGTAAACTGCGTGGTGCCGGCCGTGCCGCCCACGTCGCGAGTCAGGGNNTCTTCGTCCAGGTGGCGCAGCATCAGCACCGCGGATTGCAACAGTGCCGTGGGGTTGGCAATATCCTTGCCTGCGATGTCAGGAGCCGAGCCGTGCACCGCTTCGAAGATGGCGCAGTTGAGGCCCAGATTGGCGCCGGGCACCAGGCCCAGTCCGCCCACCAGGCCCGCGCACAGGTCGCTGACGATGTCGCCGTATAGATTTTCCAGCAGCAGCGTGTCGTACTGGTAGGGGTTCATCACCAGTTGCATGCAGGTGTTGTCGATGATGTGCTCGCCGTAGACGATGTCGGGAAATCCCTCGGCCACCTGGCGCGCGCAGCGCAGAAACAAGCCGTCCGACAACTTCATGATGTTGGCTTTATGAATGGAGTGAATCTTCTTGCGGCCGTGTTTGCGGGCGTACTCAAAGGCGAATTTGGCGATGCGCGTTGAGCCTTTTTCGGTGATGACCTTGATGGCCTCGACCACGCCGGGAACCACTTCATGCTCCAGCCCCAGGTACTCGCCCTCTGTGTTTTCGCGCACGATGATCAGGTCCACGCCGGGCCAATGCGTTTTCAGGCCGGGAAGATTTTTAATCGGGCGGAAGTTGGCGAAGAGATCAAATCTTTTTCTTAGCGTGACGTTGATGCTCTTGAAGCCGCCGCCGATGGGCGTCGAAACCGGTCCCTTGAGAGCCACGCCGTTGCGCTCAATGGATTGATAGAGCGCGGCGGGAATGTATTCGCCATAGATTTCGAAGGCTTCGGCTCCGGCGGCGTAGCGCTCCCACTCGAAGCGCACGCCGGTGGCTTCGAGGATGCGGAGCATGGCCTGCGTGACCTCCGGGCCGATGCCGTCGCCGGGAATCAGGGTTACTTCGTGGGTCTTCTGCTCCGCCATTGTTTTTCCTCTCAGCTTCCAGCAGCTATTTCTTTAGCCTTCCCGCTCCGCGACTGCCCAGCAGGCCTTCCAGCTCTTCCTTGAACTCGCGCACATCCTTGAAGTCGCGATAGACCGAGGCGAAGCGGATGTATGCCACCGTGTCCAGCACCTTGAGTTGGTCCATAATCAGTTCGCCGATCTCGGCCGTGGTGCGCTCGCGCTCCGGCGCATCCACCAGAAAGGCCTCGGCGGCGTCTACAATGGCCTCCAGGTTTTTCAAAGGAACGGGACGCTTTTCGCAGGCGCGCAGCAGGCCGCTCAAGACCTTCTGGCGGTCGAAGCGCTCGCGCCGGCCGTCTTTCTTGACCATCATGTAGGGGATTTCGTCGAT
>PLOI01000131.1 GCA_003142015.1 Acidobacteriaceae bacterium | reverse complement strand
GATTTGGCCTCTGAAAATCACTGGAAAAATCTGTTTTTCGCCCAAAAAACGGCCCCGAAGCATCGCTCCAGAGCCGCTTTGCGACCCGCAGACTCGCTAACCCGCTAACAGAAAAGGCCGCGCAATGCGGGGCCTTTCGCTAACTTGCTGACTCGCTCTGAATCGTCAGGCCTGTAAGCTGCATCACAGCGCGCCCTCTTTCGCTGCTCGTAGGCTCTTGAACGGAGCAAAAGAGGATTTCTCATGCCAGCAATTGCCGTGGATAACACCACTACCGTTCAGAACCTGTTGATCGCCTTTGAAGGCGAATCGAATGCGCACGCCAAGTACACCGCTTTTGCAGCCAAGGCGGACGAGGACAGCCTGCACGGCGCAGCCAGCCTCTTTCGCGCCGCCGCGCGCGCTGAGCAGATTCACGCCGCCAACCACTCCCGCGTTCTGCACCAGTTGGGCAGCCGCTCGGAGTGCGAAATCCACCCGGTTGAAGTGAAGTCCACGCTCGAAAACCTCAAGGCCGCGCTCAACGGCGAGCAGTACGAGATCGACATCATGTATCCCGGCTTCCTCCAGGAGGCCACCGAGCGCAAAAACACAGCCGCCATCCGCACCTTCCATGGAGCGCTGGAAGCGGAGAAGACCCACGCACGCCTCTATGCCGAGGCCATTGCCTTGCTGGCGGCTGGAAAACGGGATTCCTGGATTGGCGAGGCGCGCGAGTTTTACGTTTGCCCCGTTTGCGGCTACACCTCGGAAACCGAAGAGCAACACGAACGCTGCCCGGTCTGCAATTGCCAGTGGGAGCGCTTCGAGATTATCCGTTAAGGATTTGAAAGGGCACGGCTTCAGCCGAAAGCATGACACTGTTTTGAAAGGGCATGGCTTCAGCCGTGCCGCAATAGTCATAAAAGAATCCGGGCTTTAGCCTCGGAGGGAATGTGATTTTCAATGACTCGCATTCCCTCGGCGGCTGAAGCCCTTTGCTTTACGGCTCGTCGTTATAAATGCCAATCTCCACCTTGCCGCCTTCCGCCTGCCGTGCGCGGAACATGCCGGGAGTGTTGAAGCTCCACACCAATTGGCCGTCTGTAGTGATGGCGATAACGCCGCCGTCCCCGTGCAGCGCTTCCAGTTCCTTGTGAATCACCTGGTCCGCGGCCTGCTGCAACTTCATGCCCTTGAACGCGACCAGGTTGCAGATCTCCCGCGCCACGCCCAGGCGGATGAAATACTCGCCCGAGCCGGTAGCCGACACGGCGCACGACTGGTTGGATGCGTAAGTGCCCGCGCCGATGATCGGCGAGTCGCCCACGCGGCCCGGCATCTTGCCCTGCAATCCGCCCGTCGAGGTTCCCGCGGCTATATTGCCGGCGCGGTCCAGCGCCACCACGCCCACCGTGCCGTGCATATGCGCGTCAGCCGACTCGTCAATCTGGGCTACCGGAACCGGTGGCGCCGCTGGCGGAGGCGGCGCGCCCACTGGACGCGGTGGCACCGGGCGGCCTTCCTTCTGCAACTGCTTGACCAGCGATTGCCAGCGCGCTTCTGTGAAAAAGAAGCTGGGGTCCACCTGCTCCAGGCCAACCCGCGCGCCAAAGGCGTCGGCGCCCGCGCCGGCCAGTATCACGTAGGGCGACTTCTCCATCACCGCCCGCGCCAGGCTGATGGGATGCCGCGTGCGTGTCACCCCTGCCACCGCGCCGGCCTTCAGGTTCTCGCCATCCATGATGGCCGCGTCCAGCTCATTCTTGCCCTCGGCGGTGAAGACCGCGCCGTGGCCGGCGTTGAACAGCGGATCGTCCTCGAGAATATTGATGGTGGCTTCGATTGCATCCAGCGCAGACCCGCCCCGATCCAGCACTCCGGCTCCAGCGGCCTCGGCCTTGGCCAGCGAAGCGCGATAGGCCGCCTCGCCTTCGGGGCCCAGCTTGGACCGTTCGATGACTCCCGCCCCGCCATGAACTACGATGGCCCAATGCCCCGCCGGCTGCGGAGCCTGAGCAACGCTGGCCAGCGCGGCCACCATGAAAACTCCGGCAAACAGGCAACAAATCCTTTTCATCCTCAATTCCTCCTGCACCATTCCCTGCCGATAACCTAGCGGCCCTCCTTCCGAATCGTCAACCCCCGGCTGCCGCGCAATGATCGTTTACTCAAAATCGCTTGCTTGTCGCTATGCAGATTATCGACGTATAGGAGCGAAGTCAGGTTCGCCTAACTGCAATCTTCGCGCAGACTCCTGGCGATTCCAAGGATGTGACCCCCGTCACTGAGAGGGCGCACTCATTCCTGTAATCACTGATTGCAATGGGGATTCTGAACAACCAGGTTGCTGCAAGTTGAATTGGGCTCGGAACGCCCTGCGAAGAATGGCGATTACCACGCTGCGCCGAAGCCAAGTCATCCTTTGAAGAAGTGCTGGGTTGTAAGTCATACGGAACGCAGCAACCTTTGTAATTTCATTTGTTCCAGCCCTCGGAAGTTAGTGGACAACTTACCGCATCTCGCGGACTAACAGGATCAGATTGGAATCGGCGCCCCGGGCTAAGTGGAGGCTAATAATAGAAGTGATAGTTGATGCAATTCCGTGCTTGAGCAAGAGACCTGTTTCCTGGCGGGCCTTCCCGTGCCTCGCGGCAACGATTGGTTTGCTTGCGTGGCTCACCTCGGCTTCGGTCGCGCGCGCACAACAGGAGTTCCCGCCGCCTCAGGGTAAAGGGCGTGTGGTCGTGATGGCCTCGGGCGTCTCAGGCCCGGCGCATTACACCACGGTAGCCCGTGAGATCGCCGAGCTCGGCTACGACGTAGTGCTGTTCGACGGCAATCTGATGTTGGGAACACATGGGGATGGCGTGAAAACCATCATCCTGCAAGCGCAGCAAATGCCTCATGCGCTCCCAGGAAAGGTTGCCCTGGTCGGCTTTTCTGTCGGCGGCGGCATGTATCTTTATTTCGCTGCGCAATGGCCTGATCTGGTAGCAGGCCAAGTGCTTTGGTACCCCATGAACAACTTCATTCATGACGTGCCCGGTTTTGCGAGCAGATTAAAGGTGCCGCTGCTGGTCTTCGCCGGAGCAAAGGACCGCTTTCGCGATGGCTGTTGCCTGGCCGATTTGGATAGCCAGCTGGCGGCGGCGTCCACCGCGACCGGCAAGAAGTTCAAGCTCGTTGTCTACCCGGATGCCGAACACGATTTCGTCTATGGCGGAGATCACTACAACCCCAAAGACTATTCGGACGCCTTCAAGCAAACTGCAGACATGCTCAAGGTTTATTTGAGCGAGTAGTCTATGCCTCTCAAGGGGGCGGACCCCAAAGGGAACGAGTATGTCGCACATTTTTATCAGCCATTCAAGCCGGGACACAGAGCAGGCCGCGCACCTGCTCACCTGCCTGCACGCGCATGGCTTTACCGAGACATTTCTTGACTTCGATAAGCACGCCGGTCTGGCTCCCGGCGCTGACTGGGAGCGCACACTCTACAGAGAAATCGCCGGGGCTGAAGCGGTGATTCTGATTCTGACCAAAAACTGGTTTGACAGTAAATGGTGCTTTGCCGAATTCACCCAGGCGCGCGCGCTCGGCAAAGCGATTTTTCCGCTAATCGAGTCGCCCACAGGCGAAACCTTCGTTTCACAAGACATCCAGCATCTCGATCTTGTGAAGGACCGCGAAGGCGGTCTGGCCCTCCTTGCCACGGAATTGACCGAGGTTATAGTTAATGCGCGCGGCGGGTTCGATTGGGACCCGACGCGTCCTCCCTATCCGGGGCTGCTTGCCTTCGATGAGGCAGATGCGGCAATTTATTTCGGCCGCGACGATGATGTCCGCCGATTGATAGAGCGGCTCAACGCAAGGCGGGCGCAGGGCGGGGCCCGGATGGTTGTCGTGCTGGGCGCCTCCGGTTCGGGAAAATCCTCGCTGCTTCGCGCCGGCGTATTGCCCCGGCTCAAACGCGACAAGCGTAACTGGATTGTGCTCCCGCCATTTCGCCCCCAACTTCACCCCATGGAAGAATTGGGCCAGACCGTGGCCATTGCCATTGGGTCCAGCGCCGATTGGAGGCACTGGCGCGACGCCTTCGCGTCCGACGATCTTTCGCGCGTGCTTTCCGACCTTGCCCGCGACCTGCGCTCCGCTTATTCGTCGAACGAAGCGCAAATCCTGATTACGGTCGATCAATCCGAAGAACTCTTCGGCGCAGCCGAGAAGAGCGGAGCCGCGCAGTTTCTGCGCGTTCTCAACGCCATGCAGGATGAGCATCTGCCCTTCCTCGTAGCCATGACTTTGCGCTCCGATTATCTGGGAGAGCTTCAAGAAGCGCCCGCCATGACTGCGGCTTTTGAAGAGTTTTCTCTCAAGCCCATGCCTCTGGCGAGGATACGCGACATCATTGAAGGCCCGGCTCGCGTTGCTGGTCTCTCGGTTGATGAGGCCCTGGTCGGCGCCGCTATGAAAGATGCGGCCACCGACGATGCGTTGCCGCTGCTGGCTTTTGCGCTGCGCGAACTCTACGACCGCTTTGGCCAAAAGAAGAACCTCACGCTCGAAGCCTACCTGGCGCTGGGCGACGATGCCGGGCAGCTTTCGCCGCTTGAAAATGCAGTACGCCGCAAAGCCGACGAAGTTCTTGCCGCTGCCAAACCCTCTGCGGAAGATTTGCAGGCGCTGAGAGAATCATTCGTGCCCGCGATGGTGCGGGTGAACTCCGAGGGCGAATATGTGCGCCGTCCGGCACGCTTCGATGTGTTGCCCGCAAAGGCCCGGCCGTTGATCGAGCGCCTGGCTAAAGCACGCCTTCTCATTATTCAGAAGGAAAATGACGAGACGATTGTTGAGGTTTCGCATGAGGCGCTGCTGCGCAAGTGGCCGCTGCTGCGCGGCTGGCTCGACGAAGAACGCGAGTTTCTCATCGGCAAGGATCAACTCGAACAGGATTTGCTCGACTGGGAAAAAGCGCTCGCGGGCGACAAAATCGAAGCACTGCTCTCCGGCTTGAAGCTGACGCGGACGCGAACCTGGCTGGTGCAAAAGCCGCTGCAACTCAGCGAGGCCGAACGCAAATTCATTCAGGCCAGCATCGAGCACCAGGAAGCGGAGGCGGCACGGCGCGAGCGATTCCGCCGGCGCGTACAGCAAGCCAGCGTATCCGCCGCCATCGTGCTCGCAGTCTGCCTGGCTGGCGCCATTTGGGAATGGTGGATCGCCGATGCGCGAGAAGCCACGGCAGAATCGCGCGAACTCGCTGCCTTGGTCGAACAGGAAGTCCTGGCTGGAGGCGATCTAGGAGTAGCGCTCCGGACGGCTGTAGCGGCAGCGGAGCGGTCGCCGACTGACCAGGCCCAGTACGCCTTGCGATCGGTCGTGGCGGGGCCACTTGAACATCTCATTCTGCATCACGGCGGCCCGGTCTACGTGGCCTCCTTCTCCGCCGATGGAAAGCGCATCGTCACCGCCAGCGGTGACAAGACCGCGCGCGTGTGGGATGCCGCGACCGGACATCTGACGGCAACTCTTGCCGGGCATAGCGGTCCGGTCAACGATGCTGCATTTTCGTCGGATGGAAACGACGTCGTCACCGCCAGCGATGACGGAACGGCGCGCGTGTGGAACGCCGCAAACGGAAATTTGCTCTCCACGCTCGCCGGTCCTGGTGTTGAGGTACGCCAGGCCGTCTTCTCCGCGGATGGAAAGCGTATCCTCACCGCCAGCGCGGGCCATGAGGCGCGTGTGTGGAATGCGGAAACAGGCCTCTTGCTCGCAACCCTCAGCGGGCATACCGGCGTGGTCCACCATGCCGCGTTCTCGCCCGATGGAACGCGCATCGTTACGGCCAGCCAGGACTCTACTGCGCGCGTGTGGGACGCTGAAACCGGGAAGCAGCTTGCCACGCTGACCGGGCATGCCCGCGTAGTTTATGATGCGGCCTTCTCGCCCGATGGGAACCGCATCGTCACCGCCAGTTGGGACCAGACTGCGCGTGTCTGGGACGCCAAAACCGGCCATCTCCTTGCGACCTTGACCGGGCACACCGGCGCGCTCTACGATGCCGCCTTCTCACCCGATGGAAAACGTATCGTCACCGCCAGCGCCGACCATACAGCGCAAGTGTGGGACGCCGAAACCGGCCATCCGCTGACGACGCTCATCGGGCATACTGGTCCAGTCAACGATGCCGCTTTCTCGCCCGACGGAAAGCGCATAATCACCGCAAGCGAGGACGCTACCGCTCGGGTGTGGGATGCCGATTCCGGCATCTTGCTGGCGACGCTGAACGCGGGTTCCGGCGTAGTCAACGATGCGGCTTTCTCCCCCAATGGAGACCGCATCGTCACGGCCGGAAATGACGGCACGGCGCGCGTGTGGGATGCGGACATCGGCCATCCGCTCGCCATCCTGTCCGGGTATGGCAGCCGAATCTTCGACGCCTCGTTTTCGCCCGATGGAAAGCTCATCGTCTCTGCCGGCGAAGATACTAAAGCGCACATTTGGGATGCCGAATCAGGCAAATTGCTGACAACAATGGCCGGGCACACGCTGATGATCTATGCGGTGTCGTTCTCGCCCGATGGAACACATATTGTCACCGCCAGCGCTGACAAAACAGCGCGGGTGTGGGATTCCCAGACAGGCCGCCTGCTGGCCACCATGACCGGCCACTCCGGCCGCGTAAACTACGTCGCGTTCTCGCCCGATGGCAAGCGCATTGTCTCCGTCAGCGATGACGGTACGGCGCGGGTGTGGGATGCCGCATCAGGCCAGTTACAGGCAACTCTGACCGGGCATAAAGGCCCCGTGAATCAAGCTTCGTTCTCGCCCGATGGAAAGCGCATCGCTACGGCTGGAGCGGACAATACAGCACGGATTTGGGATGCCGAATCAGGCCGCCTGCTGGCGACTCTTTCCCACGCCGCCGCGGTCAACACGGCCAACTTTTCGCCCAATGGGAAACGCGTCGTCACCGCCAGTTACGACCGCACAGCGAAGGTGTGGAATACCGCGACCGGCACTCTGCTGACTACGCTCGCCGGGCACGCCGGCTGGGTCTATACGGCGGCGTTTTCGCCCGATGGAAAGCGCATCGTCACCGCCGGCGCCGACCATACGGCGATGGTGTGGGATGCCGGGACGGGCCATCCGCTTGCCACTCTGACCGGGCATACAGCCCGCGTTAACTATGCGGACTTTTCCCCCGATGGAAAGCGCATCATCACCGCCAGTCAGGACAATACCGCGCGCGTCTGGGACGCCGAGTCGGGCCGGTTGCTAGGCACTCTAACCGGCCATACCGACCAGGTCTACAAAGCAATGTTCTCGCCCGACGGAAAGCGCATCGTTACTGCCAGCAGCGACGCCACAGCCCGGATCTTCATTGGCGACCTCCATGACCTTTTGAACTGGGCCAGGAGGCAGCTCCCGGCTGAGAGCGGTTCAAACTGAGTTTGCAAACCGGCACACACCCGTGTACTGTTTCTTCCACTGGGAACAGGAGCGCAAGAGGGGAATCAATGGAACCTTCCATCAAGTTGCCGGCCACCATGGCCATAGGATTTACAGGCCATCGAACGCTCGGCGACGAAAACAAATGCAGAAAATGGATCATTGACTTTCTTGCCCGGCGAAAAGCTTCTGCCGTGGGAGTTGTGTACGGAGTTTCCTCGGTCGCGGCGGGAGGGGACCTGCTGTTTGCCGAGAGCTGCATTCAACTGCAGCTGCCGCTTTGCGTTCTGCTGCCGCTGCCGCGGGAAGAGTTCCGCAAGGACTTCGACGCAGCCACCTGGTCGCGTGCCGAGCTGGTTCTGAGCAAGGCAACCTCGATTGAAGTTACAAACGGCGATGGTACGCGCGAAGAGTGCTACTACGAATGTGGCATCGAAACCGTTCACCAAAGCCGATTGATGCTCGCGCTTTGGAATGGTGAGTCCTCGCAGGGCCTGGGCGGCACTGAAGATGTCGTCTCCTTCGCCAGAGGGCTCGGCAGGCAGGTGGTTTGGATCCACAGCACCACCGGCGAAACGCGCATCTTCAATGAGCAGGCTGAAAATGAACTCCTCGACGATCCGGAGCTTGAATTCCTGAACGGCCTGCCCGATCCGAACGTGCTTGTTGAAACCAATAAGCCGGAGTCTCTGGCCAGGGCCTGGTTTCGCAAAGTGGACGACAGCGCCACCCGGTGCGCCCCGCAGTCTCGGCGGCTTGCGGCAATCCCCATCGTTTTCACGGCTGCGGCGGCTATCTTCAGCGGAGCCGGATCTTGGGCGCACGAAGTAAAAACATGGTTGACCGTCGGAACGGTTCTCGGAATTCTGGCTGCCGTGCTGCCGGCGATTTTGCGGTTGCGCAAACGCCAAGTCTTGTGGGTCCGGACTCGGACCGCGGCTGAGGTGTGCCGTTCGGTTCTGGCTTTCTGGCGCACGCCTGCGCACTACGAAGCGATTGGACCCGAGGTCGTGCCCGAGCTGTCCGGCGTGCTCATGTCGCTGAACTTCCTGAAAATGGTCGATCGGGAACGCAGCCAATCGTCGCTTGGAGAATTCAAGCAGCGGTATCGCCAGGAGCGCATTGCAGGCCAAATCGATTATTTCTTCCGCCATGCGGCGCAATCAGCTGCTGAGGCTCGCCGCTATCGAGCCGCTACCTGGATCTCGATCGGATTCGCGGCTGCGGTGAACGTGTGGCTCTTTGTGAGCGGACATTTCTCTGGGATATTTGCTCTTGGACCGTGGAAGCAAAGTCTGTCGCTCGGCGCTTCAATCGCATTCCAGATCGCAACCATCGCCGGAGCATTGCTTGCGGTCAACGATTGCGATCGGCGGAAAGAACGCTACCAGGAATTGCACCAGAAGCTCGGGAGCTGGGATACGCAAATTGAAGCGCTGCGAACCTGGCCGAGCGTGCTGCGCGTTGCCGGACAGATTGAACGGGCTCTTTTGGCTGAGTTGATCGAGTGGCGATCCTTGATCCGAAATCAAAAGATGACGAGGAAATAGCTATGAAACGCATTCTCACGTTTGATGGTGGAGGAATACGAGGCGTCTTCAGCCTCGAAATACTGCTTCGCATCGAAACCCTGTTGCGTGAACATTTCAAGGCTCCCAACCTGATTCTGGCCGATCATTTTGATTTCTTCGCCGGAACCAGCACCGGCGCAATCATTGCCGCTGGCCTTAGCTGGGGAATGCCGGTCGAAGAAATTCTCACGCTTTATGTGAAGCACGGCACCACCATGTTTCAGCACGTGCCCTGGTACAACCCTCTGAAACGCATCCTGGTTTCGCGTTACGAAGCGAAACCTCTCTCGGACTTGTTGCGCCGAACCTTCTCCGAAGACGGGAAAGGTGAAGTGCCGGCCCTGTTGGATACCAAACGTCTGAAGACACTCTTGTTGGTTGTTTTGAGAAACCACACAACCGGCTCGGCATGGCCAATTTCCAACAATCCGCTGGCAATGTACAACGATGCCAACCTTCTGGATTGCAATCTGAAAGTGCCGCTCTGGAAGTTGGTGAGGGCTAGCACTGCCGCTCCGACCTACTTCGATCCCGAGGAGATCATGCTCGGCGGCAAGCGTCACGTCTTTGTTGATGGAGCGATTACGCCGTATAACAATCCGGCTCTTATCGCCGCATTAATGGCGGTGTTGCCTTGCTATCGATTGGCCTGGGAAACCGGACCGGACAAGATTCGCTTGATCTCCGTGGGTACAATGCGTTTTTCCCTGGCTGCGACGGACGTGAATGTGCGCCGTATGTGGGTCGGATACCACGCCGCTCAAATCCCAGCTGCGCTGATGCAGGGAATCGCGCTCGAACAGGACTGCCTGTGCCGCTGTCTTGGTCAATGCATTCACGGAGAAGAACTGGATTCAGAGATAGGTAATCTGGAAGGGACAGCCCTCCCTGGGCGCAGTTGGTTCAGCTATGCCCGCTACAACAGATCGTTCATGGGCAAGGAGGCGGAGGAGTTCCTCCGCCAGAACCCGCAACTTGCCCAGCTCGATGCGGTCCAAGCGGTGCCCGCGTTGCGCGAGTTAGGCCGCGCGTATGCAAACGAACATGTGCGAATCGAGCATTTGATATAGCGGGTGGAAGGGAAGCGGCGCTTGGTTTTCAAGATGCCTGAGCTGAAAAGCGGCGCCTTTGCCGTACTTAGTTGGTCCGGGGGCGGAACCAATATTTGTTGTTGCTTTTCATTATGTGTTGGCCCTATACTTTTGTCTTCCCCGCAGGGTGGTAAATTGCGTCTCGCTGGAGTTAAGATGAGATCAAAATTGCTGGACTGCATCGTTCCCACGGCTAAAAGGCTCTTTCGGCCGGCCAAGCCAAGGAAAACCTATCTGATACTCTCTGTCATCGGCCTCCTCTGCGCGGGTTTGACAGGCTGCGCGGTGAAGCGTCTGAGGATGGACTTCACGGGCTTTGAAAAAGACTATGCGGAGACCTCGAATCGAGAGATGCTCCTGAATCTCGCGCGCCTCGAGAACCGCGATCCTACCTACTTCTTCAAGATTGGCCAGATTACCAGCGCGTATAAGATGGCAGCGTCTCTCACGGGGACTGGCACGTATGCCACCGCAACCTCCAATCCCCTCATAGGCGGGCCTGCCGGCGGGGGCACACCTGTCGCGACCTATGAGAACGATCCAATATTCACATTCATTCCCGTAAATGACGAAACTAACGCGCAGCTTCTCTTGAAGCCAGTTCCCGCGGAAACTTTCTACATCCTTTACCAGCAGGGTTGGCGAGCGGATCAACTCGTCCGCCTGATGGTCGATCGAATTGAACTTACCAGAGTTACCGCGCATGGCTGCACCGTTGAAACGCTGCGCAACACGCCTCCTCCGGTTTACATCAAACCGGACGGCGCCGCTGAGGCTGACTATCTTCGCAACCCCGACACTCTCTCCAGTTATGTGACTTTCCTCCGGATAAACGCGGTCGTCTACTGGCTGCAAAGGCACGGCTACCTGCTTCTTCGCGGCGCAAATACTTTCGTCCCCTACGACAGCAATTCTGGATTGGACGACAGCGGGGCGAACTCTCCCAAGGCGCAGGATGTTGTAACTGCCTCCCAGAAGAGCGCTGTGTGGGAACATGTGGGCACTAAGTGGCTTTTAGGGGAGAAAGTGTTTACCCCGACGTTTTCCCTCTACCCGCTTCAATCGGAAGGCGCAAAGCCCGTTCCCGACATTGCGAAAATCAAGCAGGAGATTCTGAATGACCCGGAGATGAAGGAGCTTAGAGAAGGGCCTGCGCTCGACGCGATCCTTATGAGCCTTGCCAATGGTTTTTCCATCGAGGGAAGCTCAAACAATCAGGACGCATGCAATTCAACTTCGGGCGCTCCAAACATATCGGCTCATCTGGTTATGCGTTCTTTGATGGGGCTGATGGCGGCTGCCGCTCAGGAACAGCTTCCATACGACACGCTCGAGCACGCCAACCCCGCCATTCCCAACAGCCGCTACATTCCGCCGGAGTTCCAACTCAAAGAGTTGCCCAGATTTTCCGAGGCCGTCCCATCCATTGAGCGGGTTCCATTGCTGCGCTTGACAGGGATGCACGGGGACCAGGAAATTTCGCCCATTGTCCAGGTGAGTTACAGAGGGAAGATTTATCGCATCGCCGACAAGAAGAGCGCGGATGTTGCGGATAACCAATACTGGAATCGCGACGTCTTTCGCCTGATTAACCAACTCACATCGCAGGTAACCGTGGATATCTCCAAGTTCCCGCTTACTGAGATTCTGCAGTAGCGAACTCGGTAAATTGGCGATCTGGGAGAAATCTCACAAGGACCTGTCGGAGGTTCGTCATGAGCTCTTTGAAATACATGGTGTTACTGGCCTTGTTCTTTTCTACTGCATCTGTAATGCCTGCCACAGCTGCTTCAACCGATACCAGGATTGATTTTTCTTCTCTTGATTCAAGCCATCCCTTGAAGGTGTATGGCACGCTCTACCTGCCTGAAAACTCATCAGGCCGATGCCCGGCTGTTGTCATGATTCACGGAACCATGGGGATTGATTCGCGCGGCATTCTCTATCGAGTACCGCTGCTGAATGCGGGAATTGCTGTCTTTGAAGTGAATTTCAAAGACGGGATTTACAGGTCCCCGATTGACCGGCCCAAGATTGAAGCCTTCCTCCCATTGGCTTTTGCAGCATTGAAGGAATTGCGGAAAGTGCCGGCCATCGATCCCAGCCGCATCGGCATAATGGGGTTTTCGTTGGGGGGCGCGATCACTTTGAGTACGGCACTCGATGACAACCGCAAGACTTGGATGGGCGACGAGAAAGGATTCGCCGCACATGCGGGGTTCTACCCCGTTGCAAAGGCTTTCATACCGAAGATTGAAAGCGGCGGTGCCCTGACCGGGGCTCCAATTATCATCTTTTACGGCACGGATGACGCCTACGGCGACGGAGACGAAGTGCCGCAACTGAAAAGCCTGCTTCAAAAGAAGTTCAACTTCGATCTGACCACCTATGAATATCCCGGCGCCACGCACGGTTTCAATCTCAATGAGCCGTCAAAAACCTATTTCGATCCCGCCGCCAAGCACATGAGAGGTCATATGGCTTATGACGCACAGGCTACGGACGATTCGCTGCCCAAGCTGGTTGATTTTATGCGCAAGAATCTCGCCGTAAAGTGATGTGCCGAACTTTGCGGGGCGCCATCCATCGTTCTCGCGCGTCGGCAACCATGCTATCCTTGACCCGCAGGTAAGCGGCACGCGCAGCCCCCGGCGGCACGTGCTGCCCCTTGGTCATCCCTATGAAAGATATCTACATCGCCGATCTGGCCAACTTCGACGAAGGCAAGCTCTTCGACGGCTTCTTCCTCGTCCTGGCCAAGCAACAGCGCACCACAAAGTCCAACAAAGCCTATCTGAGCCTCGTCCTCGGCGACAAGACCGGCCAGCTTGAAGGCCGCGTCTGGGAGCCATCCGATCCGCGCATCGCCAAAGATTTCGAGCGCGGAGATATCGTCAAGGCCCGCGGCTCGGCCTCCCGCTTCGACGACCGCCTACAGATGAAGATCGACCAGTTACGAGTGGCGCAATCCGCCGAGGTGGACAAGGCGGACCTGCTGCCCTCCACCGCCTACGACATCGCCGACCTCTGGCGTCAGCTTCTCGGCTTCGTCGAGAGCTTCACCAACCCCAACCTCAAGCTCTTGCTCACCACCATGCTCGCTGATCCGGCCATCGCCCAGGCCTACCGAGAAGCCCCCGCCGCCAAGCAGCTCCATCACGCCTGGCTCGGCGGCTTGCTTGAGCACGTCGTCAGCCTGCTCACCCTGGCCGACCGCGTCGCACCCCATTACCCGCTTCTCGACCGCGACCTGCTGCTCACAGGCGTCATCCTCCACGACATCGGCAAGGTGCGCGAACTCTCGTGGGAGATCGGCTTCGAGTACACCGTCGAAGGCAGCCTTCTGGGCCACATCCAGATCGGCACGGCTCTCGCCGAGCGCGCCATAGACAGTTTGCCCAACTTCCCGTCGCGCCTCAAGACGCTGGTCCTGCACATGATCCTCTCGCACCATGGCAAGCTGGAGTTTGGCTCTCCCAAGCTCCCCATGATCCCCGAAGCCCTCGCACTCAGCTTCTTTGACGACCTCGACGCAAAGATGCAAGCCATGGCCAGCGAGTTCGATAAGTCGATCCGCGAAGGCAAAGGCCCCGATGAGCTAACCGGAAAAGTCTGGGCCCTCGATCAGCGCCAGTTACTCAACACCAAACGCTGGCTGGGAGAGGGTAAGTTATAGCAACTTACCCCACAAACCACTCCCACTGCTCCACGGTCAGCGGCACTACCGATAGCCTTCCAATCACCACCAGCGGAGACTCCGCAAACAAAGGCTCCGCCTTGATCACCGCCAGTGTCTTCGGCTGGCTGAGCCGCTTGCCCACCTTGACCTTGACGATGGGTATCTTCGGATTGGTTGCGTCCACGTTCACCACGGTTCCGGTGCCCACGGCGGTGCGCTCGTCGCCTGTGTGGTAAAAAATCCACTTCGTTCCCGCCTTCATCTCGCGCAGATACTTCACGGCAGTTGGATTAGTCACGCCGTCCCAGATGGTCTCCTGGTCACGCAGGAAATTGTCGAAGGAGTAAACATCGGGCTCGGTTTTGAAGAGGAAGTAGCTCATGCGCTCCATCGTAAGCGAGAGAGCAACGAAAAGGGAACACAAAACAAAAGGACGCGGAGCGAGCAAAAGCTTGCGCGCGAACTCCCGGCGCGGCTCAGGCTCGCTGTTGGCCAACTCGATAGGTATTGCCGGTAATGACGCCGGTGAAACGAGGCATGATCTTCAGCAGACAGCGATGAACAATCACCAGAAGAGCGATCATGCACACTGGGGTCAACAGGTACAGAGCCAGTACCGATGCTCCCGCGGTTGGCGAGAACAATCTATAGGAGACCTTGCGAACGACAGTCTGCAACGGTTCGTGCGCCGCAAAGACGAAGAAACCGTCGCCCACCAATCCAATCAGCGACGCCTTCAACTTCGCACTTCCAAGCGCCAACCCGGTCAGCCACCACAGGCTTGGCACTCCGAACAGAATCACGAATTTGTGAAGATATGGCAGGCTATCCTGGTACGTGGAATGAAGAACAAGGAAAACAAAAAACACTGCGCTGATCCACGGGCCGAACTTATCCAGGCAAGTTACGTCCTTCCCCGGTTGCGATAAGTACGCGCCCAGGCTGAAGTAGAGGGTCGCCTCTATCTGTTCAGGCAGGAAAATTGAATGCACTATGCTCGGCCACAGATCCGGCCATGCCGCCGCAAACCACAGGCCGAACAAGATAAGTAAAAATGGCAGCAACCACTTGCCGCGCAAAAGGAAATAGATCACGGGGGCAAGCACGACAAGAGCGATCAGGTCGCGAATGAACCAGAATTGGTAATCGATCGGATAGCGCGCGCTGATGCCGAACAAGGCGCCGATATAGCCGAGGAAAGAAACCTGCCCGGCCGGCGGCCACACCCCTCCTCCAAAATACATTCTCGTTTGAGGAATTCTCCGACCGGCTGTATAAATCGCCCAGGTGGCAAGATTCCAGAAGAGAAAGGGGATCAGCAGAGTATTGACCCGCCTCTTGAGCTTGCCCGCATACTTGCTCCACGACCACTGGCCCAGGAAAAACAAATAACCTGAGACCAGAAAGAATAGGGGGACGGCAACACGTGCAACGCCTTGAGAGATAAAAAAACGTACAAAATCGTCCCAGGCGCTGCTGTGCTCAACGCCTATCGATCCTTGAACCATACGAATCGTCGAGGTGTAGTTGTGAATAAAAACAATCCCGATAATGAGCGGAAACCGCAGGATCTCTATTCTTGACGAGATTGTACCGTTATTTTTCACTTGGCCGTGCGCTCCCTGCGCTCTTACTCAACAAGATCGTTCGAATGTTGATTGGACAGCTTCTCAGGCAGGGCGTGCGGCCTTCTCGACATAGTGGGTAATCAACCTGACCGGCAGAAAGCGAACAAGAAAGGCGGTGAGCCTACCGTTCAAGGTTGGGATGAGTGTGCGCCGGCCGCGCGCCAGGGCCGCAACCGCCAGCCGCGCCACGTCCTCAGCCGGTTGCATGCCGCGGCGTTTGAAGGCGCCGGCGTGGGCTACGTCGAAGAACTCGCTCTCGGTGGGCCCTGGGCATAGCGCCGTCACTTTCACGCCGAAGCGGGCCACCTCGGCAGCCAGTCCCAGCGCGAAGAAGCGGTCAAATGCCTTGGTGGCCGCATAGGTCGAGATATAAGGCACGGGCTGAAAGCTGGCCGTCGAGGCAAGAATCAGCACCCAGCCGCTCCTCCGCTCAACCATGCGCGGAACAAACAGCCGTGTCAGCCGCACCATGGCCTCGCAGTTGACGCGCACCTGGCTCAACTCCTGCTCCACGGGGCTTGCGCAGAATGCGCCGTACTGGCCGAGGCCCGCGTTGTTGATTAGAATGTCAACGCAGAAGCCCGCGCCTTCCGTGGCGTCAAAAATCTTCTGCGGCGCGGCGGGGTCGTTTAGATCCGCGGCGACGATGTGGACCTCTGCGCCCCTGGCCCTCAGCTCGCCGGCCAGCGCCTCGATCCGGTCAACTCTGCGCGCTGTGAGGATGAGCTTGGCTCCGTGCTTTGCCAGCTCCCGAGCCAACGCCGCGCCAATTCCCGCGCTGGCCCCGGTCACCAGCGCCCATTTGCCGTTGAAATCCTGTGTGTTTGCCATCGCGAGTCCATCATAGCGGATTCCGCATGACCGAAGGAGGTTCAGGGAACCCAGGTCTTCTGTCTCGTGTGTGGCTTTCGAAAAGCTAGGAGCTGGCGGCTGGCAGCTCTCCTTCAAACTCCTCATTGAGCCACTGGCTGAATGAAGAGAATTCTTCGTCGCGGCCCAGAAAGTCGCGGACCATTTGCCGTCCCGGTTTCGACCCACCTTGTTCGAGCACCAATTTGCGATAACGGCCGCCGGCATCGCAGCCCAGCAAATCCTCGGGGTCGAACTGGGCGAAGAAGTCCAGCGCGATGACCTTGTCAAACGCATAGGTATAGTAATTCGACGAGTAGCCGGTCAAGTGGCCAAAGCTCGCGTACATACGGTTGCCTTCCATCCAGGTCCAGGGTTGCAGGCTCTGGTAGAGCTGCTTCGAAGTGCTGTCCAGGTCCAGTCCCGCCGGGTTCCGGTCGTGCAGGTCGAGCGAGAGCGTGGTGTAGTAGAGCTGCGAACGAACCCAATCGGCACGTCCAAACGCACCGGCCAGCTTCATCTTCCGGATGATTTCCGAAGGGAGCGTTTCTCCCGTCTGGTAGTGTTTCGCAAAAGCCTGCAAAAGTTTTTCGTCGTGGAAGAATTCTTCCAGCATCTGCGACGGCACCTCGATGAAGTCGCCCTCCGTCGCAAATCCCGACAGGCCTGCCCACTCGGTCTGTCCGCCCAAAATGGCATGCATCAGGTGTCCAAACTCGTGAAAAAACGTCACCACATCGCTGTATTGCAGCAATCCCAGATCGCCCTCTTCGCCGCCGGGAAAGTTGCAGATGAGCGCGGCCTCGGGCAGAGCGCGCCCGCGCACTCCCGTCACCACCGGCGCGGCGGAGAACCACTTGTCCTTGCCCTCGCGAGGGTGCATATCGAGATAAAAGCGGCCCACATTTTGGCCGCCGTCGAAGACCTCGAAGACCGAAACGGCCGGGTGCCATGCTGCAGTTAGAACCCGTCGAAACTCGACCTTGAACAAACGCGCGGCTGTCTCCAGCACACCTGCTTCCACCTGCGCATAGGGAAAGTAAGGCCGCACGGACTGTGAATCGAAATCAAATGCCGAGCGGCGGAATTGTTCGTACCAGTATCCGCGGCTGGTAATGTCGATGGCCGTCAACTCCGGCTGGTGCTTGCGCGCGAATTCGAGAATCATTTCGTGTTCGCGCCGCGCGCCGTCCAGGCTGGCCGCGGCTAATTTGGAGATGAACTCGCGCACGTTAGCCGCCGAGCCCATCATCTGGTCGGCAGTGGCCAGATCGGCCCAACTGCGGAACCCCAGCACGCCCGCAATCTCCTGGCGCGTGGCCAGAAGGTCCAGAAGAATTTGCCGGTTGGCCGGATAGGCGCGGGTGTTATAGGCCAAAAACATCCGCTCGCGCAGTGCGGCGTTCGCGGCAAAGGTCATCACCGGCTGCATCTCGGGCGGGTCGGTCGAGAGGGTGATGTGGCCGTCAGCGTCGGGCCGGTGCCGCGCGAGGTAGTCTTCCGGCAGCCCGTCCAACTCAGCCTCCGTGGTCTCTATCGTCTTTGCGCCCTCCTGAATGTTGCGGTTGAATTCGAGCGAGAGATGAGTAGCCCTCTCATGCAGCGATTGCAAATGGTCGCGAGTGGCCTGGTCCTTGTCTACACCGGCCAGCCGATAACTGAGCAGTGTGCGTTCGACATAATGCTTTATGGCTGCGCCAGCCCCGGCAAGTGCGCCAGCCCCACCAAGATTGATGGCCGCAAGAGCCTCGTAGACCGCGCGATTCAGGCTCAGAGCGCTCGCGGCCTGCGCCACTCGCTGCGCTTCCATTTGTGCCTGGTCGCGCACCACCTTATCGGCGGCCACGGAGTTCAGTATGCCCGTCTGCGCGCCAGCCAGGCTGAGCTGCTCAATAGCCGCGTCGTAGAGACGCAGCGAGTTTTCCGGCGTGCGTTCGCCTTCGACGGCCAGCAGTGCGGCCAGCGCCTCCTCGTACGCCGCCAGGCGCGCGCCCACCCAGGCGGAAAGCGCCTCTGCGGAATCGGCTCCGCCCGCCTCCCAGGCGTGCAGGTCTTCTGTTGGGGCAGCGGCGTCAATGTTCTCAACAGGCATGGTGGGCAAACTCCTCCAGACTTCTAGGGTGCCACATCAGGTCATCTACGCGCCCGATTTCCACAGACAAGGCCGGAGGAGCTAAACCCCTGCCTCGAAGCTCGCATGTCGCAACGAATGTACGCCCGGGAAAATTGTCAACCACATGCTGCACGCGGAGGCTTGGACTCCGTCCGCCGTCTAACCATAATTGCTTAAACAATCCAGGAAAAGCGGAAGCTCGAATAACCCTCGATCCATGCAGCAGCGTCAACGCAAGGCCACCTTGCCCAGGGGTTGGGTGTTGACCCATAATACTGCGTGAGGTAGTCCCGGTTGTTCGGACATTTTCCGCTGATTTTTAAGTAGAAGTTCTGTTTTCTGTTTGGCCGCTGGTGGTTCCGGCGGGCGGTTGGTGTTGACCGGGGCGGCTCTGTTGCCTTGTCCCAGTATTGATTGACCGGCAGGGTCAGTTTATCGCATTCTGATGCTGGCCGGTGAAGCGGAGGCGGGCTCTGGTGGAGACCAACCTGCCGAGG
>PLOI01000075.1:10365-11360 GCA_003142015.1 Acidobacteriaceae bacterium | reverse complement strand
TCCTTGCTTTCGCGCGAGTCCACTACCCGATCCTGCCCGAAGCCACAATAAGGACATTTCATACAAGGCGATTCTACGGCATTAGAGGGAACAGGGACTAGGGATAGGGAAATGGGCAGCGCGGGAGGTAAATCGGTGCTATTCTGCTTCTGGAAGCGTCCTAATGAGCCCGATTCAGACAAATCTCGAAGAGATCGTCCGACTCTGCCGGCGCTACCAGGTGCGCCGCCTGGCGGCCTTTGGCTCCATTCTCCGCGGAGACTTCGATCCGCTGCGCAGCGATGCGGACTTCCTGGTGGAGTTCGAGCCGGTTCCAGTTGCGATCCGAATGCAGAACTATCTTGCCTTGCGCGACGCGCTTGCCTCGCTGTTATCGCGCTCCGTGGACCTGATCGAAGACGGCGCGATTCAAAACCCCTATATTCTCCAGAGCGTTGCCCAGCACCACCAAGTTCTTTATGCAGCGTGAAGCGAAGGCCTATCTATGGGACATCGCGAATGCCGCCGCAAGCATTTGCGCCTTCACCAACGGCAAAGACCTGAACGCCTACCAGCAGGATGAGTTGTTGCGTGCGGCTGTCGAGCGCAAGTTCGGAGTTGTGGGCGAGGCTCTTTCCCAATTGCTGCGCAATTTTCCTTTGTATCGGGACAAGATTACGCTTGTGGGCGATATTGTCGCCTTTCGAAACCAGATTGTTCACGGTTACGCAACCGTCCGGGACGACATGGTGTGGGAGATCGTTCAGGTCTATCTCCCCCGGCTGCACCAGGAGGTCGCGGAATTACTCAAAGAGCCCGACGCCCGAGTTGACTAATCCCTGATCCCTGCTTTAGTCGAAGACTACCGTCTTGTTTTCGTAACAGAGAATGCGGCGGTCCAGGTGCCAGCGGACGGCGCGGGAGAGGACGACGCGTTCCAGATCCCGTCCCCGCTCGACAAGGTCTTCCACTTGGTCGCGGTGCGAGATACGAGCTACGTCCTGCTCGATGATGGG
>PLOI01000075.1:0-10359 GCA_003142015.1 Acidobacteriaceae bacterium | reverse complement strand
AGAATCTGCATATAGCGCGCCAGCACCACTAACTCAATCTGGTGCCGGGCGAGCAGTTCAAGCTGCCGCTGTTCAGCCTGGGCGCTCGTGGCCGCGTTCACCGAGACGTGCTCGAAGTGGATGCCGTAAAAGACGGCCAGGTCCGCGACCGCGCGATGATTCGAGATAATGAGGGGAATCTCGCACTCCAGCTCGCCCGCCCGCCAGCGGAAGAGCAAATCGGCAATGCAGTGCAGGTATTGCGAGCAGAAGAGAGCCATCCTGGGCCGGTGTCCGGCAGCGGTCAGCTTCCAGCGCATGTTGAGTTCGAGGGCCAGCGGTTCGAACTCCGCCTTGAAAGCCTCCAGATCAAAGGGCACAGCAGGCGGCGGCGTTTTGGACCCGGCTTGCACAGGCTTGGCGGCCGAAGAACCGGAGTCCGCGGAGCCGTTGAGCCCCCACTCGACGCGCATGAAGAAGAGGCCCAGTTCGTGGTCCTGGTGCTGGTCGGCGTGGAGGATGTTGGCTCCATGCTTGTAGAGCAGCGAGGAGACGCGGGCAACGAGACCTTTCTGGTCGGGGCAATCGATGAGCAGTACGGCGGTTTCTTTCATGCTGTGCTCAGTTTAATTCACCGGGAGTTGGCGTCCAGCCACCTGCGGTGGGGCAGCCGGGGCTGGCGGTGCGGCTTCGGGCATGGTGTGGATCCAGCGCAGGTGTTCGATTGCCGAGGGTATCCCTTGACAGCAGGAGGTCCGACTGCGGTCCGGGACAGGTGACGTTACAGGTTCATCTCGGCACCTACCCACCCCCACCCATATTTTGGGCGCAAATTCCTTGTTTTCAATAGGATACAAGGGTGGTATCGCTCTAAAATCGTCATTCTAATAGAGTTATTTGCAAAATCGTCCTATCAAAGGAGTTACGGCATTTTTCTGAGGATTTGTGGAGGTTTGGCAGTGTGCCGGGGTATTTTGCTGCGCCTGTTCCATCAATGATGATGCACCAAGGGAGGGTATTTATACGCAAGCGGCTAGCTTCTAGCTTTCCCAGGTCTCCGGATCAAACGTCAATCGAGGGCCATGAGCGGGCTGGTCGGCGAACACTGGGTGACTTAAGGGTACCGATTCCGCCGTTGACGAATGCCTATGGGATTTGGCATCTATCTAGAATCGGAGTTTAACGGAAACCTAGTTGAGTTTTTTGCTCTCCCAGGTGCCCAAAGGCGAGGCACCTGGGGCACCCAGTTTTGGTGGATGAACTCACACACTCCGTGACCCGGGCCACCCGCCCGAAACAGAGCTAGTCGACGTCGTTGTGACCGGGAGTGTAGTAGCAGAACACACTTCCATCGGGTAGCCACGTGAATTGCTGGCAGAACTGCGTTTTGTGAGATGCTCCGAAAACGTCGTCGTAAGTTACCGTTCCCCAACTATAGAGACTTCGGCCTTTGCCGATCTTGAGATCGTTGACCTCCTCATCGGGAATATAGTCATCTACTACTGCCATCATTTGAGCGTTTTGATGCGTTCCGATGATATTTCCTCCATCCGCGAGCCCTTTTTCCGGCAAGGAGAAATCGAAATCGTCAGGCAGGGGTACAGGCAGAATCGCAGCCTTGATCTGATAGCGCACATTTCTCGCTGGGGTCAGTCCAGTATTAAGAATGAGCGGCCTTGCGTCGAATTTCAGGTCTTTTTCTCGCTGTTGCGGTACGCCTCCGCCGATGATTACGGTCAGCCAAGCCCGCATCTGCTGCCTCAAGCTGTCAACACTTTGACAAGAGGCGTCTGCGGCCCGCTTAGAGGCGTCCGCTGTAATTTCCAAACTCTTAGCGGTAACCTCCATTGCAGCGGCAAAACGAGCGGTTTCCCTGACAGATTCGGCCATGGACTGAGACTGCGCAATGTTTTCTTGGATGAGCTTATCAGTCTGTTTCCCGGTTTTACGCATTTCGCCTACTTGGGCATCAATGGCGTGTAAGGTACGGATGGCAGCTCTGGCTGTAATTACGGCAACGAGAACGAGTGCCCAGTTAGACCAGATGGGCAGCCAGCACCACTCATACCAATTCTGCGGCTGAGCTTTAGTGGCTTCTTTCTGTGGTTCGGGCGCAGGTTGGCCTGTTACGGCTGCGACTAGTGAAGATGGACTAGGCGGCGGCGAAGGACTTTGCTGATTGTCCTGGGGCTTATGCTGCTGTGCACATGCGATGGATGGTGAGGCAATGGAAAAGAGCAACGCAGCAACTAGCAATGCACGCATAACCACTCCATGAATTGGCGACCAGAATATATAGAAAGTCCAACTGCCATTGGACTTCCGGAAAGCAGCTCCGGGCTGAGGGTCTGGGTTCATGCGCTCATGCTAGCACTTATGTGCAGGGCGCGACGGAAGAAAGGCTTGGGGAAGCAACTCATTAGGTAACGCACCGAAAGTTCCGCTGAACCCAGCAGATTCGTACTCACAAACGTCGATGTCGATTGAGAGGGTTTCTGGGATGATTCCAAATCGCCGAGGCCCGCGCTTTTTTCCAGCGCGGGCTGCGCCGAAGGCGCGATTGGCCCCACCGCAGGTGGTCAGGCTGCGGTACCGCTTACCTGCAACGGCGCGTTCAACTGCTGGCGGAGATTGCCGGCCAAATCGGCCACCATGCGCAGCCTTTCGGCAACCGGCAAGGGGATATCCGCTCCGCTGAGAGCCAACTGCGAGTGAAGCAGCAGGCCGGCAACCGTGGATTTGAGCTCGGTTTCGATGGCCGCGGTGGCGGCGCGGCGGGCCAGCATCTGCTCCCGCTCCCGGCGGTGCAGCGCCGAGCGAATCTCGCGGATGAGCCGGGCTGCGCCGGAGAGGGCGAAGTTGATCTGCAGGGGGATGGCGAGGCCGGCGCGTTCCCAGATGGCTTCGGCTGCGGCGGGATCGCACTCGGCCATGGTCTCGTCCACCGCTACGGCCAAAAACTCGCGGCGGCGCAGCGCGGCCAGCGCGGCCTTGCGCCCGTCGGCCACTTCGACCTCCATGCCCAGTTGCGCCTGCACCACGGCTGCGCAGTTACGGGCGCCTTCAATTCCGGTCACAATCAGAATGCTCATTTGCTGCTCCTCGTTCCTGGTGCTAGCTACCAGCTACTAGCTACTAGCTCTCAGCTTTTCCATGTAGTTACGTACTGCCGGGATTTGCTGGCAACGCATATCTCTTGAACACAAGCTAGAAGCTAAGGGCTGAAAGCTAGTGGCTGTTTTTGGGTTACTCTTCGCGAAGCGGGTCGGCGATGCCGTATTCCTTCAGCTTGCGGTAAAGGGTGGTTTTGCCGATGCCCAGCAGCTTCGCCGCCTGGAGTTTGTCGCCGTTGAGGGCGCGAATAGCCCCCAGGATGGCCTGGCGTTCGAGATCGGCCAGGGTGGTCAACTGCGGGCTGCCGCCTTCGGCTTCCGGCTCACCGGCCAAAGCCGTCGAGCGCCGCGCCTCCAGGCCCTGCTGTTGCAACTGCGTGGGCAGGTCGCCCAGGTGCAGGATGGGTCCCGAAGAGAGCGCGCAGGCCCGTTCAATGGAGTTTTCCAGCTCCCTGACGTTGCCCGGCCAGTCGTGCAGCATCATGGTGCGCAACGCCTCGTCGCTCAAGGTGAACTTGGTGCCGTGCTCGCGGCTGATGTGGTCCAGAAAATGCGCGGCCAAAAGCGGAATGTCCTCGCGGCGGTCGCGCAACGAGGGCAGGCGCAGGTTCACCACGTTGAGCCGGTAGAAGAGGTCCTTGCGGAAGGAGCCTTTTTCGACCATCTCCGCCAGATCCCGGTTGGTGGCGGCCACGATGCGCGCCTTGATTGGAATGCGGTGCGTGGCCCCGACCGGGCGGACTTCTTTCTCTTGAAGAGCGCGCAACAGCTTGGCCTGCAGGTCGAGCGAGAGCTCGCCAATCTCATCCAGAAAAACCGTGCCTCCCTCGGCCGAGACCAGTAATCCGTCCTTGGAGCGGTTGGCCCCGGTAAATGCGCCCTTGACGTACCCGAACAGCTCGCTCTCGATCAGCGTGGGGACCAGTGAGCCGCAGTCGACCGGCAAGAAAGGCTTTTGCGAATTGGGCCCGTAGGCGTGGATGGTCCTCGCCACCAGCTCTTTGCCGGTGCCGCTTTCGCCCAGAATCAGGACGGGATGGGTGCTCTGGGCGACCTTGGAGAGGATGCGGTAGAGCTTTTCCATCTCTCCGGAGCGGCCGATCATGGCGCCCAGTCCCTGCGAGAGCCTGAGCCGCTCGCGCAACTGGCGTGTAGCCGTGTCTGTGACCAGCGAGGCCGAGGCGCGATCAAGCACCGTGGACAGCTCGTCCATGGCGAAGGGCTTGGCGAGGTAGTCCGAGGCACCGCAACGCATGGCCTCGACGGCGGCGTTTACCGAGCCGGAGGCGGTCATGGCGATGACCGCGGTCTGGGGGTAAAGGAGCTTGACCTCGCTGACCAGTTCCAGCCCCTGGTTCGAGCCGGCGGGCAGGTTGACCAGCAGGATGTCGGCGGTCGAGCCGCGCAACATGCCGCGCGCCTGGGTCATGTCGCCGGTGCTCTCCACCGCGTAGCCCAGGCTGGAGGCAATCTCGGCGCAGGCCGAGCGCATCGCGGCGTCGGCATCGACCACCAGCAGGTGCAGGCGCACCGGCGGCTCCGCGAGTTGGGGGATAAACTCCATGGTTCTTTCGTCTAGAGCTGTTTCGAGCATTGTATTCGCCTCACGCGCAAATCGTTAAATTGCATTTTCTGTTGGCGCCGCTTCGGGTTTCTTTTCGAGCGGCCCGCCGCCGGTTTTCGCCCTCGCGTCAGAGGGAGCGGGCGGGCAGTTCGATCTGGAAGCGTGCTCCGCCACTGGCGCGGTTGACGGCATGAATGCACCCGCCCGCGGCCTCGACGATGGAGCGGGTAATGGACAAGCCCAGTCCGCGATGAGAGGCCGGCCAGCCGCCATTTCGGAGGGCTCCGGTCAGCCGGGTGGTGTAGCCGGAGTCGAAGATCTTCTCCAGCGACTCGCGGGGGATGCCGGGCCCGCTGTCTTCAACGGTCAGCATCAGCCACAGAGGAATCTCCGCATCGGCGTGGAACTCATGCAGGGTGATGGCGATTCGCCCCGCGCCGGGCATGGCCTCGGCGGCGTTCTTGACCAGATTGACCAGAATCCGGGTCAGATCCTCGCCGCTCATCCGCACAGCCTGCGCGCTGCCCTCGGTGTTTACGGTGAGGGCGATGGAGGGTCCGGCCAGGGCCGAGAGCAGATTGCGGTTGGCCAGCAGTTCTCCGGCCAGATCGTTGATTGGCTCGGCGGGTGTCAGCTCCCACAGGCGGGCGCAGGCCAGAGTGGGCGGCTCACTCCTCGTCAGGGCCGCGCCGATTGCCCTGGAGAGTCCCATCTCCGGTCCCAGCCGGGCACCAAGCCGGGCGTGGGGGCGAGCGTCAAAATAAGCGTCAAGCGCCAGCAGCTTTTCCACCAGCCGGCGGCTGGCCGCGGCCACCAGCCGCAACTCGTTGGCGTAGTGATGAAATCCGGGGTTGAGAACCCCCGGCTCCTCCAGAAGATCGCAGTAGAGCCACAGCGCCGTCACCATGTTGCGGGCGTCGTGAGCCACCTCGGCCAGGCTCTCGCCCTCGCCGCGCAGGTTGGCCAGCGTCTCGACCACCGTTTCGACCCGCTTGCGTCCGAACCGGTCCGCCCCTGCTCCGATCAGTCCTGTTGCCGCCAACCCAGTCTCCGCTGATCCCATCTCCGCTAGTCCTATCTCCGCCAGCCCGTTTTCTCTCAGTTCCACTACCTGTCCTGTCTGCTGCATCGCCCTATTCCTTTCCTTAACCTCGTTTGTCTATTCCCTGACCCCTGACTTCCCATTCCGGCTCTATCGTGGGGGACTGTCCACTTCTAATACACGTAGCGTGCCAAACCAGAACAGTCAGATTAAGTTCCTGATAAGGGAAGGACTTACGGTCCAATTCCCGGAGGGACGCTTGCACCCGGCAAGGCAAGAAATTTCCCACAATGGAACAGACCGGATGGGCGCGGACGAGGTAAAGACTTTTATTTCAGCGAGTTACAGAGAAATTCCTGTTACGGGTCTGGTGAATCAGCAATTTCCCGTCCTGGGACTGAAGGCTCGCAAAGGGTTCAGGCCTCTCGTCGAGGCCGTTCCCGTACAATCTCTCCATGCAAAGCACATCCAACTTGCCCTTCTTTCGTCCCGGCGGCAGAACTCCGCTCCAGCTTCGCCCGCTCACACTCACACCCAGCTTTGTCCAGACCGCCGAGGGTTCCGTCCTTGTCTCGCTGGGCAATACGCGTGTGCTGACCTGCGCCACCATCGAGCAGGGCGTCCCCGGCTGGCTGCGCAATTCGGGGCGCGGCTGGGTAACCGCGGAATACTCAATGCTGCCGCGCTCGACGGTGACGCGGACTCCGCGCGAGAGCGAACGGGGCAAGATCGGCGGGCGGACGCATGAAATACAGCGGCTGATTGGCCGCAGCCTGCGCTCTGTGGTAGACATGAAGGCTCTGGGCGAGCGGACGGTGATATTGGACTGCGACGTGATTCAGGCCGACGGCGGCACGCGCACGGCGGCCATCACCGGAGCAGCCGTCGCTCTGGCCCTGGCGTTGAACGCGCTGGTCGCAGCCGGAACCCTGAAGCAATCGCCCCTGAAGCAACTCGTCGCGGCCACCTCGGTGGGCATCGTGGGCGGCGCAACGCTGCTCGACCTTTGCTACGAAGAGGATTCGCAGGCCGAGGTGGACATGAATGTGGTGATGACCGCCGATGGCGGCCTGATTGAGACGCAGGCCACGGCAGAGAAGGGAAGTTTCTCGCGCAGCCAGTTAAACGGGCTGATCGATCTGGCCGAAGCCGGGATGAAGGAAATCTTTGCCGCGCAGCAGGCGGTGCTGGGGTTGTAGGGCTTACAGCTATGCGATTGACGGACTGTTTCCGAGTTAGCGACACAACCGGAACTCGGGAAAACGGTGGGTCAGTTCAGTGAGGTCATAGTGCTGTTTGGGATAGTGTGCGCCTTCTATTAATACACAGGTCCTTCTTCCGCCGTTACAGGTAGGACTATTACCCCTCGAACCTTGCCAGCTAAGGGGTGAGCTGGAGGAACAGAAGGATTGCTGGGATAGGTTTTGCCATCAAATGAAAGAACAGCTTCATATCCGGGCTGAATACCTCCGCCTGCCACCATAATAGTTATGTCATGCCAGCCATTTGACTTCGTGGCCAACACCCGGATTGGAAGCCGAGTAATCGTGGTTTCCGCGATGATCTTAAAAGAAGTGCCCTCGGGAGCCAAGATCAACATTCTGCAACCACCGGACCCACACCATCCTCGACCGGTGAGGTAAACAATGACTTCCTTCGTTCTATCGTCCTTGAGATCGACGAAGACGGAAGAATATCGCGTCGCTTGCTCGAGCTCGAAAGGTGGATATGGCTCTCCCAGATACTTTTTAAGAAACTCCGTCAGATGGTCGGGTTGTGACTGTGCTGTCGCAAAGGATGTGGCGAACAGGAAGCACAGTAAAGCTGGTGCGATATGACGCATTTGGAAGAACCTCAAAACGACAAATCCATATTATGCCAATACTTTGCGAGAAAACTGAATTGTTAGCGAAATCCGTCAAAGCACTCGTCGGACCAATCTGGCGGAAAAATCAACAGGGTTTCGAGTTCCGGTTGGATCACCGGCAAACCGGAAGCTATTCACTGAATGCACGCGCAGTTAAATCCCCCGGACCGTCGCTATTTCCACTACCGCAACACCGCCGCCAGCAGCAACGTCATCCCCAATCCCGCGATCGACAGCACCGTCTCCAGCACCGTCCAGGTCGAGAGCGTCTCCTTCAACTCCATCTTGAAAAAGGACTGAATCATCCAAAAGCCAGGGTCGTTCACATGCGAAAGGATGATCGAGCCGGTTCCGGTGGCCAATACCAGCAACTCGGGCCGCACGCCCAGGTGGCCCACCATGGGCGCCAGCACACCTGAAGCCACAGCCATGGCCACTGTCGCCGAGCCCATGGAGATCCGCACGGCGGCGGCCAGCATCCAGGCCAGCACCAGCGGCGGTATGTGAGCGCCAAGCGCCATGCTGACGGTGGCCTGTGCGGCTCCGGAGTCGCGCAGGATGCCGCTCAGTCCTCCGGCGGCGGCCAGAATCACCAGCACGCTGGCGATGGGCTCAAAAGACTCCGAGGTAAGCCGCCGCAGCAATTCCTGGCCATGCTGCCTCCCGGTCTGGATGTGACCGCCCAGCGTGATCAGCGCGGCCAGTACGGCGATCAGCAACGCCACATCCGGGCTACCCACAAAGTGCAGAACCCGGTTGACGCTGCCTCCCGGCGCGGCCAACGTGTCGGCCCAACTACCCAGGAAGATGAGCGCCACCGGCAGCAGGATGGCCGCAGCCGCCCGCACGGGACCTGCCGGCGCGGGCACTCGTTCGTGCGCGGGAATCTCGACTTGCGAAGAATCCGCGCCTTTAGTATCTGCGGTGTCTTGAACAGGGACTGGCTCGGAGGGAGCCTCAAACAGTACCGAACCCTCCTCAGCGGCCTTGATGCCCTCTTTCGCCACTCGTCTGCGCCACCGCAGGGTCAGGAACCAGCCTAGGACCGGACCAGCGACCGTCGCGGCAGGCAGGCCAACTACCAGTCCCCACAGAATCGTGTGTCCCAGATCGGCATGATATTGCGTAGCCGCCAGCATGGCCGCCGGGTGCGGCGGCAGCGTGCCGTGGACGATGGAGAGCCCGGCCATCAGTGGGATGCCGACCAGGATCGGCGGGCGTCCGCTGCGACGCGCCGCGGCGGCCACAATGGGCAACATCAGCACCAGGCCGACCTCAAAGAAGACCGGCATGCCCACCAGAATGCCCAGCCCCATAAGTGCCCATGGCAAGCCTTTCTCGCCACAGCCGTCCACCAATGTTGTGCCCAGCGCGGTTGCGCCGCCGGAGCGGGCCAGCAGGTTGCCCAGAATGGCGCCCAGGCCCAGCACAATGGCGATGTGGCCAAGCAGGCCGCCCACGCCGGAGGTGAAAGACAAGGGAACCTGCTGCAGAGGCATGCCCGAGGCCACGCCCAGGCTCAGCGCGGCAACGCATAAGGCAACGGCGGGATGCAGACGTACCCAGGCAATCAGGATCAGGAGAAGCACGACGGTTCCAGCGGCGCAGGACAGCAGGAACCAGCTAGGAGGGACAATGGAGGCGGCTAGTGGCACGCACGCATTATTCCACACCATGGCCCTTCAGCGGAGTTCCCGCTTGTGTTGAAGCGCACACATTTTCCTTGCGCGTTCCTGCTACCATAAGGATGATTGCGGTTCTTGTCGCCCGGCGGGCTGAATGTCTGTTTTGAAGCGCCCCGGCGCAGCGGCGGTCGGACCCAAACCAGAAGGAGAATCCTCTTATGCCTCTAGTCTCCATGCGGCAGTTGCTCGACGAGGCCGCCAAGGGCGGTTACGGCGTCGGCGCATTCAACGTCAACGATATGGAACAGATTCAGGCCATCATGGGCGCCGCGAAGGAAACCAATTCGCCCGTCATTATCCAGGCCAGCCGCGGCGCGCGCCAGTTCGCCCAGGACAAATATCTCTTCCACCTCATCCTCGCGGCGGCCGAACTGAATCCCGAGATTCCCATCGCCATGCACCAGGACCACGGCAACAGCTTCGANNGCGCCATCGAACTGGGCTATACCTCTGTCATGATGGACGGCTCGCTCAAGGCCGACGGCAAGACCCCGGCCACCTTTGAAGAGAACGTCGCGGTCACCAAACAGGTGGTCGATTTCGCGCATGAACGCGGCGTCACCGTCGAAGGCGAAATCGGCGTGCTGGGCGGCGTCGAAGACGGCCACGGCGCGGGCGGCTCCGGCCTCGATCACATCACAGACCCCGATCAGGCGGTCGAGTTTGCCGAGCTCACCGGCGTTGACGCGCTGGCCATCGCCATCGGCACCAGCCACGGCGCTTACAAATTCTCGAAGAAGCCTGACGGCTCGGTCCTCAAGATGGACGTGCTCATCGCCATTCACAAGCGCCTGCCCAAAACCCACCTGGTCATGCACGGCAGCTCCTCTGTGCCCAAGGATTTGCAGGACATCATCAACCAGTATGGCGGCAAGCTCAAAGAGACCTGGGGCGTGCCGGTCGAGGAGATTCAGCTCGGCATCCGCAACGGCGTGCGCAAGGTCAACGTGGACACCGACAACCGCCTGGCCATCACCGGCGCCATCCGCAAGGTCCTCTGGGAGACTCCGGAGAAGTTCGATCCGCGCGACTACATGAAGCCCGCCCGCGAGGCCATGCAGAAGGTCGTCGCCCAGCGCATGATGCAATTCGGCCAGGCCGGCCACGCC
>PLOI01000152.1 GCA_003142015.1 Acidobacteriaceae bacterium | reverse complement strand
TGGTGTGGCCGTCGAGCCAGTTGAACTGTATGGCGTAGCGGCCGACGGGGTGTACGCTGGCGGGCTTCACTGGCGGGGTGTACATGGGCAAGAGAACGGTGGGCTTGGGTTTGGCCTGGCCGGCTTTGCGGCCCTCGGCCTTACGCTCTTCGACGCAAGTGGCGCACGGACAGGCCAAGCGCAGCCATGCAAAGCTCCAGGCGCTCTTGTGGCCGTCTATCCAATCGATCTCCATGCCCTTGCCCTCGGTGATGAGCACGCGGACCTTCTCCGGGGTGATGCTGATGCGAGGCAGAGGGCGCTCGGCCTCGTTCTCGCGGCCTTGCTGGTCTTTGGGGGCAATGCGGATGCCTTCGTGGCTCATAGCTCTATTTTAGTGGTCAGGGATCAGGGATCAGGTGTCAGTCCTTGCTTACTGCCGCCAGAAGAACCACGCAGCCATGGAAAAGCCGATAAAAATGACCAGGCCGCGGAGTACAGGCTGAGGAACGCGGCGAGCCATGCGGGCCGAGGAATAGCCGCCGATGGCGCAAACAACCATGGCCACCATACAGTAAGGCCAAACCACTTTGTTGCTCACGGCGAAGATAATCACGGCGATGCCGTTGGCCAACGTGGTGGAGACAACTTTGAGGGCGTTGATCTCGTGAAGGTCCTGGAAGCCGAAGAGTGAGAGCACGGTGATAAGCAGAAAGCCGGCGCCGGCGCCGAAGTAGCCGATGTAAAAGCAGACCGCCATGGTCGCGAGAAACATGGGCATCCGGCGCGGCGGATGAGGGATAGTGTCGAGCTTATTTTGTCGGCGCGACAGGCTGATGCGGACAAACCAGCGGGAGACCGGGCCGCTGAAGGCGAAGATCGAAGCGGAGATCAGCAGTAGCCAGGGCACAAGGTGCAGAAAGGTCATCTGCGGAGTGTTGAGCAGCACAAGAGCGCCCGCCGTGCCGCCAATGAGTCCGGCCATACCCATGGGCCAGACGAAGCGCAGATTCTTGCGAATGTCCTGACGATAGGCGGCGATTGAGGTGAGCTGGCCGGGCCAAAGAGCCACCGTGTTGGTGGCGTTGGCCTGCACCGGCAGAATCTTCATGCTCAGCATCGCCGGAAAGGACAGAAACGATCCGCCGCCCGCAACGGCATTGAGCACGCCGGCCAAAAAAGATGCCACGGTAAACCAAAGCCAGTGCCAGTCGATAAAGTGGGGAAGGGCGGAAAAGTGCAGCATCTGAATCTCATTGTAGAGGGCGGCCGGAGGGCCTGGCGGGAACGGAGCAAGGGAACAACGGAACAGAAAACTCCAGGGATCATGCCCCCGCCGCTGGCCGGCTTTGCCACGGAGTGCAACTTTGGACAGACCCACACCATCCCTCCGGACTGAAAATGCCTTTAGATGGAATGGAAGGCTCGGAGGTATACGCATGACGAAGCTCACGCACGCGAAACGGGAAGACCTGCCCAAGGGCTATTTTGTATTTCCGAAAACCCGGCGCTATCCGATCGAAGACGCCGCTCATGCCCGCGATGCGCTGGCCCGCTCCAGCGGAAAGCCTGAACACGCCGCGGTTGCGGCTGCGGTCAGGCGGAAGTTTCCGGAGATTGAGATCGAGAAATAGATGCAGAGATCGCAAGATTGGGTGCCTGCGACTTGCGGCGCTGGATTGACTTTTGCAATTGAGGATGCTGATGAAGAGACGCTTTGCATTGTTAGCCTCAATGGCCCTGCTGACAGCCTGCGGCGTGGCCGCGCAAATATCAGCGCAAAGCCCTGCCAAAGCCGACCCGTGGGCCGGGGTTCGCTTTCTGCTGGGATCATGGGGAGCAAAAACCAACGGCGGAATGGCGCAGGCGCAGGCCTCGGCCGGTTACGCCTTCCGGCTGGAGCTGCGCGACCATGTTCTGGCGCGCCACTCCAGAAGTGGCGCCTGCACTGCGCCTGACGACTTCGATTGCCAGCACAGCGATCTGCTCTACATCTACCCCTCGGGCAACGGGCTGGCTCTCCAGGCCATCTACTTCGACAATGAGGGCCACGTCATTCACTATGACGTTTCCACGCCCAAGCCCGGAACTGTGGTTTTCCTCTCCGATCCCGCGCAACCTGGGCCGCAATTCCGGCTGAGCTATGAGCTCCTTGACGGGGTAATGACCGGCAAATTTGAACTGAAAATGCCCGGGCAGACGGATTTCATAAGCTACCTGGAGTGGAGCGGGAAGCGGCAGTAGCGGACTCGATTTGGGACAAATGGGCGCCAATTCCGGATTTTCTTCCTCTAAATAATTGAAAATAATACACATATCAATTTAACCAATATATGAGCGTGTTGCACGCATATTTTGTGAATTGCGTATGCTATATTTCTATTAGATTGGTTGAGATGCATGATGCTGAAAGCTAGCCGCTAGGAGCTAAACAATGGCTATTCGTTGGGAAAAACTTACCGTCAAATCGCAGCAAGCGATGGAGCAGGCGCAGGCGCGGGCAACCGAACTGGGAAATCCCGAAGTGCTGCCAGTGCATCTGTTGCTGGCACTCATCGAGGACCGCGAGGGTGTGATTCCTTCGGTGCTGGGCAAGATTGGCGTACCCACCGAACGGCTGGAGACTGAACTGCACCAGATCGAAGAGAAACTGCCGCGCGTGGCTGGTGCGGCAACGCAGCCTGGTGTGAGCCAGGCGCTCAATAAGGTTCTGGACCAGGCCTTCCGCGAGGCTCAGAACTTCAAGGACGAATACGTCTCGACCGAGCATCTGCTGTTGGGCGTGGCGCATGGGAAGAATGAAGCCTCGCGCGAGGCGCTGGTCGCTCTGGGCGCGACGCACGAAGCGATTCTGAAGGCGCTGACCGCGGTGCGCGGAACACAACGCGTCACCGACCAGAATCCCGAAGGTAAGTTTCAGGCGCTGGAAAAGTACGCCAAGGACCTCACGGAACTTGCCCGGCGCGGCAAGCTGGACCCGGTGATCGGCCGTGACGAGGAGATTCGCCGCGTAATCCAGGTGCTGAGCCGGCGAACCAAGAACAATCCTGTGCTGATCGGCGAGCCGGGCGTGGGCAAAACGGCCATCGTCGAGGGCCTCGCGCGACGCATTGTCTCGGGCGACGTGCCGGAGAGCCTCAAGGACAAGCGCGTGATCTCGCTGGATTTGGGCTCGATGCTGGCCGGAGCCAAGTTTCGCGGCGAGTTCGAAGACCGTCTCAAAGCGGTTCTGAAAGAGATTGAAGAATCGAATGGCGAGATTGTGCTGTTCATCGACGAGCTGCACACGATTGTTGGGGCGGGCGCGGCCGAGGGCGCCATCGACGCCAGCAATATGCTAAAGCCGGCGCTGGCGCGCGGCGAGCTGCGGGCCATCGGCGCCACCACGCTGAATGAGTACCGCAAGTATATTGAAAAGGACGCGGCGCTGGAGCGGCGTTTTCAGATTGTCTACGTTGGCGAACCCAACGTCGAGGACACGATCGCCATTCTGCGCGGTCTCAAAGATCGCTACGAGGCGCACCACAACGTGCGCATCAAGGACGCGGCCATTGTGGCCGCGGCGACGCTTTCGCATCGCTATATCAGCGACCGCTTCTTGCCCGACAAGGCCATTGACCTGGTGGACGAGGCCGCGGCGTCGCTGGCCATTCAGATTGGCTCAGTGCCTACGGAGATCGATCAACTGGAGCGCGAAGCTACCTCGCTCGAAATTGAACGCGCCGCGCTGAAGCGCGAGACGGATTCAAACAGCATCGAGCGCCGCAAAGTGGTGGATCGCGAAGTTGCCACATTAAAAGAGAAAATTACTGCGCTGAGAGCGCGCTGGACGCGAGAGCGCGAGGCGATCAGCCGCGTGAGCGAGTTGAAAAAGAAGATTGAAGCATTGCGCTTCGAGGCCGAAGAGCAGACGCGCAAAGGCTTGCTCGACCGTGCCGCGCAGATCCAGTATGGCGAGCTGCCCAAGCTCGAGGCCGAGCTGAAGAAGTTGAATGCCGCACAGGACGGCGCACAGAAGGATGGAGCCGTCGCGCGGCTGTTGAAGGAAGAGGTTGATGAGGAAGACATCGCGGGGATTGTGAGCAAGTGGACGGGTATTCCTGTCTCGCGCATGTTGGAAGGCGAAGTGAAAAAGCTCGTCGAGATGGAGCAGCGGCTGCGTGAGCGGGTGATCGGGCAGGACGCGGCGCTGACCATCGTGGCCAATGCAATTCGTCGTTCACGCGCGGGGTTGAGCGATCCGCGGCGGCCGATTGGTTCGTTTATCTTTCTTGGGCCAACGGGCGTGGGCAAGACAGAGACCGCGCGGGCGCTAGCCGAGTTCATGTTCGACGATGAGCAGGCGCTGGTGCGTATCGACATGAGCGAGTACATGGAGAAGCACGCCGTGGCCAGGCTGATTGGCGCGCCGCCGGGCTACATCGGCTACGACGAAGGCGGGCAATTGACCGAGTCTGTCCGGCGCAGGCCTTATGCTGTGATTCTCTTCGACGAGATTGAAAAGGCGCATCCGGATGTTTTCAACATCCTGTTGCAGGTGATGGACGACGGACGGTTGACCGACGCCAAAGGGCGCACGGTGGACTTCAAGAATACTGTACTGATTATGACCTCGAATCTGGGCGCGAATCTGCTGATTACCGACGCGCTCAAGAGCGAGCATGATTTCGACATGGCGCGCGAGTCGGTGATGCGCGTGCTGCGCGAGCACTTCCGGCCGGAGTTTTTGAATCGCGTGGACGACATGGTGATCTTCCGTCCGCTGGGCGCGGCGCAGATGAGCAAGATTCTCGACCTGCGGCTGAATGAGGTGAGCAAGCTGCTCGAAGACCGGCAGATTTCGCTTGAACTTACCGAGCCGGCGCGGCAACTGATTCTGGCTGCGGGCTCCGACGCGGCTTATGGAGCGCGTCCATTGAAGCGAGCCTTGCAGCGCATGGTGCAGGACCCACTGGCCATCAAGATTCTCAACGGTGAAGTGTTGCACGGCGCGCACGTGCGCATCGACGTAGACCGTAAGACGAACCAGTTGAAATTTGATGCAATGAGCAAGGAAGCGATGGCGTGAAGACGAAGCGGAGTTAGCAGGCAGCGCGGTTATGGATGAGGCCGATTCCGGCTGACTGTTTATCAGTTAATTACCTGCAAGGTTTTGAAATATATATAGGGGGGAGGGGGGCTCTTTCTCGGTACGGACCGGGCGGATCGCTGACAGATTGGACCGGGGGCCTCGCCCGCTCTTCTTCTGTCTTCCAGTGTGCGCCGACGGAGGGTAATTTTCGGCAAGGACCTGCGGTGCAGCCAACTCGCCCCTTCGACGTCGCTCAGGGCAGGCTTTCGGCGTGGCGGATAGGGAGAGTGCGTCCTTCCCAGGTCCGAGAATCCGGACCCTTCGACAGGCTCAGGGCAGGCCTTGGGGTACCCGCGATTCCTTGCTGAGTGCCTTGGCGATTTTGCAACAACCGAGAATCCCTCCTAACAACATCGGCGTTTGCCGTTACCGATCCTGCCTGTCGGACAGAAAATAGTTTATTTTTGGGGTGACGGGAGGCTGACAGCCTCACCCATGCTGGTCAGCGGTCCGCAATGATCGAATCGACTCTCTCGTTCAGGAATACTCTCGCATTGCTGAAATTCGAGGGGTGCGAGGCTCTTGACAAGTTCGCCAGAGTGACCGGCTGTCTTGGTGAATTCCGAATCCTTACCGTTGCGTCTTTGCTCGTGGATAAGGCGAGAGGCCCGAGTCGGCATTTTTCCAAAGATTCTGGAAGTTTTTATAAGAGGCAACACTTTTGGCGCGATCGCCGGAAAGCTCATAGGCGCGTGCAAGCCCAAGCGTAGCCATGGCACTAACCGGGTCAGTTAGAGTCAGCTGTGGATGATCGAGGATCTTTTGAAACTCCGCGGCTGCCTGTATTCCCTGCCGGGCATCCAGATATGCCTCGCCACGAAAATAGATGGAATAACAGGTCAGAAAGGCGACACGATCCACAGCATGAGATCCAAATTCGGTGGGCATGGCTGGGGCAAGTTCATTGAGAATGGCATCCGGGTTGTTCATCGGTGCACCACTGTGCAGCGCCGCCGCAGCGCGGATCATGGGAACATATTGATCGCGCACCATGGTGTTTTCCGGAAAGCGATTGGCGAGGTCGTTGGCCAGGCGCAAGGCCTCGGCCGAGTCGCCTGTAACCGCCAAGGCCACGGCTGCGACGGCTTCTCCTTCGCGTCCCGATGAAAGCTGCAGAGCCTTTTGAGCCTGCCGCCGGGCTTCGTTTCGGTTTCCCGCCCAAGCATCGTTCATGGCTGCCTGAGCCAAATAAAGAGAAGCGCTGTCGGGTTGCTTGGCGTGCAAAGTCATCTCGACTGCCCGGTCCGAAAGCGAGCGAGACTCATTCAACCTTCCTTCGCGAGCGGCCGCCTGTGCCTGGTAGTAAAGCATAATATCTTCGAATTCCGCGGTACTCTTCAATTGAGCGGCTTCCCGCGCCATTTCCTGAGAGTCTGCCTGCTCATATGCAATCAGATAGAGGCAAATATGGAGCCATGGACTGTCCAGTTGGCGGGCGCGCGCCGACTCGGCCGCAGCCTTGGCCTCCGGCAATCTCTGCAACGCCAGATACGAACTGACAAGGTTTCCATTCCAGATACGGCTGCCCGGATTACGTCGCAATGCCTCTTGTGTCGCTTCAAGGGCTTTGTCATATTGTCCGAGGAGAAAATACACATTCCCGGCGTTGCCGATGGGGATATCGTCATGCGCGTAAATCTGGGATCGCAACTCGTAGGTCTTGCGTGCTTCGTCTAAATCACCGGTCACGAATTCGTGATAGAGCGAGAGGATGAACAATTCTTCATGCTCGCTGACGTGGTTGCGCAGTTCGTAGGCTTTGCGCAGATTCTCTGCCGCCTGCCCCAGTTCGCCCAGGTTGATGTCACAGACCGCCAGTCGCGCGTAAGCCATGGCAAACTTCGGATCGAGCGTAATCGCCCTCTGAAACAGCTCCGCCGCTGCCGCTTCATCGAGCCTGACGACGTGGACCTCAAAACCCAGGCTGTAGGCTTGCAGAGCTTCCAAAGAAGGTGTTGTGACGTTCTCCGGCGGGGCATCGTATTTCTCCACTGAAGCCAGTGACTCGCCAAGCTTGCGGCGGAGCTTTGCGGCGCTCTTGGCCATTGCGTCCAGAACATGCTCTTTTCCGTCCGCCTGTGTTTGTTCAGTAACCAGAATCTCCCCGGTATGACAGTTAATCGCCCGCAGGCCCAAGACATATTGGCTGCCGAGTGCAGCGATCGATCCATCAATGACGACGGCTTTGCCGGTGCGCTCACAAACTTCTCGCGCCAGGTCCACTGTGAGGCGCGTGCCCTTGTCTTTGCCCATCTGAGCCAGGGTCTGCGCTACCTGCGCATCCGATAGAAGGCTCAGATACGGCGATTGCTCCAACTGAGCCGCCAATCCCTGGCGCAAGGCATGATCAAAGATCACGTCACCCGTTGTGTTGGTAAAATCGGCCAGGACAAGCGTGCTCGTATTGGCCGAGAGATGGCTATGCCACTGGTTCCAGAAGAAAAAGAGCCCTCCGGCCACCAATAACGTCCCGATCGATGCCAGCAGCCATCGCCAGCGTCTGATTTGGGGTGAGGCCGCCGTTGGTGAGGAGATTTCAGCTGGTGGCGGGTCGGCAGTTTTGAGGAAGGAAAAACAGGGGACATAGCCACCCTTGGGAAGCGCGATCTGAACTGCATCCGCTTTCCCATCATTCGCATAGTAGAGGTCAAGGGCTGAGCGCAATCGCCGCGCCTCAACCCGCACGACCGGATCTATACGTGTGTCGTAGGAGTCCTTGCGCCCGCAGACTTCGACGCCGATACAGTATTCCTTCAGATCGCCCGATTGGCCTTGCATGCTCTTTTCTACAACATAGGTAAGAAAATGCGTGAGCCGCTCTGAGCGCAGAAATGGGTCGCTCGCCAGGATACGCTGGAGTGCTGTTTTGACTTCGTCGGAGGAAGGAAGCAAGGAAGGTGAATCGAGCTCTACCAAGGTCTTTGGGCCGGCATCCTGCGTCGCTTGCTGAGTCATCGAATGGTCATCACCAAACCAACTACGTCATTCTACCGTAAAAAGCCCCGTGGCTTTAGGCGGTGAGATCTCGAGCGCATTGCCTCCAAGGTACTCGTGAGCATACTAAAGTAACCCAGAAGACTTCTCGCTTGCCTACTCCATGCCGAGCTCAACTCCGTAGCTTCCAGAGCGCAAGTCATCCATCTCCCGAGATTGCCCAAGAGGCAAACCTCGAACCTCTTCTAGGTCTTGCAGGTAAGAATCAGGAGCTAATCACGCAATATCCCTATGGGGTCGCTCTTCGTTCCTTCGGGCATTTCAGAACGATAATTGTAGCCCTCACAGGGAAGCCCCTAACTCCCGACAATGCTTGCGGCCAACTCTGATCGCTTTTGTCGATCCTCCTTCAGGGTTTCGTAAACCGTTTTACGGTAAAACACTTTCGCCTCCCGTCAGTGTTGGCTAGGTTCACAGATAGATTCAATCCAGAATTCTCCTGCCGGAAGGTCAATTTGCGATCATTCGGCGGAATCATGCCGCTACAGGTCGGCTGAAGTGCGTCTATCGAGTCACTCTCCGAAATCCGTTCCGCCGCCGCTCTTTAAAGTGCGGCAGGCGAGAGAAGATGGAGCGCTCACAATACGCTGGCCGCTCCCGAGGATTCGGTTGGCGGATTCGGATCCATTGAAGATGACAGGGGAGAGGAAGTGCCCCCGACATAAGCACCTTGTGCCACCGTGAACTTAAGCTGCTTCGCCACGCAACTTCGCTCGGTTCGCGGGAAGTTCTCTGAGAACTGAAAGTCATTTTTCTCCTTTTCCCACAAGTAGGTCCTTGAGCAACTGGAGGGTTCGGATGTCTTACAAACGGTTATCTTTACTAGCTATCATTTTGACTTTGGCATCGTTTCTCTCGGGATGCGGCGGTGGCAGTTCTTCACCAGTCGTCTCGGTAAAAGCCTCTGCATCTTCAGTAGACGGAACAGACACGACCACGCTGACCGCAGCCGTCGCCAACGACAGCAATGCCGCGGGTGTGACGTGGAGCCTCAGCGGGAGCGGAACGCTGTCGAGCAAAACGATCACTTCCGCAACCTATACAGCTCCGGCTGCCACCACTTCAGCGCAGACGATTACGATCACCGCGACCTCGGTCGCCGATATCAGCAAGACGGGAACCGCGACGATCACCGTTCCGGCGACTCCTTCAGTCACGACGACCGGTGCTAATCTGGCCAGTTCGGTTGGAACCAGCTACACGGTGCCCCTGGCCGGCGCGGGCGGCATCACGCCCTATGCGTGGACCCTGAGCAGCGGCTCGCTGCCCTCCTGCTTGGCTATGACCTCAGCCGGTGTCATCAGCGGCACGATTTCGGCTTCCTGCTCCGGCACCTATACTCCGACCTTCACCATGACCGACTCGGGCACACCTACAGCATTGACAGCAACCCAGCAGTTGACAATGGTCATCGCCGCGGCGACGCAGATCAGCTTCACCGGCTCTGTGCCTTCGACGGGTACCTACAATGTGGCCTATTCAGGCAGCGCGGCGGCAACCGGCGGAGCCGGTACGCTGACATACGCTCTGACCAGCGGATCGACGCTGCCGACCGGGGTGACGCTCAATTCGGCGACTGGCGCATTCAGCGGCACGCCGGCGACGGCCGGCACGTACAGTTTTGTGGTGAAGGCTTCCGATGCTTACGGCGACTCGGCGACCTCGCCGACCTACTCGCTGGTCGTGAGCTATCCTGCGATGCACATCACGACGAGCACGCTGCCGACCGGCTACGTTGGCTCAGCCTATAATTCGACGGCGCTTGCAGCAACCGGCGGCGCTGGCGTCTCTTCCAACTACGCCTGGACAGTGGCCAGTGGCTCCGTGCTGCCAACCGGTCTTTCGCTTTCTTCGACCGGTGTAATCAGCGGTACCCCGACCGGTTCCGCAGGCACCAACAGCGTGACGTTTACCGTGACGGACTCAACCTCTGGTCTCGGCACCAGTGCCACGCTCTCCATCGAGATCAAAGCAGGGGTTACGATCACACCGGCGACTCTGCCTACCGGTTATGTGGGCTCGACATATACCAGCACTCAAATTGCAGCCACCGGCGGCTCCGGAACTTATTCGACATGGGCGCTGGCGAGCGGTTCTTCGCTGCCGACGGGCCTTTCGCTTTCCACGGCGGGTGTAGTCAGCGGTACGCCGACCGGATCGGCCGGCACAACTAGCTTCACCGTGCAGGTGACAGACTCTGCCTCGAATAAGGCGACAGCAGCCTTCAGCATCACGGTCGCGGCGGGAGTGACCATCACAACCTCGACCTCGCTGGCCGACGGTTATCCCGGCACGGCCTATTCCCCGGTAACCTTTGCGGCGACGGGAGGGACGGAAACCTACACCAGTTGGACAGTGACCAGCGGCTCAGTGCCCGCCGGAATGGCGTTGAGCGCCGCAGGCGTATTGAGTGGCACCCCAACGACGACCGGCAGCTATTCGTTCAATGTTAAAGTCACCGACTCGGCTTCGAATACGGCGTCGAGGACCTTCACCTTGACCGTTGAAGCAACCCTTTCGATCACAACGACCTCACTGCCATCGGCGGCCACGGGCAACACTTACTCGCAGACGCTGGCGGCGGCAGGTGGTTCCGGCGGCAATGTCTGGTCGGTTTCCGGCAGCGACACGAATACACTGTCCACCTATAATCTGAGCCTTTCAGCGAATGGACAATTAACCGGTACACCGACAACGACCGGCACGGCAAGCTTTACCGCCGTGGTAACCGACTCCGCCGGTCATACGGCGAGCCAGGCCTTCAGCATCTCTGTCTCAAGCATGACCGTCAACACGGGCACGTTGACCTATGGCGTGATTGGCACCCCCTACTCGCAGACGCTTACGGCGTCAGGCGGCACGGGAACCTACACCTGGTCGGTAACCTCGGGATCGAGCAACCTGCAATCGCTCGGCCTGACTCTGACCTCAGCCGGCGTTGTAACAAGCAACGGCGTCTCGTTGACAACCACCGGCAGCGCGGCCTTTACCGTGCAAGCGAAGGATTCCAGCAACGTAACCGCAACGGCGAGCTACACCGTTTATGTCTACGATGCACTGACCTTCACCACAAACTCGCTGAATTCGGCGATCTACAATTCGAATTACTCGGCGGCGATCATGGCTGCTGGCGGTTCAGGCAGCTATACCTGGATGGTCAATGGCGCATCGGTTCCAACAACCGCTACGCCCCTGGCCAGCGGTGGCGGCCTGACCGGCACGAACAACGGTGGCACGCTGACGATCGCGGGCATACCCAACGCCTATGCAACCATCACGCTCGTGGTCCAGGTAACGGATGCCGTGACCGGATTCAATGTGAGCAAGACCTATGCGATCACCGTGAGTTCGCTGACGGTCTCGATTGATCCAAACACCGTGCCGCAGGGCATGGTGAATATGCCATACACCTTCGGGAACATAAACATCCAGAACGGCACCGGACCCTACACCATCATCTATACGAATGCGCCAGCAGGGCTCGCGGCCAATTCAAACAATCAACTGATCGGAACGCCAACCGCGTCCGGCACAACCACGGTGACAGTGAATGTAACCGACAGCTCTACCCCGACCAATCAGACC
>PLOI01000018.1:1623-4283 GCA_003142015.1 Acidobacteriaceae bacterium | reverse complement strand
TTTCTCGAACACAAGCGCCTCTATCGAGAGACTCACGACCGCGCGCCCTATCCGGGGCCGGAGTTTGCCATCCCCTTCGGCAAAGCGCGAACGGTCCGCACTGGCGCCGATCTCACGCTCATCACCTATGGCGCTCTAGTCCCGCGCTCGCTTCAAGCCGCCGAGCGCGCCAAGCGGGAGCACAACATCGATACGGAAATCATCGACCTGCGCACACTGAATCCGTATGACTGGGAGGCCATCGCTGAATCGGTCAAAAAGACCAGCCGTGTGATCGTTGCCCACGAGGACATGCTCAGTTGGGGTTACGGCGCGGAGATCGCCGCCCGCATCGCCGACGAACTCTTCGACTCTCTCGACGCCCCCGTCCGCCGCATCGGCGCCATGGACACCTTCGTCGCCTACCAGCCCATCCTAGAAGACGCCATCCTCCCCCAACCCGACACCATCCTCAAAGCCATCGTCGATTTGAAAGCGTATTAATTGGCAAACCGATAGAGAGCTTTGTATCAGGGCACGACTTCAGTCGTGCCGATAAAGCAACAAAATATGTTGGGCTTTAGCCCGTGCGGTCTTTGTTTTCAACTATTTGTAATGGCATAAACATACTACGCTAACCAAAATTAGGTTGACTTTGTACGATATATAAAGGGGTGTGCGCCGACGTCCAATCCATCAATGCGCTAGAATTGCCAGTCACGGACTGTGAGAGATTCTGCGTGTTCATTACACTTGCGATAGACGACAGCGCCGATCAGTTTAGGCGGATTGCCATGGCCGCTGCGGCTTTCGCAGGGGATGATGGGCAATGGACAAGACTCTGCAAGGCATGGAACGAGCGTCTTAAAGAAGATGGGCTGAAGTATTTCAAGGCGTCTGAATACAACTCTCTTACTGGCGAATTCTATCGGTTCCGTGACCCCGTTAAGTATCCGAAGCCACTTGGGGGGCAGGCGGCGAGCAAACTAAGGGATGATTTAGACGAGATTATTCGCCAGTCCAATGTGACTGGCATGGGGATGTGCATCCCCCTTGCGACATACAACGATGTGCGTCTGAATTTTCCAGAAGCCGATGTGTACCTTCCCGAAGATGCGTTTGATGCTGCACTTCAAACCCTATGGCGCGAAGAGGCAAGAGAATTTATCAAGCATTTTGGGTACGAGCATAAGTTGGGATTTCTTTGCGATCAAAGTTCATCGTCCGACCGACATAACGAACACTATATAGCATTCAAGGCAAACCATCCAGAGTTAGCTAAGATCATGGGTCCGATTGCATTTGCGGACGATAAAGACTATCCCCAACTTCAAGCCGCTGATTTGCTCGTGAACATGCTTCGCCAGGAGTACGAAGAGTTTTTGAAGAGCGGGGGCTTAACCGCGCAGACTCGATTCAATTCGCACATTTTCACGATTCGGCATTGGAGTCGAAAGAACATGGAAGATATGGTTAGCTATAACCAGATTGTGCGGCAGAAATAGAGCCACTTATGAACGCTTGCCGGCAGCCTCCCACATACCGAGGGAAGCGCAGATTAACAAGGCACCCGCCATTAGGCGTAGAAAACCAACGTGTATATCGAGCGCCCAGAACGCGAGCGATCCGGCTAACAGAGACCCGATTCTGTATCCCCAAAGTTTCATATGGAGTGTGCCAAAATGCAAGTGATTACTCTTCTAGAAACTCTCGATACAACCCGCGAATCAGCGCAGAACCTTGAGTTTCGTTCCCGATTGCTTCAAGCAAGCTGCGTCGCTGCTCGACGGCTACTTGCTGAGGGCCTTCTTCCTGGGCAACCTTCTTTGCCATCTCTTTATACGGAATCTCTCGCCGACCATCAGGAGTATCTATTCGGTATTCGGTGAACACTCCTTCAAGGGCGGAAATATCCCGTTGCAGTTTGATGATGTAGTTTCCGAGTCGAATTACCATCTCTTGATCTGTCATTGCCTCTCCAATCGGCGGGTGGCCCTTGTCTCATACCGAATTTTATCAAGTGGAGGGTGCCCCGGGTCCCTCGGCAGGTGGCCCATTCATCAGGCAGGTGGCCCGCACATCAGGCAGGTGGCCCGCACATCAGCCCCGAAGAATCACTATGAGCCATGAGAAGCTGTGCCCCGTTCATCGCGGCTTTATCGCGATGAGCGGGCGGCGGAAGTGTGGGAAACCACGAACATCGATAGCCCTACTCCCTACACCCTATTCCCTCGCCTTAGTGCTCCCCCGGCGGCAGCTTGCAGCAATCCCCNNTCCCGTTCACATCCTTGCTGTGACCCTCGAAGTGGCCCCATGTGTAGCCCATGTCCCCCGATGGCCCCATTTGGGCGTCGGTCGGCGTCCACGTCAGTTGATAGACCTTGGGATCCCAGTTGGCTGATTTTTGAATCGCCACGCGTCCAATCAGCGGTGCGGCTCCGTTACCCAGCGCCACGCCGTCCTCGACAAACCACTCGGCAAAGGCCGCTCCGCCTCGCGCAAGCACGTCTTTGGCAAAGCGCGCCTCCANNGGCGGCAGCTTGCAGCAATCCCCTGCGGCGACTGGCTCATTAGCGCCCGCATCCAGCGCCACCTTCCAGTTCCCGTCCGCCTGCTTCCGCCAGATGGTGATATACCGTCCCGTGACGGCCACTGGATTCCCGTTCACATCCTTGCTGTGA
>PLOI01000018.1:0-1539 GCA_003142015.1 Acidobacteriaceae bacterium | reverse complement strand
ATCCGTCAGCGGATTGGGTGCGGCCTGCGCGTTCGCATCAGGAAACGCCAACTGCCCTTGAGCACTCTCCGAAGACAGGCCAAACCCCGCCCCCGTCAGCACCACCGCACAAAGAAAAACTCTCCAATTTCCAGCCATCTTCCGGCCCTCCCGCGACACATAAAGGTCTATCTGCCCATCGTACAACGAGGCGTTGCAGCCGCGAGCAAAGTGATCTCTCAAGTTTCGGAACGCGTAGGATTGATGAATTTCAGCCCGGCAAAATCCTTTTCGTTGTCGGTGACCACAATGCAATCGTTGGCCTCGGCTATGGCGGCTAGAATCATGTCCAGCGCACTGCGGGGCCGCCCGGCTCTTGCGCCCTCGGCCATCAGCCGCGCCCAAATCAGCCCAGCCTTTTCATCGAACGGTAAAACTCGCCCGGAAAACAAGGATTGTGGCCCCTCCGGTCCAGCAAACCAGCGTTCCAATTGAGCGCGATTCTTTCCCGTCGGACTGTTCAGTACTCCGAACCAGACTTCGGCAACCACCAGAGAGGCGATAAACAAATCCTGATCGTTCTGCTCCGACATCCAGGCAAGCAGTGGCTCCGATGGCGCCGGCTTGGTCACGTTACTGATGATGTTGGTATCGAGCAGATAGCGAGTCACAGGCTAACCTTTCGGCCAGCGATACGTGGACGAACGAGGTCGAGATCGGCTCCTACCAAAGGCGAACGGCGCAGTGCCGCCAGAATGCCGCCCCTTTTGCCCTGACTGGCGGCAACCTGCCCGACGGAGGCGCGAATCTCCTGTGCTTCTGGGCAATTCTCAGCCAGCCGGCGGGCCAGAGAACGAATCAGTTCGCGGTCCGTCGAAAGCCCCAGAACTTCAAAGCGGGCCATTCCGCGCTGATTGAGGCGTTTGCGGTAATTCTTTAAAGCGCGTGTTTGAGACATGCTGCCCATGATTGCCTCCTGCTATATCCAGTAATATACCCGGTAATCTGAAAAAATTCAAGCCGAACTGTCGATTACTGCTCTTGGAAGATGATTCGCCTTCTTCTCCGCGGTCCGATTTTGCGCCACTACTCTGCCGTCGCCCAAGCCGTCTGACCCTTCAGCGGCCCCATCCGCTCGTTGGTATACTATCGGTTGGCAAAGATGGTTTGCTTGGCCCCGCGTCAGGGGGCTTTTTTGCTGGACTGCCCGGCGCTTTATCGGGAGAAGGGAAACATGGGAACACTGCTGGAGTCGATTCACTCGCCCGCCGATTTGAAGCGTCTGAACTTCGCGCAGATGGCGGAGCTGGCCGAGGAGATTCGCGTATTCCTGATTCAGACGCTCTCGAAGACCGGCGGCCACCTGGGGCCGAACCTGGGAGTGGTCGAGCTGACCCTGGCCCTGCACGCGGTATTCAATACTCCCGAGGACAAGCTGCTCTTCGATGTCAGTCACCAGGCCTACATCCACAAAATGCTCACCGGACGCCTGGACCGCATGGATACGATTCGCCAGCCGGGCGGGCTGAACGGCTTCATGCTGCGCACCGAGAGCGAGCA
>PLOI01000017.1:7252-34600 GCA_003142015.1 Acidobacteriaceae bacterium | reverse complement strand
TGATCTTCTACTTAATCGCCAGCAACTACTTTCAGGTTGTGCGTCTCAAAGGCTTTACAGAATTCTGGAAGATGTTTCGCGAGCAGACCGGTCTGCGGGAAAGTTAACCGAAACCCAGGTCTCAAAATCGGGACACGGGGCACCCGCGTGCGTTCTTCATTGCTGCCTCTTACGCCATGTCGAATCGGCCAGTACCACTGAAGTTTCAATCTGACGATCAGGAACTGTCCAGTATTTTCTGAGCAGCCGTTCTTTTTCTTGCCGGCCGACCAATTGAAAGCCGTGTTTTTCGTAAAAGCCGATCGCCCAGACTGCATCCGCCCAAGTGCCGATCAGCACCGGAATGCTCGATTGAGTCATCAAGTGACTGAGCAGCCGCCCTCCGATTCCCTGATTCCGGTTGCGGGTGCAAACATAGGCGTGCCGGATGAGGGTCACATCCTGAACCTGTTGAATCCCCATCACGCCGGTCAGGGTCTCGCCTTCCTCGTAGCCCCAGAACACGACGCCATCCTCGATTTCATGTCGTAGCTTCTCCACGGACATATACGGCTCCGCCCACCGGTCTGCGGGAATGATACCTTTATAGGCTTGAGCGCCGTCATTGATGATGGTCCAAATCTGCTCAAAATCACGTTCAACGCAGCGTCGAATCATAAGAAGCTCGGCCTTTTGTCAAAATCGCCTCAGAAAACCTTCATCCTAATCACCAGATACTTCTTCGGATCCTCGCGGATGCTCTTCACTAACTGCTGGGTCTGATCCAGAGTCTGGTCGGCATGATCGTAGAGCGCGCGGTTTTGCACCAGTTGCCCCAGCGAGCCTTTGCCTTCATCCACGCCCTTCAGAATCGAGTCCAGGCGGGTAACGGTGTCATCGAGTTTCTCAGCGAAGGCAGGGTCCCTGGCGAGCTTTCCCAGCGCGCCTTTGCCGGCGTTGATCTCGGCCACCATTTGATTGGTGTTGGCCACGGCGGCGTTCAGATTGTTATAGAGCGAATCGTCCTTCAGCAGCTTTCCTGCGCTGCCCTTGCCCTCGTCGAGCGCGGTCGTGATTTTATCCAGCCGGTCGACGGCCGAGTTGGCGCGGGTGTAGAGCGTGTCGTCGTTGACCAGCTTGCCCAGCGAGCCTTTGCCCCCGGCCACGGCGCTTGTAATGGTCTCAAGATCGGTGGCGATGGTGGTGATCTTCCTGCCCAATTCGGGGTCGTTGATCAACTCGCCCGCGGTGCCGCGTTTGGAATTGAGCGTATCGACCAGGGTCTCGATCTTGCGTGTCAGCGCAGTGATCTCCTCGATGGAGACCTGGCTGGTGCGAATCACGTCCTGGATGCTGGGAGAACCTGAAGCCTTGAGTTCTGCGTCATTAGCTGGAGGGGGTCCGCTGGCGTGGGCTGAGCTGAGATCGACGTAGCTGTCGCCCAGCACACCCGCCTGGGCAATCGAGGCGGTCGAATCCGTATGCAGGCGGTTCTGATATTCGCGGCCCACCTGCATGGTCACCTCCACCGGCGTTGGATTCCGGTCCGGGACCACGCGTACATGGATCACGTTGCCGATGGTCACGCCCTCCAGCGTAACCGGAGCGCCATCCTTCACACCCGCGGCATTCTCAAAGTACACGCGCAGCGCCAGCTTGCGCGCAAACAGCCCGCCGCTCGAACTGGACATGAGAAGAATCAGCCCGACCAGCACGGCCATGGCTGCCATCACCAACGCTCCCACTCTCAGTTGCGACCACTGAATCTCTTTGCGGCTCGGCACGGCACTCCTCTTACAAGAAAATGCGCGGGTTAACGCCTTGAGAATAGCAGAACCGGCTGCGCTATCGCCCGTCCTCCAGCACCACGCTGGCCATGGCCAGCTCTGCGGTGTGGGTGATGGAAAGCGCCGCGCGGCGCGCTCCCAGGCGGGCGGCAAACTCGGCCGCGCGTCCGTGAAACTGGAGAGTGGGCCTTCCGCCGGGCTCGCGCGCGACTTCGATCTCCAGCCAATTCACGCCATGGGTGATGCCCGTTCCCAAGGCCTTCGCGCCCGCCTCTTTGGCGGCAAACCGCGCTGCAAAGCTCTCCGCAGCCTTGCGCTTGCGCAGGCAATAGGCCTGCTCCGCGGCAGTGTACACGCGGTCCAGAAACCGCTGCCCATAGCGATCCATTGACCGCTGAATGCGCCCTATCTCCGCCAGATCGATTCCGGAACCGACAATCATGCTGTCTATCAAGCTACATCATTCCCCTTTTGCTGTGCTTGCGCCGGCGTCAGGCGGAACTCGCCGCGGCCTCGGCTTTTGGGGAACGGAAACGCCTCCAATTACCAGCGCAAGGGACTCCGGCCATGCCGCAAGCATGGGTGTCTCAAAGACGGTCATGTTTCGTTCGACTCCGCAACATTGGTTATGCTATGCACCCCGGCTCCGATAAGGCGGATGTGAGACTAACGCTGCCGACACGCGACGCAGGACAGACGATGAGCATTCCCTGGGCCATGCAGATGAAGGCCATCTCCATCGAAGAGCCCTCGCGTCTGGTCCAATCCCTTACCGGCGCAATCCTGGGCTGTGGCGGCTGGGTCCTCAGCCGCGGTGCAAACGATACCGGNNATTGCCAGCATCGACCTGGAGATCCAGACCTTTCCCGTCGAGTTGATGCAAGGCGCACGCACCACAGAGGCGGCTTGAAAGGCCAGTCGAATCTGTCTGCGCGCTCGGTCGCTACTTTTTCGTTGTAACTGTTGTCAGGGCGTCGACAACTTTCTGGTATCGAACTGCCGCGTTTGGATCCTTCATGCTCTTCAAGAGCGCGGGGTCGTCCAGCCCAATCTGGTGCAGTGTCTCTTCCATGCTGGAGGCCGGAATTTGTTTCACTAGATCCAGAGTTGCCTGCGCAAGAACCAAGGACCTCAAGGAGATAACTGTGCCCGTTTGCCCTTCCATGGTTCCTGAGTAGTTCGGATCGGCGCCCGCTTTCAGAAGAAGGCTGACAATTTCCACATTGCCGTTTCTTGCCGCATAATGGAGCACGCTCCAGCCGCTTGGCGACGTGCGGCTATTCGGGTCGGCGCCCTTCTCGATGAGCTTTTTGGCTTCTTCGGTGTTGTCGGCCTTCACTGCCGTCATTAGCGAGGCCGGGTCGGGCTTGCAGCCGGAAATAGAAATAATAAGAATTACGAGTGCAAAAACAAACAACGGTCTATATTTCATTGCAGCGTTTTGTCCTCTCAACGGGTCCGCCTATCCTGCTGTGCTCTATCTTTTTCCGAAAGACAGTGCTACGGGAATATCCTTTGGATTCGCTTGTCGTCGATACAGGATCGCTCTGTTTATGCTATCAAGAGGCAGTTCGCACGGTCAACCTGCCTCTACCAATCCATAGCGCCGCTGCCAGGCCTCTTTAAGCCGCGCCCAGACGCGCGCGCGCTCGACCTCCGTCGTCTCGCTGCCCCCCGCCTTGCCTGCGCCGGGCGCGTTGGCAAAATGAGCGGCCTCCATCTTGGCCAGCTCCAGCAATTGCCGGTCGCGCAGCAGGTTGGCCACGCGAAAGTCGGGCAACCCCGCCTGCCGCGTCCCAAAAAACTCGCCCGGTCCGCGCTGCGAGAGGTCCAGCTCCGCCAGCTCAAAGCCGTCCTGCGTGCGAACCATGGCGTTGAGCCGCTCCTCGCCCAGCGGTGAAATGCGCTCACCTGTGATCAAAATGCAATAGCTCTTCGCCGCCCCGCGTCCCACGCGCCCGCGCAGTTGATGCAACTGCGCCAGCCCAAACCGCTCCGCGTGCTCCACCACCATCACCGTCGCGTTGGGAACATCCACGCCCACTTCAATCACCGTGGTGGCCACCAGCACGTCAATCTCGCCGCGGTGAAAACGGCGCATGATGATCTCCTTCTCATCGGCGTCCAGTCGTCCGTGAAGCAGCCCCACGCGCAGCCCGGCCAGCGGTCCTGTGCGCAGTTTTTCGTGCATCTCCACAGCCGACTTCAGTCCCGATTTCGCGCCTGGATTCGCTTCGATCGCGGCCCTCGGAAACAGCTCCGCCGTCTTACCCTTTTTCCTGGATGCGGGTGGCCCAGGTCTCGTTTTTGAGACCTGGGATGCAGTAACCTTCGTAACTTCGATTCCGGCTTCCGTATCATCATGCGAGAAATCCAGCTCTGGCTGATCTTCCTTGCTGCCCTCGATGACCGGGTAAACAATGTAGGCTTGCCGGCCTTTCTCCACTTGCTTGCGCACGAAATCCCAAACTTCCCCGGCCATTTCGCCTGGAACGCGCCGCGTGACAATCGGTGTGCGCCCCGGCGGCATCTCGTCCAGGACACTCACATCGAGATCGCCATAGAGCGAGAGCGCCAGCGTGCGCGGAATCGGCGTGGCCGTCATCACCAGCACATCCGGCTCTGCCTGATTGGGTTTCTTCATCAGCTTGAAGCGCTGCAAAACGCCGAAGCGGTGCTGCTCATCCACCACCACCAGCCCCAGGCGGTCGAATTCCACCTTTTCCTCAATCAGCGCATGGGTGCCAATCACCAGTTGCGCCTCGCCACGGTTGATCAGGCCGCGCGTGTGGCGCTTGCGCTCCTCTGTGAGCGAGCCGGTCAGCAGCGCAATCCGATAGCGGCGCGAAGAGCGCTCCAGCAGCTTGCGAAGGCTGAGAAAATGCTGCGTTGCCAGAATCTCGGTGGGCGCCATCAACGCCGCCTGGTAGCCGTTCTCCATGGCCACCATCATTGCCTGTAGCGCGACGATCGTCTTGCCCGAGCCAACATCCCCTTGCAGCAGCCGCCGCATGGGGCTCGGGCTATGCATGTCGGCCACGATCTCGCCCAGCGCCCGCTTCTGCGCCGCCGTGGGATGAAACGGCAGCACCTCGCGGATCGCCTCGCGCGCTTTGTCCGTGGGCGCAAAGCTGATTCCCACGCGCTCCCTCATGCGGCGGCGCTTGAGTTCCAGCCCCAATTCCAGAAAGAAAAGCTCCTCGAAAATCAGCCGCCGGTGAGCCGGCGTCGACCAGCTTTGCAACTGCGCAAAATTCGTTCCTTCAGGCGGAAAATGCACCTCGCGCAAAGCCGTTTCCCGGCCGGGAAGTCCGAGCCGCTCCAGCATCCTCAAGGGCAGGCACTCCGCCACCGCGCCCCGCATCCCTTCGAGCAGGTGGAAGATCACCTTCCGCTGCCAGCGCGAGGCCAGCCGCGCGCCACCCAGCGACTCGTACACCGGCGTAATCCGCCCCACTTCCAGCAGTCGCGTCTCGGCGTCGTCGGTCGCGTCAGGCAGCAGCTCGAACTGCGGCTGAATCATTTTGAAATTCTGGCTGGAGCGCGACGGCTCGACCCGCCCATACAACGCCACCGTCTGCCCCGCATGAAACTTCCCCTCCAGATAGCTGCCGTTGAACCAAATGCACTTCAGCGCCAGCCTGCCCTGACCCACGGTCAGCTCGAAGATGGGCATCTTGCGCGTCCGCAGCAGCATCGAGCCGCGCACCTCGGCAATCACGCTGGCCGTCTCGCCGGCCTTCAGCTCGTCCAGGCTGCGCGGATTCTGGCGGTCTTCATAGCGGAAGGGAAGGTGGTAGAGCAGGTCTTCGGCCGTTTGAATGTCCTTGGCGGCGAGCATCTCCGCCACCTTCGGACCCACGCCGCGAACATACATCACCGGAGTGTCGAGGTCTGCCACACTCCGGATGCTAAAACATTTGTCCGCGTATCGTCCGGATGTCCCCACAAAGCGGTCATCCTGAGCGGAGCGCGCCGGGGTCCCCAGCGACAGGTCTTAGTCGCTTGAGTGGGGAGCGGAGCCGAAGGACCTGCATTTTGCTTTTTTATCGCAAGGGTGGGACACAACGATGCCCCAGAGCGCGGAACCGGCTGGGCCGCGCCCCTCGAACACCGTCTCCCTACGACTTGGGCAGAAAATAAGCCTCGACCGCCTGCGTCATGGCCGCGTAATCGAGATATGCTTGCTTGCCTTCGTAGCGCGCGGCCCAAAGAACCTGGTTCACAATATCCCGGGGATAGCACTGGCGCAGTTCCTGCTTCAACGTGCCGCGGATGAAATCGATAAGGTCTTTGGGTATGCCGGGGTCAAATGCGACTTGATTCTCGTCGGCAACGCGGCGAAAAATCTCGCAGAACTGTGCGTCCGAGACCGTGCCGATCTTGATCTTGGTTTGAATCCTGCGCAGGAAACAAGCGTCCACCAGCTCCGCAGGATCCATGTTGGATGCAAAGACGACCAGCATCTCGAAGGGAATCTCAATCTTCTTTCCGCCCGCGAGAGCCAGGAAGTCGATCCTGCGATCCAGGGGAACCACCCAGCGGTTCAGCAGATCTTCCGGGCGCATCCGTTGCCTTCCGAAATCGTCGATGATCAGAACCCCATTATTGGCCTTCATCTGTATCGGGGCAACATAGAACTTGGTAACCGGGTTGAATTGCAGGTCCAGCATCTCTATCGTCAGCTCGCCGCCGGCCAGAACCGCCGGGCGCTCGCACAGCACCCAGCGCTCGTCCCGGATCTCTGGCTCCGCTTCCGCTACGCGCTTGTGAATCGCCGGATCGTAAACCGTGATAATCTGGCCATCCACTTCTATCGCGTACGGTATCCAGACCGCATCCTCGGCAACCACTCGCGACAATGTCTCGGCGATGGTGGTTTTCCCCACTCCGGGGGGGCCATAAAGGAATATGGAACTGCCTGAGTTGAGCGCCGTTCCAAACTGCCGCAACGTTTCGTTGCCGATTACCAGATGCGCAAAGGCGCGCTTCACGCCGTCTGCGTGTATCTCCACCTTCCGCACGCTCTGATGCTGGGTCTGCTCAACATAGCTTTCCAGTGACACCGGCGCGGGGCCTGCGTAATGATTCTGCGAGAACAGCTCTATCGCCCGCGCTCTGCCCTGAGAGGTGATGGCAATCTGCGGAACGTAACCGTTCACTCCCGTAACCTGGCAATGCAGTTCCGCGCGTAGCTGGGCAGACAGTTCCTTGGCCACTTCGAAGGCGAGCCGGGTCTTTTCGGAAAGTTCGGAGATAGAGAGCGAACCTGATAGATAGAGAATCTTTAAGGCCAGATCCTCAAGAATTGACTGGCGTACGTCAAGCTCCTTGATGCTCTGCGGCCTTAATATTGGCGCGTCAACTGGCTCGTTTTTGAAAAAATTGTAACCATCCATCGCTAACGAGGTTACCATTACTACCTCCGAAGGGTTACTATTGTCTGAATTCGATAGGTTACCACTATCCGGCCCCAGCAGCAAGGCTAACATTTTTTCTTCCCACGGCTACTGTGAACTTGCGCCCATGGGGTGTACTCTTTGGTTCCCCCTCTGCTGGCCGTTAGATCAATCTTTCCTTGAATTTGGAGACACTCGTGCGTGTTCTTCCCCGTAGGTAATCCGACAAGACAAATCGGACCAATACGGGAAAAATCAAGCCGATAGTGCGGCAAGCAGGAGTCTCCTGGCTGGCTGCGGCGGCATTTGAACTCTTATGTAACCTTGCCGCATATTACCCTATCCGGGGCAATACGCAAGCTGTGAAGTGTGAATTTTGTTAAACTTCATGCAGACCGGCCCCTTCGGTTTATCTGAAAACTAAACCTCAAGCTGAGCGGCGGGAGAATTTATGCCGGTTGTCGAACTCGCGGGAGTGACCAAGGCCTACGAGAACAAGATTGCTGTCAACGACCTGAGCCTGTCGATTGAAGCGGGCCAGATGTTCGGTCTGCTGGGGCCGAACGGGGCGGGCAAAACCAGCTCCATTCGCATGATGATGGGCATCACCGTGCCCGACTCCGGAAGCATCATTCTTTTTGATAAGCCGTTTGCACGCAATAGCCTGGAGCAGGTAGGTTACCTGCCCGAGGAGCGCGGCCTCTACAAGAAGATGAAGGTCCTCGACCAGCTCATCTTCTTCGGCCAGTTGCACGGGCTCACCGGCGATGAAGCGCAAAAGCGTGCCCTCGCCTGGGCCGGGCGCATGGAGATTGCCGACGCCCTGCCTAAAAGGACCGAAGAGCTCTCCAAGGGGATGCAGCAGAAGATCCAGTTCATTGCCACGCTGCTCCACGACCCCAGGCTCATCGTCATGGACGAGCCGTTCTCAGGCCTCGACCCCGTGAATGCGGTGCTTGTCGAGCAGACTCTGCTCGAACTGAAAAGCCAGGGCAAGGCCATTCTGTTTTCCACCCATCGCATGGACCAGGTCGAGAAACTATGCGACTCTATTTGCCTCATCAACAACGGCAAGGCCGTGCTGGCCGGCAATTTGCGCCAAATCAAAGCCGGCTACGAGCGCAACCACGTGATTGTCGAATTTGAAGGAAACTCCGCTTTCCTCAACAGCGACGAAGTTGCGCAAGCGAAAAACTTCTCCGGCCACGCCGAGATCACGCTCAAACCGAACGGCGATGCGCAGAAACTGCTGCATGAAGCAGCGGCCGTGGCAACCATCTACCGCTTCGAGCTGGTCGAGCCGTCGCTGGAAGAGATTTTCATCCAGACCGTGGGAGTCAAGGCCGATGCGTAACATTCTTCTCATTGCCCGGCGAGAGTACCTCGAACAGATTCACGGGCGAGCCTTCATGTTTTCCACGGTTCTGGTGCCGCTGCTCATCGTCGCGCTTCTCGGCTGGGCCGCCTTAACCAACCGCAAAGCAGTTACCGGAAAGCATGTCGCGATTGCCGCTGATAATGCGGAAATTGCCAACCGGGTTCGCTATGAGATGCTCAGCGACAAGGACGCCAAATTCACCGTCGAGCTGGTCGCTCCGGCAACCCAGGAGGATATTGCGGCCCTGTTGAAACAGGTCCATGATAAGGCCATCGATGGGCTGCTCTCCATCAATACATCTTCCAATGGTGCGGTCACTGCGACTTATACCTCGCTTTCGTCCGGCGGCTTTGCCAATATCGGCGGCCTGCAGAATGCCTTGAACCGCGGCTTGATTGATGAGCGCATGATCGCCAGGGGAATCAAGCCGGCCGAAGCCGATGAGCTGCTCAAGCGCGTCTCGGTCGAGACCCTCCAGTTGAACAAGGAAGGCGAGACAGAACAGAGCAAAGGGTCAACACCCTTTTACAAGGCCGTACTGATGGCTTTCCTGCTCTCCATGCCCATCATGCTCTATGGCCTCGATATGGCCCGCGCGATTATCGAAGAGAAGAATTCGCGCATCTTCGAGGTCATGCTCTCCATCACTCGCGCCGACGATCTGTTGGCCGGAAAGCTGGTCGGCGTGGGCGCCGTCGGTCTCACCCAAATCGCCATCTGGATGACCGCAGCCACCCTGTTTCTAGGCTCCTCCCTGGCCGCAAGCGTGCTCTCCGGCAGTTTGAGCATTCACTTTTCCTTGATGGAGGGACTTTTCTTTCCCGTTTATTTCGTGCTGGGCTTCGCGCTTTTCAGCACGCTTTTCTCCGGTTTGGCGGCCACCTGCGAAACCTCGCAGGATCTGCAGAAATTCATGCCGCTGGCCATCATCCCCCTCTATCTCAGCATGGGTATCCTTCCGGTGCTGCTCAAGGATCCAAACTCCGTCTGGGCCGTTGCCGCGTCGCTCTTTCCGCTCACCGCGCCCTACGTCATGCTTCCGCGCATGGGTTTGGAGGCTGTGCCGCTCTGGCAGCTTGCGGCCTCCATCGGCCTGCTGATCCTCGCCATCTGGGCCACGCTCTGGTTCTCCTCGCGACTCTACCGCGTCGGCATCCTCATGTATGGCAAGCGCGCCACGCTGCCCGAGCTCGTGCGCTGGCTGCGCTATAGCTAAGCGGAGTCGAAGCAAAGACGAAAGCTTGCCCTGGCCTGTCGAAGGAGATCTGCGTTTTGGCCGGGCGCAGATTCACCGTGCCCCATCCTTACGCCTTTTTTCTGGCGAAAGGGTGGGAACCGCGCGAGCTGATATGCGTTTCACGGGCAGCTAAAAGCTAGGAGCTAGAGGCTAGAAGCTAAAATCGAAGGAGTGACCGCCGAATCCCATCCGCGATTCACCCTCGTCCAGCGCCTTTTGCTGGCTGTGGTTCCGCGCGTGGTGTGGGCGCTCATTTGGATCGTCAGCCCTACCTGGCGCTTTGAAGTCATCGCCGAAGACGGCGTCACGCCAGTCCTCTTCGGCGAAAAGCCGGGACCGGAAATCTACTGCTTCTGGCATCAGTGCGTGCTGCCCTGCACGGTCTACTTCCGCCGCTCCCACGCCGTAATCCTTATCAGTCAGAGCTTCGACGGCGAACTCATCACCCGCATCCTCAAATTGTTCGGTTTTGATGCCGTGCGCGGCTCTAGCTCGCGCGGCGCGCGCGAGGGGCTGCTCGGCCTGGCGCGCATCATCGAGACCGGCCGCACCGCCATCTTCACCGCCGACGGCCCGCTCGGCCCCATCTATCAAACCAAAATGGGCCCCATCAAGCTGGCGCAGAGAACCGGCGCGCCCATCGGCGCCTTTCATCTGCAACCCGAGCACGCATGGGTCATTCCCGCCTGGGACCGGTTCCTCGTGCCCAAGCCCTTCACGCGCATCTGCGTCAGTTGGGCGCAGTGGACGCGCGTTCCCTCCGATCTCGCGCCAGAAGATTTCGAACCCAAGCGCCAGGAGTTGAACGACGCCATCGAACGCGCGCGTATGCGCTCGTACGACTACTTCAAGAAGGCCAAAGCATGACCGGCCTTTCTGAAGAAGGCGAACCAAGGACCGGCCTGCGAGTATCCGATTTCGACTTCGAGCTGCCTACGGAGTTGATTGCGCAGCAACCTCCCGCCGAGCGCGGCCAGAGCCGCATGTTAGTGATGAATCGCGCTACCGGAGCGGTGCGTGACTCGGCCTTTGCCGAGTTTCCATCGCTGCTCAATCCCGGCGACCTGTTGGTTCTGAACGACACCCGCGTCATCCCCGCACGCCTTTACGCCCGCCGCACAACAGTGCGCAACCAGCCGGATGGCCCACAAACTCTCCGTGCCCCATCCTTGCGCCTTCTTCCTGGCGCAAGGGTGGGAAACCACGACCCTCAACCGGCGTCTCTTCAACAGCCGGGTGCCCCAGGTCCGGGGTCCCCACGGACAGGTCTTCGTCCGTGGGGTGGAGGTCCGGATTTTCGGACCTGGGAAAGCACACATCCAACCGGGCGCATCGAAGTAATGCTCACCGAACCGGCTGCATCAGAAATGCTGGGTGCCCCATCCTTTCCGCGTTCTTCAGCGGAAAGGGTGGGAAACCGCGAACCTCAATCAGCATCGGGCGAAAATCTGTGGCGCGCTCTTGTCCGTCCGGGCAGAAAGGTTGCTATCGGCGAGATCCTCGTCTTCCCCGATCCCTCAGGCGGCCTCGCGCTTGAAGCCGAGGTTCTCGAGCGCGGCCAATTCGGTGAGCGCCTGCTGCGCTTCAACCCAGTAGACGATTTTTTCGCCGTTCTCGACCGCATCGGCCACGTGCCCCTGCCGCCCTACATTCGCCGCGAAGATGAGGCGGCGGATCGCGAGCGCTACCAGACGGTCTTCTCCCGCGAACGTGGCTCGGTGGCCGCGCCCACTGCTGGACTGCATTTCACCCCGCAAATTCTCGATGCGCTCACCATCCGCGACGTCGAAATCGCACGCCTCACGCTCCACGTTGGCCTCGGCACCTTCGCCCCGCTACGCGTCGAGCGAGTCGATGAGGTCCGCCTGCATCGCGAGCGTTATACGCTCTCCGCGTCCGCCGCGGAGGCCATCAATCGCGCTGTCAGCGAGGGCCGGCGCATCGTCGCCGTCGGCACCACCGTCGTTCGCACGCTGGAGCACTGTGCGCTTCAGGCCCAAAATCGCCCGCTCGAACCCCACTCCGGCGAAACGGAAATCTTCATCTCTCCCGGCTTCCAGTTCCGTCTCGTCTCCGGCCTGCTCACCAACTTCCACCTGCCCCAGTCGAGCCTGCTCATGCTGGTCAGCGGCTTCGCCGGCCGCGAGCCGGTCCTGGCCGCCTATCGCCACGCCGTCCAACAAAACTACCGCTTCTTCAGTTACGGCGATTGCATGTTCCTCGCCTGATGTTGTACTGCAATCCAGCGCCGCAAGTGACGAACGACAAAGGTGTCATCCTGAGCGGAGCGTAGCGGAGTCGAAGGACCTGCATTTCGGGCTGTTCCCTGTTTCCTATTCCCTGTTCCCTGCTCTATGCCCCCTGCTAAACTCGAACCGTGACAGACCAATCCAAGCCGCCCGTNNCTCGACACCATGTCGTTCATCTTCCGCGCCTATCATGCGATGCAGCGCTCGCGCCCCATGAGCACCCGCTCGGGCCTGCCCACGGCGGCTATCTTTGTTTTTGTGAACATGATCAAGAAGCTGCGCCAGGATTTCCAGCCGCGCTACTTTGCCGCCGTCTTCGACGTAAGCGGAGAGGTCTTCCGCGATGAGCGCGCCCGCGCCATGAAGCCGCTGCGCAAGTGGAACGGCAAAACGCAGAGCTTCGACGAAGTGAGCTATGAGGGTTACAAGGCCAATCGCGCCTCCATGCCTGAAGACCTGCGCCGCCAGATTCCCTACATCCGCCGCGCGCTTGAGGCCCTCCGCATTCCCATCCTCGAAGCGGAGGGCTTCGAGGCCGACGACGTCATAGGCACCCTGGCCCGCGAAGCCGCCGAGCAGCAGCATGAGGTTTTCATCGTCAGTGGCGACAAGGACATGATGCAGTTGGTCACGCCCACCGTGAAGATTCTCAACCCGCAAAAGGACAACCTCATCCTTGATCCCGCCAAGGTTGTCGAAGTGCTGGGAGTCCCGCCAGAGAAGGTCATCGACGTGATGGCCCTGCGCGGCGATGCGGTCGATAACATTCCCGGCGCGCCCGGCATCGGCGACAAGGGCAGCGTCGATTTGATTGTCGAATTCGGCAGCGTAGAAGCTGTCCTCGACCGAGCCGCCGAAGTCAAGCGCAAGAGCTATCGCGAGTCGCTGGAACAGAATCGGGATGCCGTTTTGCTCTCGAAAGAGTTGGTCACTATCGACTCCCATGTTCCGCTCGCTTTGGACCTCCACGCCATGGAAACACAGCAGCCCGACCTCGAGGCCTGCCGCGAACTTTTCACCGAGCTTGAATTCACCTCCATGCTGCGCGAGCTCGCACCCTCTGAAACAGCGCCGATTGTCGAACTCCTTGAAGAGCCAAGCGAAAGGCAGACCGCCGCTTTTTACGCCGCCGCACGCGCTCGCGGCTTTGCCTTCGCCCTCGACACCAAACCGCCCGCGCCTGAAGAAGCGGATGACGAGCCACAGCAGTCGATGTCTCTGCTCGATGTAGCTGAGGCCGCGGAGAAGAACCAGCAAGCTAGCTTCAATGTGGGCGTCTGCGCTGAGCCTGCCACGGCCTTGCGCCTGCCGCTCACCGCGGAATTGCGCGCCCTGCTCGAAGACGCCGCCGTCCCCAAACAAACGCACGATTGGAAGTCGGCACTGCATCTGCTCACCGCGCAGGGCGTGACATTGCGCGGCGCAGTGGACGACACCATGCTCCTCTCCTACGCGCTCAATCCAACTCACTCCACGCAGTCGCTCGCCGATGTGGCCGCGCGCCATTCGCAGCCCGCACCCGCTACGCTCGCCGCGGGCGCAGCCGCGATTCGCGCGCTGGTTCCCTCACTGCGCGCGGAAGTTGAAAAGGCTGGAGTCGACCGCGTTTACCAAATGGACCTCGCCCTTGCGCCGGTTCTCTTCCGCATGGAACAGGCCGGCGTGCGCATCGATCTCAGCGTCCTCGACGGACTCTCCAAGCGCTTCGCCATCGAGCTGGAGCGTGTCGGCGAGCACATCTTCGAGCTTGCCGGACGCCGCTTCAACATCAACTCCCCCAAGCAGCTTGGCGAGGTACTCTTTACTCATCTGGGTCTGCCCGCGCCATCCAGTCGCGGCAAAGGCAAGGCCGTCTCCACCGCGCAGGATGTGCTCGAATTTCTGGCGGAGAAGCACGAGGTCCCCCGCCTGGTGCTCGAATTCCGCCATCTTTCCAAACTCAAATCAACGTATATCGATGCATTGCCGCTGCTGGCCGATGCTGACTCGCGCGTCCACACCACGTTCCAGGCGGCCGCGGTGGCTACTGGCCGCCTCTCCTCCGTCAATCCCAATCTCCAGAACATTCCCATCCGCACTGAGCTGGGCCGCGAAATTCGCGCCGCCTTCACCGCCGCGCCGGGCACGCAACTTCTCTCCGCCGACTACTCGCAGATCGAACTGCGATTGTTGGCCCACTTCTCGGGCGACCCGCTCCTTGTCCACGCCTACCAAAACAACGAAGACATTCACACCCTCACAGCAAGCGAGGTCTTCGGCGTGTTGCCTGCGGAAATGGACAAACAGACGCGCAACCGCGCCAAGGCCGTCAATTTCGGAATTGTCTACGGCATCTCGCCCTTTGGTCTGGCGGCTCAGTTGGGCATTCCGCAGGCCGAAGCGCGCGCTTACATCGAGCGCTACTTCGCGCGTTACTCCGGCGTGCAGGCGTTCATCGAAAAAACACTCGAAGCCACGCGCAAGACAGGCAGTGTACGCACACTCTTCGGCCGCGTTCGCCCCATTCCCGACATCGAAAGCCGCAACCCCAACCAGCGCGGATTCGCCGAACGCACCGCCATCAACACGCCGTTGCAGGGCACCGCAGCCGACCTCATCAAGCTGGCCATGATCTCCATCGACCGCAAACTCACCGAGCGCGCCCTCAAAACCCGCATGGTCCTACAAGTCCACGACGAGTTGCTTTTCGAGGTTCCCACAAATGAGTCTGCTGAAGTCGAAGCCCTGGTCCGCGCCGAGATGGAAGGCGTAATCAAGCTCAACGTGCCTCTGGTCGCCGACCTCGCCTTCGGCCCCAACTGGCGCGATCTGTAGCCGACGCCCTATTCCATGCCGGGATGGGTCGCATCGTTCGCATGAGGAACCAGGTCCATATAAACCGCTCTCGGCAGGTTCGTCTGCCAATGGCCCGTGGCTCTCGCATACAAAATAATCCCGAAGAAAATGCACGCCAGAATCCCAACCACAGCCAGAGGCGTGACGGCGCGGCCGCGCCACCGCGCCTGCGGCGTCGCAGCAGCCCGTCTCGGCGGCAGCGAAAACTGCAATGCGTCCTGCACCGAACACGCCGCAACACATGCCATGCACGCCGTGCATTCCACGCTTCGAACCTGCGTCAGCCGGTCCACCGGCAGATTGGATGGGCACGCTCGCGCGCACTTGCCGCAATCGATACAGGCATCCGCGTCGCGCCGAATCTTCAGCGGGCCTAGCAGCGAGACCAGGCCCATCAGCGCACCGTAAGGGCAAAGATAGCGGCACCACAAATTCTCCACCAGCATCGAGCCAAGAACCAGTACCCCGATGACAATCGCCGCTGTTATTCCCATGTTGCGAAAGAAATTCAGCATTTTTACGTCGGCGATCAGGCCATAAGGAGTCTGCATGAAATCCCCGATCGCTTCCGCTGACATGGCGCCGATCACAAACACAAAAAAGCCGAGCAGCACATATTTCAAGCCACGGAGCGGAAGATCAGCCCAGCGAGGCAAGTGCAGATTGCGTCCAAAAATCTTTCGCCCCAACTTCCACAGATTTTCTGAGAGTGTTCCCACCGGGCAGAGCCATGAACAGAATGCCTTTTTCAAAAACAGGCTCATCAGCAAAAAGGCTATGAATAGAAACATGGCAGCCGGATGGATGAGCGGCACGTTCCCGGTGACCACCAGCCATTTGAAGTTCATCAATCCGGCAATCGGCAGCCAGCCCTCGGCCCCTGCCGGTCGAGGCACATACAGGCCCACGCCGCCGCGCTCAAAATAGCGTGCCCAAAGATAAAACTGGATTCCCAGCCATCCGTTCAGCGCCACAAACAACCACTGCACAACCTGCCTGATCTGTTGCGAACGATCCGGCGCGATCCGGCGAACAAGCTGCTTCTTCTCTCCGCTCAAAGAGTTTACAGCCGCTGTCCGTGTGCCCATCGTCGCGCTTCCCCCCAACTAGAAGGCTAGTGGACTCGCGGAATTCAAGCTATGACTTAAATCACTGCCCATAACTCATTTAGATTCTTCGCCGATTATCACACTGAGAAATCGCGCTCTCCTTACCTCCACTTGATTACGCGCAAGAGATTCGAATAATCGTCTGTCCACACCTGCGTTCCCGGAAGCGCGCTTGCGGGTATCCAGCGAGGGTCCGTCGCCAGCGCTCCCAGATCGGCCCGGCTTCGCGCCATGACCAACCACTTTGAAGCAAGCTTTCCCGCACTCCCTTGCGCTTGCGAGACGGCGCTATCATCATCCATCAGGCACACCAGCCCGCTATCGCGCGCCAGGGCGTCGAGCGTGGGCGCAAGGTTGAGATAGAGGTTGGTGATGTGGAAGGCAATCATGCCGCCTGGCTTCAGTTTCCGCAGGTAAAGCGCCAGCGCTTCTTTGGTCATCAGGTGCATGGGAATCATATCCCCGCTGAAAGCGTCTAGCACGATCAGGTCGTAGCTTGCGTCTGGTTCGCCGCGGAGTTTGAGCCGCGCATCTCCAAGGACAATCTGTGCCGTGGGCGCGCAATCCCGCAGGTACGTAAAGTAACGTGGGTCCAGGGCGAAACGCTCCACCAGAGGATCAATCTCGAAGTAAGTCAGCGACTCTCCCGGTTGTAGATAGCAGGCCATCGCGCCCGCGCCCAGCCCCACTACGGCCCATTTTGGCTTGCGCTCCGCACCGCTACTTCCGTACAGTGTCTTGGCGTGTAATGCCCCGAGAATCGTCCCTGCCGGACCTGACCGGGTAAAGTACGACAGCGGTTCACGGTTCAGCGCGGGATTGAGGCTCTGCGCACCATGGAGGGTTGCGCCGTGGATGAGATAGCGCAGGCTGCCGTCAGGGCTGTTGGTCACGCGCAGCACGCCAAAGAAGTTTCGGTCTGTATGCAAAACCTGTCCAACTTCCGGAGTGTAGAAAGAACTCGCGGCCAGCAGTGCGGTCACTCCCGCCGCGAAGCGCAGCGGTCGCTTGCTGAAGCTTAGGCACCAAACCATCGAACAGCCAAAAATGAGAACGAGGAGTGGATGCGCGAACACTACTCCGGTATGTGCCAGTCCGCTCAGCGCGGCAACCAGGATCAGGCCAAGCGCGATAGGCAGCAGCCAGTCGTTGCGTTTCATTTTCGCCGCTTGGGCTGGCGTCATCGGCTTCTGGGCGATGGGGGGCCGCAACAGCGCCGCAAAGATCAGCACCAGCGGAAACTCAACCACCGTAGAGAAAATCACAGGCGCGACCAGTGCATTGAAGATACCGCCCAGCACTCCACCAAAAGAAATCCATAGATAGAACTCAGTCAGGCGGCTGATCTTAGGACGGCTGCGGGCAAGTTGACCGTGACACACCATGGCAATCGCAAGCAAAATTATCGAATAAAGCAGAATCAGAAAAACTAATGAAAATTTGCTCTTGATTACGGTAGGAATAAGTGCAATCAGGATAAAAAGAGGCATCCTCAGAGCCAGCCATTCATGCGAAACAGGGGGGCGCTTGGCGAAAACAAGCACGAAGCTTAATAGGTAAAGCGCCAAAGGCAAAACCCAAAATAGCGGAATGGCGGGTACATCTAAAGTCAGTGCGGAGGTTACGCCCATCATCAAGCTGGAGGGCACAAAGGCAAGCGCGACCCAACGCAGGCGCTGGCGCCAGACAGCACTCGGTTCAGTCGCGCCGGTTTCTTCCTGCGGCGCGGCCTCGGCTGCTGCCATGCCGGGGTGTGCCCGCCAAACCAGTACGCCACAAGTTATCGTCAACACCAGAAATAACGCGTAACCGTAGCTCCAGAGATGGCTCTGTGCATTAAGGCGCAGCGTGGGTTCGAGCAACAGCGGATACCCCAGCAACCCCACCAGGCTACCCGCATTGCTGGCGGCGTAAAGAAAATAAGGATCGCTTGCGGATTTGTCGCCCGATTGCGAAAACCATCTCTGCAGCATCGGTGTGGAGGCTGAAAGCAGGAAGAATGGCAAACCCACGGCAACCGCAAGCATGGCGAGAATCCACAGCGCCGGATTGCTTTCGGTGGGCGGCTCCCATCCGATGGGAATGCGCAGTGGCAATACGAAAAGGGGAGTAAGCGCAAGGACGATATGCAGAACAATCTGAGTCCGCCTATGCAGCCATTTCGTGGCCGCATAGGCATACAGGTAACCAACCAGCAGCGTCGCCTGAAAGAAGACAAGACAAGTGTTCCACACAGCTGGGGTTCCACCCAGCATGGGCAGCGCCATCTTCGCCATCATCGGCTCGACCAAAAACAGCAGCGCCGCACTCACAAACATGGAGATTGTGAAAACGATCAAAACCATTAGGTTTCAAGCTCCCCTGGAATGTCTTCTGGTAATTAATTGGAAAGTATTGTCCCGGGAGACCGCGATGTCAAATGCCACCGAACTTGGGATTCCTCTAGCTAACTCCAAGCTCCGCGCGAATTGCATCGGCGATTGCTTTGGCATGCCGCTTCATTGCCTCTTCGCTCTCCGCCTCGATCATTACTCGGGCCAGGGCTTCAGTGCCGCTGTAGCGAATCACCACGCGCCCTGAATCCTTCAATTCCTCTTCGGCCGCGTGGATGGCCGAGGCCACAGCGGGGATTGATTCCAGCGGCTTCTTCTCACGCACTTTCACATTCACGATGACCTGCGGGAAGACCTTCAGATCCTCTGTCAGCTCGTCAATGCTCTTCCCCGAGCGAGCAATCAAATCCAGAACGACAAGAGCTGTCAGCAGCCCATCGCCCGTGGTGGCCAGATGCGGCAGCAAAATGTGGCCCGACTGCTCTCCGCCCAGTGCGGCATTATTCTTGAGCATCTGTTCGAGCACATAGCGGTCTCCAACCGGCGCGCGCAACATGCGAATGCCGCTGCGTTTGAACGCCGCTTCCAGGCCCATGTTGGACATGGTGGTGGCGACAACCAAATCTCCCGTCAGCATCCCGCGAGCCTTCAGGTCGCGCGCCGCCATCAGCAGAATCGCGTCGCCGTTGATAACGTTATTCTTCGCGCCGGCCAACATGCAGCGGTCGGCGTCGCCGTCGAAGGTGAGGCCGAGATCGGCCCCGCGCGCGCTCACCTCGGCGGCCACAAGCCCCGGATGAAGCGCGCCGCAATTCAGGTTGATGTTGCGCCCGTCGGGGGCGATGTTGAGCAGCGCCACTTCTCCGCCCAACCGCCGAAACAGCTCGGGAGCAACTGCTGCCGACGCTCCATTCGCGCAGTCGGCCACAATACGGAGGCCGGCCAGCGAGAGTCCCGGCACGCAGTCGATGAGGAATTGAATGTAGTCGGCCTGGAGAGCGGCGTTGTCCTCCACCGCGGGCAGCGTTGCCGCGTCGGGAGCGGCACCTTGTATTTCGATCTCTGCCGCATGATGCACAATCTCGTCTTCCATGGCCAGTTCCACAGCGTCAGCCAGCTTGAATCCGTCGCCGCCGAAGAGCTTGATGCCGTTGTCGCGCCAGGGATTGTGCGAGGCGGAGATCACCACGCCCGCCTGAAATCCGTGCGTGCGCGCCAGGAATGCGACGGCTGGAGTGGTGATCACGCCCGCGCTCTCCACGCGCGCTCCCGTCTCGCGCAAGCCAGCGGCAAGCGTGGCGGCAATCCACGGGCCTGACTCGCGCGTGTCGCGTCCAAGAATCACCTTGGGCTCGGCCGCCATCTTGCGCAGCGAGTGGCCCAGCGCCAACCCGCAAGCGAAGATCGTGTTCTGGTCCAGTGGGGATTCGCCCGCGACGGCGCGAATCCCATCGGTGCCGAAGAGTTTGCGTGCGGTAGTTGCGGTCATAGTCTCACTTCCTGGTTTTTCTCGTGGACTCTACGCGGCTGATGAAATCGCCATCCGAGAGGCGCGTGGTGACTTGGTCGCCGGGCGCAACTTGATTTGTTGTCCGCACCACGCCGCCTTGGGCGTCGAGCACCAGAGCATAGCCGCGCTCCAGCACGCCGAGCGGCGACAACGAATGTAGCCGCGCGTCGAGTGCGCTCAGGCGGGCCGTGGAGTGGTGAAGCGTTCGTTCCAGCGAGCGGTCGAGGCGTGTTCGGCAAGCGGCCAGCCGTCCGCGCGCAAGGCCAAGCTCCTGGCGCGGATCGTGGCGCAGAACGGCGGCTGTCAGGTCGGCAATGTGCAGTTGACGGCGGCGAAGCCGGCTGCTCACAGCGGCTTCCTGGCGGAAGCTCAGGTCGTCGAGACGCTGGTCGAGCCGGTTGAGCAGCGTATTCATGCGCCCTTCGGCGCTGCTCACAGGCACTCGCGTCAGGCGCTGCCGGGCTTGCAGCAGTTGGAAGCGCGCGGCCCGTTCCAGCCGGTGCGATTGCGTGGCCAGGTGCTCGGCAATCTTGTGTTGCGCCTCTGTAATCAGTTCGGCGGCGGCCGAGGGCGTGGGAGCGCGCAGGTCGGCGGCAAAATCGGCGATGGTGAAATCGGTCTCATGGCCGATGGCCGAAACCACCGGCAGTCGCGATGCCGCAATCGCGCGCGCCACGCGCTCGCTGTTGAAAGCCGCCATGTCTTCCAGTGACCCTCCGCCGCGGGCGACGACGATCACATCCACCAGTCCCGAAGCGTTGAGTTCGGCCAACGCAGCCTCGATCTCCGCCGGCGCGGAATCTCCTTGCACGCTCACCGGGCAAATCAGCACGCTCAAGCCCGAGTGGCGCCGTGCCACAATGTTGAGAAAGTCGCGAATCACAGCTCCGGTGGGCGAGGTGACAATGCCCGCGGTGCGGGGAAAGACGGGCAGCGGCCGCTTGCGCTCCGCGTCAAAGAGGCCTTCGGCCTTGAGNNCCGCGCTGCTCGTAGACGCTCACCCGGCCGCGCACCAGCACGTGCAGGCCATCCTCGGGACGGAAACGCAGCAGCATGGCATGGCGGCGAAAGAGCACCACCGGCAGTTGCGCCTCGGCGTCCTTTAATGTGAAATAAACGTGGCCGCTGGGAGCGGGGCGGTAGTTGGATATCTCGCCCTCCACCCATACGTCTCCGTACCCCTGCTCCACCAGTTCGCGCACCTGGCCCACCAGCTCGCGCACCGGCCAGACGCGGCGAGAAGATTGTGGCTCCTCAAAACTGAGCCCAAGTTGCGCCGCAAATGGATCTTCCCTCATCATTCTCTGATCACTTATAAAAGTGTAATTGCGCGGCCCTCTTCGGAACTCGCCGCAATGAACGGGCGCTCCGGTTTTTCAGGAAGACAGTCAGGAATGGAGTCTTCCGGCAGCCAAACCAGCCAGCCGCTGGGTGACGGCAGCGACAATCCGCTCGTGGACCTCGTCGATGCTCAGGTCGCCTTCGATCAGGACGACGCGCGCCGGCTCCCGTGCGGCAATCTCCCTGTACTTCTGCCACACGCGGCTGTAAAAGGCGTCTTGCTCCTGCTCGAAGCGGGTTTCGTCCTCTCCGCTCTCTTTCACAGCGCGCTGGTTGCGGCGCCGCGCGCGCGCAAGCGAGGGCTCCAGCGAGGGCAGCAGCAGCAGTGTGAGGTCGGGTTGCAGGCCGTCGCAGATGAGGCGATGGAGTTCGAGAACGATCTCCGAGCCCAACTCACGGCCGCCGCCCTGGTAGGCTTCCGTCGAATCCGTATAGCGGTCGCAGAGAATAATCTCGCCAGCCGTCAGCGCCGGCGTCAGAACCTCGGCGATAACCTGGGCGCGGTCGCCGAACATCAGCGCCATCTCGGCCATGGGCGCCAGGCCCTTCGAGCGCGAATCCAGAAGTAGGGCGCGGATGCGGTCGCCGGTCGCCGTCCCGCCGGGCTGGCGCGTGATGAGAGCGCCGTGGCCGCGCTTTTTCAGCCATGCGGCCAGACGATTGATTTGCGTGGTTTTACCGGAACCATCCAGGCCTTCGAACGTAATAAATAGACCACGTGGCATGGGCTGAGTCTACCACCCCAACAAAGTTGAAGACGAGTCTGCTTTCGTTGTGTTAAAAGGAGAAAGCTGTCTGAACGTCACCGGAGGCAGGCGACTGCCCTCCAACGGAGTTGAAAACACGTGAATCTTCGCCTCGTCCACAGACTCGCAGTTTGCGGTTTCCTCACGGTCGCCATGTTCGCCACCGCCCATGTCAACGCCCAGTACCTTACGCTCGAGGGCCAAACCGGCGGCTTCCTGACGCCTACTGCCTACGTTGTCTACATGGAGAAGGGGCAGGCGTTTTCTCACCCCGCCATCGGCTTCCACTTCATCGACGCATCCAAGGTGATCGGCAACATCGAAACCTTCAGCATCACCGAGGCCTTTTACGGCCGCGCTGAGGCCGGCTATACGCGCAGCGTGCACCAGTTCGGCGACAGCGGCTCGGGCTCCCCGTCGGCAACTGTGATCCCAGGCGGCTTTAGCGCGCTTTGGAATGCCAACGGCATGAACATATTTCACGGCAAGGTCGTGGCTATCAACGATGGCCAGTTCGGTCCTTGGACGCCAGGCGTGGCCGTCGGCGGGTTGGTTCGCACGGGCGATAAGTTTGTCACCGGCGAAGCGGCCGTCGTCGCAACGGAAGCCAACAATGCGTACTGTTATTACACCGGAGCGTACTTGGAAGGATTGTGTAACCCAACGGTTCCCGTCCCGACTGCCAAGTCGTATACCAATGGAGACGTCTACGTTGCCGTGACGAAAACCTGGGCAAAGAAGCCGGTCCCGTTCCTGGCAAACTTCGGCTGGAAGGCCACCAATGCCACTATCTTCGGTATCGGCGGCCAGAGCACGCGCTTTGGCGGACGGCTCTTCGGTGGCCTGGGCATTCCACTGCCCCTCGGCCATGGAGTCGTAGCCGTGCCCTCGGCGGGCTTTACGCAGGAGCCGCGCACCAGCCAGGGCCTCGGTGTCGCTTCTTACACCAGCCTTCCGCTGGTTGCCGGCAAGGCTGACATACCCACCACCATGGACTACGCTGTGCGCGTGACCCAGCGAGAGAAGCCGCACTTCGCCTTCGATATTGGCATCGGCCAGGTAGCGGGAAATATCGGATCGGCCCCAACCTATACTTTTCCCAACCCAGCCCCCACCGGCACGGCTCCAATCGACCTGCAAGCGCGCAAGGTCGTCGGCATGGGCCTGAGTTACCGCTACTGACGATGTAATTTTGAGAAGACTGAAGCAGAGAAATCTTCCTGTACAGTTTTGACCAGAACGGGGGGAAGGGCTAAGGATACGCTCGTTGCCGAGTTCCTACGCCCTCGCCCCGCTTAGGGAAAATTGATTCCGTGAGCAGAGCAGGCACGAAAGAACCAGGAGGCTCTTCTCATGCGAATGTTTCGCTCCACGCGTTGGCTCATGCTGGCGCTGCTTTTTTCTCTAATTCCCGCATCATCACACGCACAAGTCGTCATCAGTGTCGGCTTCGCTCCACCGGAACTGCCGGTCTATGAGCAGCCGATCTGCCCCGAGCCCAACCTGATGTGGATGCCCGGCTACTGGGCCTACGATCAGGACCAGGGCGACTACTACTGGGTGCCCGGAGCCTGGGTAGAGGCTCCCTATGACGGCGCGCTCTGGACGCCCGACTACTGGGACTGGTACGGTGGCCGCTACAGGTTTCATCGGGGCTACTGGGGCCGTCACGTGGGCTACTACGGGGGCGTGAACTATGGCTTCGGCTATGAGGGCATCGGATTCGTCGGCGGCGAGTGGCGCGGCAACGAGTTTGCCTACAACACCGCGGTCATGAACGTGAATCAGCACACGATCCACACCACCTATGTCGACCGGGCAAGTGTGGAGAGAAACACAATCGCCAACAACCACCGCGTCGCCTATAGCGGCGGTCCCGGCGGCATTCAACACACCGCCACGCCCGCTGAGCAGGTAGCCGCACACGACAAGCACACAGCGCCGACCAGGTTCCAGACACAGCACATGACGGCGGCCAAAGCCGATAAGACCTCGTTTGCCAAGGCCAATAGCGGCCACCCGAGGAATCTGGTTGCCGAAAAGCCTCTGAGAGAGGAAAAACACGCTGTACCTTCAGGACAGAAGACGGAAGCCAAGACCGAGCCGAAGTCTGAAGCAAGGCCAAAGGCTGAACCGAAGACTGAGTCCAGACCCAAGGTTGAACCAAAGTCTGAAGCAAGGCCAAAAGCTGAACCGAAGTCCGAGGCAAGGCCAAAGGCTGAACCGAAGACGGAGTCCAGGCCGAAGGCTGAACCGAAGGCAGAGGCAAGGCCAAAAGCTGAACCAAAGACGGAGTCTAGACCCAAGGCTGAACCAAAGTCTGAAGCAAGGCCTCAAGCGCATCCTGCTCCCGCATCGCGCCCAGCGCCAGCATCGCATCCAGCAGCGGCGTCGCGCCCAGCGCCGGCATCACACTCCGCTCCCAAGGAAGAGCCTAAGCACAAATAGCGCGGACGCTCAACCCCAGCTCAAGAGGCCCACGGTCATCCGTGGGCCTCTTTGCGTCAAGACAGCGGGATCAATCCGCAAAGCCCCCGCGCGAAGCGCGTCTGTCCCAGCGCAGGTGGCCTAAAAACGGAAAGAGCCGCCCGGCAACAGGGCAGCTCCTTCCTCAGGGAGAATAGTTCCAACGGAGGCAAAACCATCAGAACTTTCTGGCTGCATAGTAGGGGCGGGGGATGGGAGTGTCAAGGACAAATCTATGAAGAAATAAGTGCCTTATAATCAATAATTTGCTAAATGTTCCTCGGGAAAAACACAAGAGCTGTCTTCGACGCTTGTTCGCCTTTTAATTCCTGTATTATCCAGTGTTTTCAGGGTGTTTCTTCGGGTCTGCCCTGTGTTTTTCACAGGTTTTGCACCACCGTTACCCTTCGGATGCGCTCTCGCGATTCGTTGGCGGAATTCCCTCAATCCTTGAGATTCAGGCTGATGAACTCCGTGTCATAGACCGAAGAGGCCGGCTTCCCTCGCGCAATGCGGTACAGCGCCCTGAATCCGCCCAGAAAAAATGCCAGCAGAAGCGCCGCGCTGGCGCCAATGATAACCAGAATCGTGATTCCCAGCAGCAGCTTGCCCGTCTTCGATACCTCGGATTCCGTCGGCTGCGGAATTGACATCAGCTCCGATTCGTAATGCACCGTGGCCAGCAGCTTGTGGCTCTCGTCGGGAATCGCATCTCCGCTCACCAGGGCCACCAGCGGACCGCTCCGCCGCACCTCCAGAGAGACCGGGTCGGAGTCCGCCAGCGGCTTGGGCCACTCCGGATGAGCCTGTTTGCCCGCCTGTTTGACCCCTTTGATGTACTCGCGAATCTTCGTCTCTTGCGCCGCCGCCATCTGCGGCGTGGGATAGTCGATGATGGTCAGCGTGGCCGGGCCAGAGCGCAGTGTATAGTTCGCGGTCACGGCCTCCGCGCCGTTATCAAAGCCCACCAGCTCCGCCGGCAGCACACCGCCCGCTCCGGCATACCCCGCCGCTCCCAGCGCATAGTGCATCGTCTGCCCATCCAGGTCAGTCTGCGGAAGATCAGCCAGGATCGGTGGCGCCAGAGCCTTTCCGCCCTCCGGCACCGGCAATTGGCCGGCCAACTCGCGCAGCTCCGCTCCCGACATGGGGCTGATCTGGGAAAAATTCGCATCCACCACGGTATTGCCCACCCAGAACAGCACGCGGTTGTGGTTCGACGTTGCGCCCGTGCCAATCTCTTCCTTGGGCCATCCGTTCTGCCGGTAAAACGAGTACGCGCCGAAAGCGCCGCTCACGTCGCGAAAGCGCAGCGCGCGCAGGCTCAGCGTCTCGCCGCCCCGCTTGTATTGGGCCAGTACGCCGTCGGTAAAGTCATACTCCTTGAGGGCCGCTGCGTTGGCCTGGTCGGCCTGCGCCGCGTCGTTCAGCTTCTTCGGCGCTCCCGCGCTCACCCAGCCGGCAAACGAATCCGGCAACAGCGCCTTGGGCACGGGAGGCAACATTATGTGCGTGGCCCCTGTCGGCGCTTTCACCGGCGCGGACTGCGCCTCACCCCCAACAGCAACCCCCATCAGTACCGCTGAACAAACCACTATGGAAATCCAACGCATCCACACACTCCAGTATTAAGGGTACACGCAGCCGCCTTTACCCTCTATCTACTTGGACACTGCCAGCGCCGGAAAGGTTCCTCAGATCGGCTTCTTACTTCGGCCTTCGTGTACTCTCGATTTCGGATCCATCTTCCGCACTCGCGTCAGGACGCTTCGGAAGCAGAAGCCATGCAGCCATGGTGGCGATGGCCATCAGCTCAATCGCGAGAACGTAGCCGTGCAGGTCAAGAATCTGCACCGCGATGGCCGCGGCAATGATGAAGCATCCGCCCCAGAGGCAAAAACAGGCCAGCACGCGAATCACGTGCCTTACCCACGGATCGTGCGGCAGCGGCCGCGCCGCTCTGCGGAAAGATGCCAAAGGATCCGCGTAGAAATCGCGCCCCATATAGATCAAATAGCCGCCCAGCGAGGCTCGCAAGGCCACGGCCACAATGCGATTGGAGAGTATGTGCGCAAGATTCACCATGTCCATTTCCTGAGAAACCTGTGATCAAGTCGGAGCTTTGAAAGATCGTGTCTTTCTTCGAAATCATTCGCTTTTTGAAAGGGCTCGGCTTTCGTCGCATGGCCAATCTCTTGCTTTGAAAGGGCACGGCTTCAGCCGTGCCGCAAGTGCCGTAAAACGAACCGGGGCTTTAGCCCCTGAGGGAATTCCGATTCGCAGACTCAATCTGAAACTACCTAAGCCTGTCACAACATCATCCCACAGCTTCCACTCCGCCCCATCCCAGGTCCGCGAACCATCGGCAGGCGTCCCGCCTCAATCCCGAATCACCACCAGCGTTTGTGCCGCCCACCACGCGTCAAAGGCCGCCAGCGAACGTTCGCACACCAGCCGGTGCCGTTCTTTCTTATCCCGAACCTTCTTGCGCACTTCCTCCTCCAACGGTTCCAACAGGTCAAAGGTGATGTTCGCCGGTTGAAAATCCTTAGGGTCGGCGTGGGTAATGTAATGCACCAGCGAGCCGAGGGCCGAAGCGCGCGGCGCTGCCGTGGGTTCTTCTCCGCGCGCAAGTGCAGCAGCATATATCCCCGCCAGCAGCCCGGTTGCAATCGACTCCGTGTAGCCTTCCACTCCGGAGAGTTGCCCCGCGAACAAAATCCGCGGCTCTTTCTTCAGACGCAGCGTTTCATCCAACAGAAGCGGCGCCTGAATATAAGTATTGCGATGAATCTGCCCGTAGCGCAGGAAGCGCGCGTTCTCCAGGCCCGGAATCAGCCGCAGCACCCTCGCCTGATCGCCGAATTTCAAATGGTTCTGAAAGCCCACCAGGTTATAACTGTCAGCGCGCAGGTTTTCCTTGCGCAACTGCACCACGGCCCAGGGTATCCTGCCGGTGCGCGGGTCGCGCAGACCCAC
>PLOI01000017.1:0-7230 GCA_003142015.1 Acidobacteriaceae bacterium | reverse complement strand
TCGACAATGGGAGAGATCGAGTCGTAGAACGCCAGATGGCCTGCGCCGGTAATGCGTTCAATCTCCGCGCTCAACGCGTCCGAGGTCAGCGGGCCGGTGGCCAGAATCGTCAGCGCATCGTCGCTCAGATCCAGCCGCGTCACTTCTTCGCGCACCACGCGAATCCTGGGCTCGGCTGCAATGGCCTCGGAGATCCGCCGCGAAAACTCGACGCGATCCACGGCCAGCGCGTGGCCTGCCGGTACAGCCGATGCATCGGCAATACGCAGCAGCGCCGACCCCGCCCGTCGCATCTCCTCTTTCAGCAGCCACGGCGCCGTGTTCGGCGATTCACTCTTCAGCGAATTGGAGCAGACCAGTTCTCCGAACTCGGTCGTCTGGTGGGCCGGCGTCAGCCTCGGCTTGCCATCCACCATCGCCCGCATCTCGTAGAGTTCCACGTCGCAGCCCAACCGCGCAGCGGTCAACGCCGCTTCCGGCCCCGCCAGTCCTCCGCCAATCACGCGAATCTTCTTCATTGCTTGTCATCCTGAGCGCCAGGTGGCCTTTGTCTCTTTTTTGAGACCTGGGAAACCTTGAACTCTAATCCAAAACTGGAACCAGCTGCTGGGTGCCCCATCCATTCGCGTTCTTTGCGAATGGGTGGGATAGCACAAACCTCATGGCGCGCAAGCGCCGCCCGCCCGTACGGCCAGTACCTCCAGCGCTTCGCCATTCACGCGCACTGTCCGCCACTCGTCCATAAACTCAGCCCCCACCGCAAGATAGAAATCAATGGCCGGCGTATTCCAGTCCAGAACCGCCCATTGGAGGCGTCCGCAGCCTTTTTCCACCGCGATAGCCGCCACTTGCTCGAGCAGCGCCTTGCCGATACCCAGGCCGCGCAACTCCGGCTCAACAAACAAATCCTCCAGGTAGAGCCCCGGACGCCCCAGCCAAGTCGAATAGTTGAAAAAATACAGGGCAAAGCCTGCCGGACATCCCTCGTGCTCCGCGATCAGACAGAAATAAAAGGGGTTGGGCCCAAATCCGTCCCGCTCCAAGTCCGCTTCGGTCGCCATCACGGCCTCCGGCGCGCGCTCATAAGCCGCCAGTGCGCGAATGAATTTCAGAATCTGCGGAATATCCGCGCGGGTAGCCGGGCGAATCGTGGTTGCCATGGTTATTATTCTAGAGTGTGATACAGGCCACACGCAGAGCCTTGACGGACGGGCTACCATGGAAAGTTGAGTACGGTAGCGTGGGCTGGCGTCTGTTCTCTGGCGCTGATGACAAGTTCCCTGCGGCCGCGCTCAAGGTTCCATGCGGTCATAGGCCTGCATAATATGATTTTTTGAGCGCGCGGGCTCTTTCGTCTCGCGCCGCTCCCAAGGAGAAGCAGATGAAACGCACGATATCACTTTGGCTGGGCCTGCTGGCTTTCGCCCTTTTACCCGCGCTTGCGCAAACGCCCGCCGCGCCTACCGCCCTCAAAGGGCCCACTGGCAAGATTCACGGTCACATCACCGGACCGGAAGGCGCATCAAAAACCTCCGGCTCGGTAAGTCTCTCGACCGACGGCGGCCACACCAACAAGTTCACCTTCCAGGTCACTTCCACAGGCGACTATGCCGGCGAGGCGAATGTCGGCACTTATACCGTGGTTTACAGGGCAGCCGACACACCTCCCGACAAATTCGTCGACTCCTTTGATGGTGTCAAGATCGTGGCTGGCCAGGATGTGAATCAGGATGACGATATGTCGCGCAAGGAATATGTTGACAAGTTGCCCGCCGATCAGCAAAAGCAGTTGGTGGAGCTCAGGAAGCACAATTCCGAGGCTATGAAGGCCAACGAGGTCATCAAAAGCCTCAACGCGGATCTGAAGCAAGCCGGCCAGGACTTCGCTGACACCAACAACGCGCATGATGCGGCCGTCCAGGCCCTGGGCGCTACTGCCTCCAAGGCAGATATCGAAGCCAAGGAAAACGAGATCAGGACCGCAAAGTACACCGAAGTTGAAACCCTCATGCTCAAGGACACTGCGGCCAAGCCGGACGCTTCCGTTCTTTGGGCTCAGTTGGGCCAGGCGCAACTCGGCCTGAAGAAATATGACGCGGCGGAAACAACCTACAAGAAGGTCCTTGATTTGGAAGCCGCATCGAAAAAGCCGAACCCGCAAGCTCAAGGTGCGGCCAATGTCGGCCTGGGTGAGATCTATGCGCGCACCGGCAAGGTTCCCGAGGCGAATGCGGCTTATGATGCGGCCGCAAAGATCAATCCCGCAGGTGCGGCAGGGTATCTGAAAAACGAAGCCGTCATCTTCTATCAGGAGCACAACCCGGATGCCCAGGCTGCCGCCGCTGATAAGGCCATCCAGGCCGATCCAACCTCGGCCATCGCCTATTACCTCAAGGGCAATGGTCTCATCGCCAATACCACCGTGGATCCGAAGACACAAAAGATGATTCCGCCTCCCGGCTGCCTCGAAGCGTACCAGAAGTATCTTGATCTGGCTCCGACTGGCCTGTATGCCAGTGAAGTAAAGGCCATCCTCGCCAGCTTCGCACAGAAGGTCGACACCACCTACAAGGCGCCCAAGCCCGCCAAGAAATAGGCGAGCTTCCTGCTTTGCTGTTGAAAGGCGTTCCCGGATGTCGGGAGCGCCTTTCGCATCTTTGTAGACCTTCTGCAATCGTGTTCGCGTCAAACCCTCTACAATCCATTCCATGATCTCTGCTTTGCCCAGCTACGACCAGGCCGCGGCGCAGGTGGCCGCTTACGCTGCGGCGCTGGGCCGGCGGCCTGTTCAATTTCCTAACAGGGAACGCGTGGAACTTGCTCAGGCCCCAGGCCGCGTCCTCGCACAGCCTCTCTCTGCCGATCGCGATCAGCCTCCCTTCGCCCGCTCCACTCGCGATGGTTACGCCTGCCGCGCCGCCGAAGCCTCCATTCACAAGCCGTTGGCCGTCGCTGGCGCAACCCGAGCCGGTCAGACTCCCTCCGGCCCGCTGCCGCCCCGATCTGTCTGGGAGATCATGACCGGCGCTCCGGTTCCCGCAGGCGCCGACGCGGTCATCATGCTCGAACACGTCGAGGCATCCGGCGCCGCAGAAGCCAATAAAATCCGCCTGCTCCCGCCCCGCACCATCAAGCCGGGCGAAAACATCGTGGCCCAGGGCGCGCAGGCCCGCGCGGGCGATGAGTTGCTTCCCGCCGGAACCGCACTCCACTCCGGTCAAATCGCTCTGGCCGCGGCCTGCGGTTACGCCTCTGTCGAAGTTTTTCCTCGGCCCCGCGTGGCCATCCTCGCCACCGGCGACGAACTTGTTCCCGTCGCGTCCTCACCCGCGCCTGGCCAGATTCGCAACTCCAACGCGCCCATGCTCGCCGTTCTGGTGGCTGCCGCCGGAGGCGAGCCCTGGGTCTTGCCCACCGCAGCCGACAATGCTTCGGCCCTCGACGCAGCCCTTGCCCAGGCCGCCTCCGCTGATCTCCTGCTCATCTCCGGTGGTGTCTCGGCCGGCAAATTCGATCTCGTCGAACCCGCACTGGCCCGTATCGGAGCACGCTTCCACTTCACAGGCGTCCGCATCCAGCCCGGCAAGCCGACGGTTTTTGGCGATCTGCCCCGCCCCGCCGCCTCGCACTCGCTCCCCTTTTTCGGCCTTCCCGGCAATCCCGTCTCCACCGCCGTCACTTTTCTTCTCTTCGCCGCGCCGGTATTAGCCGCTCTCGCCGGCAACGCGGAATCTTATCCCCGCTTCGCACTTGCGCGGCTCGCCCCGTCCGCTGACCGCCACGCCAAAGCCGGCCTCACGCGCTTTCTCCCCGCGTTTTGCAACTTCGGTGCCGTACCCGCCCAGCCGCCGCAGGTTTCCTTTGTCCCCTGGCACGGCTCCGGAGATTTAGTCGCCCTCGCCCGTTCCAACTGCTTTCTGGTCATTCCCGAAGACGCCCACAGCCTCGAACCTGGCTCGCTCGTCCGCATTCTGCTCTTGTGAGGAGCCGCCCGACTGGTCAAAAATGCTGGGTGCCCCATCCTTGCCGCGCTTTTGCTTTTGCGGCAAGGGTGGGAAACCTGAAACCCTAACCCGCCTTGTTCATGAGGAACCCCATGTCCGACTCCCCGCAGCTTTCACACTTCAACGCATCCGGTCAGACCGTCATGGTCGATGTCAGCGCCAAGCAGCCCACTCGCCGCACCGCTACCGCTTCGGCCTTCGTTGAACTCTCCGCGGCCGTCCTCGCCGCACTTCCCGCCAACCCCAAAGGCAACCCCCTCGAGGTGGCCCGCTTCGCCGGAATCCAGGCAGCCAAGCGTACCGCCGACCTGATCCCCATGTGCCATCCCCTGCCGCTCTCGCATATTGATCTCCAGGCGGAAATCGTCTCCGGAGGCGTGCGTATCCGCGCCACAGTCGCCACCACCGCGCCTACCGGCGTTGAGATGGAAGCCCTCACCGCCGCAGCCGTCGCCGCACTCACTGTCTACGACATGACCAAGGCCCTCGACAAATCCATCGTCATCCGCAACATTCAGCTCGAAGAAAAATCCGGCGGCAAAAGCGGCGATTTTCACCGAAAGAAAACCCGCGCATAATCCGCAATAAAGTTGTCATCCTGAGCGACCGGACCCTGAGCTTGTCGAAGGGGCAGGGAGTCGAAGGACCTGCGGTTGTATTCGCTTCTCTTCGATTCTAGAACTGGTTGCATAAATCCGCTTTGTATTAAGGCACGACTTCAAAGCCTGTCCTGAGCGAAGCGAAGGATGCCGAAAAGTCCGATCCGGAGGGAGGCGGGGGTTTTAACCCCCGCATAAAGCAACCAGAAACACTGCGGGCTTCAGCCCTGGAGGAAATAAGAAGACCTATGTCCGCTCATGCATTTTTGAAACACGCTGTAGCACTTCACCAACCCCTTAAGCTCTTGCGCCCTGACACGCATCCATTCCCCGCCAATCCAAATCGCATCGGCCAATCCACGGCCACGTGTATGCCGATGCGCGGCGTCACCAATATCTCGCCGGCCGCGTAGCCATCGTCACGCACCTGCAACGGTGAATCAGCGTCAAGCAAATCAAGTCCGTTGTGCGCCGCCCGCGTCAGTCCCAGCGCCATGCAAAGCCGGCTCGGCCCTGAAGTCAGCAGCCGCCCCGCCGCGCCCTTCTCAAGCCCGCGATTCCGCGCCATCCCGTCCGCACCCGCCAAAGGCTCCAGCGCGCGCAGCAGCACGCAACCAGCCCGCCCATCAACTTCGCAACTGATGTTCATGCAGAAATACCGGCCATAAATGCTATACACATACGCATGACCGGCGCGACCAAAAAGAACGGAGTTCCGCGGAGTGGGTCCGCGATAGGAATGTGCTGCCGGGTCGGGCGGCTGGCAATGCGGGCCAAGGTAAGCCTCGGCCTCCACAATCCGTCCCGCCAGAATTCCCCGCGCCGTAATATGCGCCAGCACCTTGCCCAGCAGAAGCGGCGCCACCAGCTCCGGCGACGCCTCAAAGAACGCGCGCTTCAGCAGGCGCCCCGGCAGCTTGCCCCTCACTTGTGCGCTTTCTTCCATTCATTCAGCAGCGCCAGTACCTCTTCCGCATGTCCCGCGGGCGTTACCTTGGGAAAGACATGCAGCAGCGTCTGGTCCGGGCCAATCACAAACGTGGTCCGCTCGATCCCAAACACCTTCTTCCCGTACATATTCTTTTCCTTCAGCACATCAAACTGCTTGCACACCTTCTCGTCCACATCGGCAAGCAGCGTGTAAGGCAGCTCGTACTTGGCGCGAAACTTTGCCTGCTCCTTGGGCGTATCGCGGCTGATGCCCAGCACTACCGCGCCCGCCGCCTGGATCTTTTTGAATGTGTCGCGGAATCCGCAGGCCTCAATCGTGCAGCCTGGCGTGTCCGCCTTGGGATAGAAAAACAGAATCACCGGCTTGCCGGCATAGTCAGACAGGCTCGTAGTCTTGTCCTCGTCAGTTTGCAGTGTAAAGTCAGCAACTTTCTTGTTGAGTTCCATGGGGAATCACCTCGTATCTTATTGGACGGCCGTCCGTGCCCATCCGGTTCGATTATTTCCTATCTGGGTGCCCCAGGTCCGGATTTTCGGACCTGGGAGGGACCGCCGGTGTATTCTCACTTTCATGACGGAGAGGCTCGTTCGTTATCAGCAATCCGGTGATATGCACTTCCTCACATTCAGTTGTTACCACCGTCTCCCATATCTCGCCTCACCCGAAGCCATGAACCTATTCGAATCCGCGCTGGAACGAATACGGCAAAAGTACAGATTCGTCGTCGCCGGATACGTTGTCATGCCGGAGCATGTCCATCTGTTGGTAAATGAACCGGAGCAATCCACCCTCGACCGGGCCATCAAGGCGATCAAGCTCTCCATTGCGTTGCGGCGGCACGAGCGCCCGTTCTGGCAGGCCCGCTACTACGACTTCAACGTCTTCACGGAAGAAAAGCGCGTCGAAAAGCTGCGGTATATGCACCGCAATCCAGTGGTCCGCGGCCTTGTCGAGAAGCCGGAAGACTGGCTTTGGTCAAGCTTCCGTCATTACGCTACAGGAATCGAAGCAACCGTGGAGATCGAGTCTTTTTGGACCAGCTGGCGGCGAGAGCACATCGCAGCACCCTCCCAGGTCCCAAAATCGGGACCTGGGGCACCCATTTTCTTGACTCGCTAGGACCTGAGCCACCCGCCAGATAGAGGATAAACAGCTAGGGAGTTCCTGTGTTCCTTTGTTCAATGCTTCAATCCTTCAATCCTTCGATTGGGATAAAATACGAATTGTATACGCTCTGTAACCAACAGAAGGAAGGAAGAGAAATGAAAAATTTATTGATGCTGATAGCGTTGCTGCTGTCACTCTGCACAGCCGTGAGCGCCGACTGTACCAATGCCGGGAGAGACAGGTGTCTCCTCGGCTCCCACAGCGTCTGTGTGGAACAGTGCGACCCGAACATTCCGACTTGCGTCAAGATTTGCAAGTGCCACTGTGAAAAGGACCAGTAGCCGAGGTAACTAAGTTTTAAGTCACCGAGTCGTCAACTGGGATAAGACGCGTATTCGATACGCTTGGACCAACAAGCTAATGGATCGAAGGAATGGCCTTGGTACTTTACGCAGGGCGGTAGCGAAGAAGGCAGCGAAGAAGCGAAGAAGGGTTGATACACCTAGACTCTATTCCACAGAACCGCCTTTGTGATTGAGAACTGAGCATAGCAGCCCGTGGTGCAAGT
>PLOI01000150.1:6919-8195 GCA_003142015.1 Acidobacteriaceae bacterium | reverse complement strand
GCTACGTTCGCGCTCCGGCGGACGCCGCGCAAGGCCTTCACCTTGGCCAGACGCTTCTCTTCCTCGTCGATGCGCACGGTGATGAACTTGATCACCGGCTCGGTAACGCGCAAGCGGCGTTCCAACTCCAATACCACCGCGCCGTTGGCCTCGACAGTAAGTAGAACGTAGTTACCGTCGTTGAACTTGCGCACCATGTAGGCGAGCTTGCGCCGGCCCATCTTCTCGACGGTCTTCACCACTCCGCCACCATTGGTGACGTTGGTGGAAAAGCCGGCGATCAGCTTGTCGATATCTTCTTCGGCCGCATCGGGCCGAACAATGAACATAACCTCATACACACGGGACATCCGGTTTCCTTTTCCGCTGAATCGTCAGGGTCCATCCCCGATTTCCAGCCTAGCTTCCCAACCTTGCCACCAAAAACGCCTTGGCGGCTTCGTGCCTTGCTTACTCTTCCGCCAAGCCGTTTCGCTCACGGCGGTTGAACTCGTTCATCGCGGCTGCCGGTCCCAGTTCGAGAATGCGCCGCGTCGCGGTTGCCACCCGGTCCAGCACCTCGTCCAGCACCGTCAAATCCGCCTTGCGCATGGGCGAGAGCAGGTAATCCCTGCCGGGACGCTTGCCGCCGCCTGCCGCAATGGCCTCAGGAGGAAGGTCGAGTCCCACGCCAATTCGCAGTCGCAACCACTCCTGAGAACCCAGGGCGCCGGTCACGCTGCGGGCTCCGTTGTGCCCGGCTGGTGATCCGCGCTCCCTGATCTTGAAGGTACCCAGCTTCAGGTCCAGCTCGTCGTGAATCACGAGCAAATCCTGGGCCGGGTCCGCCTCAAACTCGTGAACCAGCGCGGCCACAGCCAGCCCGCTCAGGTTCATAAACGTCTCCGGCTTGGCCAGAACCACTTCGCGCCCTGCCATGCGGCAGGTTGCGGTAGCGGCCTTGCATCGCCGGTTCTGAACCACAACACCCTCTTGCTGGGCGATGCGGTCGATGGCCATGAACCCCGCGTTGTGCGGGGTCCACAGATAATCCAGGCCGGGATTGCCCAGCCCCACCACTAAAAAGGGGCCGCGGCGTTCCACGTACTCACTTGCTTCGGCCAAGGCTTACTTCTTCGCCCCAGCNNACCTCCGGCTCGGCTGTTGTAACCTCTGCTGCCGCTGCGGCAGCCGCTGCTGCCTCGACCTCAGCAGCCGTCGGCGCTTCTTCGCGAATGGAGACCACGTGGGCCACGGTCGCATCCTCGGAATTGAGGTACTTGATCTTGTCCGAGTG
>PLOI01000150.1:0-6873 GCA_003142015.1 Acidobacteriaceae bacterium | reverse complement strand
ATCAACAGGTCGTTGAGCGGCTCACGCTGCCAGTCGACGATCATGGCCTTGGCCGCGGGCTGGCCGGCAACTTCGACATCGAAGATCGTGTTGTGGCCGGTCTCGGAGAAAAGAATCCGGGAAATCTGCTTGGGGTCCACCTCGATGGCCACCGGATCGTGTCCCGGACCATACAGCACGGCAGGAATCTTGCCCGCGAAACGCACACGGCGCGCGGCATTCTTGTTGAACTTGCCCTCACGGGGCTTGGCTACGACTACTTCTGACATTCGGTCTCCCGTTTCCTGGTTTCGGGCACGGAAAAACAGCTTTCAGCTTCCAGCCGCTAGCTCCTAGCTTCGGCTTCTGCTGCGAACTGAATCTCGCCGCTCCCTTTGTGAAGAGCAGCTTCTAGCTGCTTGTTGCTGTTNNAGCTGCTTCTAAGAAAACAGCGTACTCACGCTGGTTTCCATGTGAATGCTCTCGATGGCCGCGCCCAGCAGGCCGGCAATGGAAAGCACTTTAATCTTGGGCAACTTCTGCGCCGCCTCGCGCAGCGGAATGGTGTTGGTGACCACCACCTGTTCCAGGCGCGAACTGGCGATGCGGTCGATGGCCGGACCGGAAAGCACGGCGTGGCTGGCGGCGGCGTAAACGCTGGCCGCGCCGGCGTCGTAGAGAGCGTCCACCGTTTTCACCAGCGTGCCGGCGGTGTCGATGATGTCGTCGATGATGAGGCAGCTCTTGCCCTTCACGTCGCCCACAACGTTCATGACTTCAGCGACGTTCAGGTCGGTGCGGCGCTTGTCCACTATGGCCAGCGGCGCTCCCACCTTCTGCGCGAAGAAGCGGGCTCGCTCCACGCCGCCGGCGTCGGGCGAAACCACGATCAGATTCGGCAGGTTGAGCTCGCGGAAGTAGCTCACCAGCACCGGGCTGGCGAAGAGATGATCGACGGGAATATTGAAGAAGCCCTGAATCTGAGCTGCATGCAAGTCAACGAAAAGAGCGCGGTTGGCTCCCGCAGTGGTCAGCAGGTCGGCAATGAGCTTGGCGCTTATGGCCACGCGAGGACGGTCCTTGCGATCCTGGCGGGCATAGCCGTAATACGGCACCACCACTGTGATTCTGGCCGCCGAGGCTCGTTTGAGCGCGTCGATCATCACCAGCAGTTCCACCAGGTGTTGATCAACCGGATAGCAGGTGGGCTGGACGATAAAAACATCCACGCCGCGCACGTTCTCGAGCAACTGAAAGTAGACTTCGCCGTCGGCAAAGCGTTGCATCTTGGCTTCGCCTACCGGCACGCCGATGTGGCGGCCAATCTCCTCGGCCAGAGGCCGGTTGGCGGTGCCTGAGAAGAGCTTGAACCGTTTGTCCTCGCTCAAGTTGCGGCTCCGTTTGCGCTCGATGGCCGGTTTGGCATCTTTCGCTTTGGCAGCATCCGCCGTGGCCGCGGCCTGAATGGGCTCTCTGGGTACGGCTTCCACGGGAGCGGACTCTTTGCCCGCACCGTCGCTCGCCGTCTTCGGCCCGTTTTCAGGCTGCTTGTCTTCGATCGCTACCGTCACTGTTTCCGCTTCCATCTCCGAATTCCCTCCAAGCTGGTTGGCTTTGGCTGTTTCCGGTTTCCGCATCACAAAAGAACCTGGCTGGGCGACCAGGATTCGAACCTGGACAAGTGCCTCCAAAGGGCACTGTCCTACCATTAGACGATCGCCCAACTCAACAACCGTGGCGAGTCTCTCGCGCTGAATGGACGGCTGTCAACCTGTTTACGGCAGAAGCATTTCGCCCCAGTATTTCGTGCGCGGCAGAGTACGTGTCAGAGTGCTCCGCACTTCTGCTTCTCGGAGCTGTTCCTTTAGCCGGACCTGGGCTGCTTCCGCATCTCCTTGGGTTCGATACAACCCGAAGAGCGCCGAACCGGACCCGGACAGCGAGGCATGGAGGGCTGCCTCCGGTGTGCCGAAGCCCAAAAGTATGCGCTTGATCTCTGCAAGGGAGGGATGCTGGGGAAAGACGACACGTTCAAAGTCGTTTTGGATCCAGCTACTGATCCCGGTGCGGACAAGCGCGGACTCTTGTGGTCCGGCGAGGTTCTCTCCAATGGAGAGAACACCGGAGGAGCCAACTCCCTGCCGTCCTCTCGGGATTCCTCCCGCAAAGGCGCTGGCATAGGCGCGGCTCAACTCTTTTAGTTTATCCGCGCCGGCCTCCGCGGTCAAACCCTCGGATACGCAGAGGGCGTCCCAGTCGCGAAAGGCCTGCGGCGTCGAGACTCCAACCTCCGGCGTTGCCACCACGCACCAGGCCGGTTCAATGTCGGGCAGAGGATAGACCTCCTGCCCGCGGTCGAGACCAAGAACGGCGCCGCCAATCAGAAAAAGCGGCACATCGGAGCCGACCTGGGCGGCAATCTCCAGACGGCGGACAGGCCAGCAATCCCAGGTCCCAAAAACGGGATCTCCACCCCACGGACGAAGACCTGTCCATGGGGACCCCGGATCTCCACCCCACGGACGAAGACCTGTCCATGGGGACCCCGGACCTGGGGCACCCGGCTGACTTGCTGACTTACTGACTTGCCGGTTTGCCGACTCGCTGGCCAGCCGCCTCGCAATTCCCAGTTCCATTTCGAGCCCCATCAGCGCGGCAACGGCATTGGCCGATCCGGCTCCCAATCCGCCCTGCACCGGCAGACGCTTTTCGATGTGGATCTCGACCTCGGCCGTAGCCCCGAGCGCCTCCAATGCCAGCGCAACCATCTTCCAGGCGGTGTTGCGCGCGTCAGTGGGAACGCGGCTGTCATTTGAAGTCAGCTTCAGCGCCGTCACGGCGGCGGGACGAGCCGAAACCGTTACCAGGTCATAAAGCTCCAGCGTCTGGTAGACGGTAGCCAGCGCGTGAAAGCCATCGGGACGCGGTGCGCCGATATAAAGGCCAAGGTTGATCTTCGCGTGCGAACGAACGGCTGTAGGCATACTGCTTCATTGTAGAGCCGGGCCGGACTCGCAAAAAGGATCACCGGAGGAGAATCCGTACACCCGTGGGCCTACAAAATTTGCCGGCCTAGAAGCCCATAAACGGCAAAAGCGAACGCCGATTTGCGGGAAAGCCGCTTTGCAGGGGCACGGAAGACCCGTGAATGCCCTGCCGGGGGCCTTCCAAAACACGCAAAACATCTCGAAAATAGCTTGATTTGCGTAGAATTTGGCGCCCTTTTCCTATTATTTGAGGTGCGTCAGGGAAGCGAGCGACGTAGGCGCGGCCAACCGAACTGGCTTCGCGGAGGAGGGGACGATGCGGAATGGAGAGCGGGATTTTGCGCGGAGGAAATTGGATGAGGAACTGCGGTTTTACCGGCTGGCGGGAAAGGAGAAGCACCCTACCCAGGAGTTGTTGCGGAGGGTGCGGCAGGTGCTGGGAGTTCCGGTGGCNNCGGGGGACGATCTCGCTGCGGGCGATGACTCGTGTAGCGAATGCCATGAATTGCAAGGTGGTTTACGCGGTGATTCCGCACGATGGGAAGACGCTGGAGGAGATGGCGGACCGGCGGAAGTGGAGCAAGCTGCTGGGATAGGGACCAGGGAACAGGGAACAGCGAGTGCCGGGGCTGGCGAAGATGGTCGCGCATCCGGTGGCGCGGGGGCGGAACCGGACGGGGAGGATCGTTCCGAGGTCTCAAAAACGAGACCTCGGGTACCCGGCTGCTCGCGGCTGGGTAGGCGGAGGTGATGCGCATCGCTGAGTGCCAAGGCCTGTTGGCGTCAGTCGAGGGTTAGTTCCGGATATGCGGTCATACGCCCGGAACCCGAAAAGTCGAGGGATTACTCAGCCTTCAGTTCTCGTTGAGTGTGTTGGCGACTCCCTCTAGAGATTTATCGCCAAGGGGCTATTTCAAGCCCAACTGAACCCGCTCCGATGGAGCGGCAGGGTGCGAATCCTCTTGCCAGTGGCAGCAAAGATGGCATTGCCCACCGCGGGCAGAATCGGCGGCAGTGTCGGCTCGCCCAGCCCGGTCGGTGCGTAGTCGGTCTTGCGCCAATAGACTTCGATCTTCGGCGCTTGCCTCATGCGCATCAGAGGGTGGTTATGAAAGTTTGACTGCTGGATCGTGCCATCCGCCAGCGTAATTTCCTGCGCCATGTGGCCCATGCCTTCCATAATGCCACCCCGCGCCAGGCTCTCGGCCGCAGCGGGGTTGATAATCTGGCTGCCCACATCTCCAACGGCCCAGACCTGATGCACTGTGACTTTGTTCTGCGCGTCAACGCTCACTTCGACAACTTCAGCGAAGTACCCCAGATGGCAAAACCATGCGGCAATGCCCATTCCGCGGCCCGGTTCCTTGCTCCGCTTAGTCCAGCCTGACTTTTCCGCGACTAACTCAAGGGCGCCTTTGAACCGCTCCGGGATCAGAACCGATTGTCCCGTTGGCTCATGGTCGCCTACGGCGTCGTGTTCGCCCGCGGACCAGGGCGCTTGCGTGTTGCTGAGCAGGTCGAGTTGGAACTCGAGCGGGTCGCGTCCGGCAGCATGAGCCAACTCGTCAAGAAAGGACTGCGCCACCCAGCAGTAAGCGTTGTCACCGGGAGCGCGCAGCGCTCCGGTGCGCAGCATGAGAGGCTGTGCGGAGGTGTAAAGCGAGTAAGCCGGCGGAAAACCGGCAGGATATGTGTCACGTCCGATGCCGCCGCCGGAGGTTGAGTGCTTTTCATCGCCAAAGGTGACAAAGTGCTGCCGCCAGGCCGTGATCTTGCCCTGCGCATCCAGGCCGGCTTTAAACCCAAAGGTTCCGCCGGGGCGGAAGGGGTCGTGGGCAATGTCATCTTCGCGGGACCAGAGCAACTTGACCGGCACGTCAATGCGCTTGGCAATCCATGCGGCTTCGACCAGGTAGTCGTTCTGGAGCCGCCGGCCAAAGCTGCCTCCCGCGCGCACCATGTGAGTAGTGATATCGTCCTCTTGGATGCCAAGCGTCTTGGCTACCAGTTTGCGACCGTCCTCCGGCAATGTACTGGTCGACCACATCTCCAGCTTGCCGTCTTTCCAGTGCGCCGTAGCGCCCTGTGGCTCCAGCGTGACGTGTGCAATGAACGGATATTCATAGGTGGCTTCGACGACCTTTGCCGATGACTTGAGCGCCGCGTCCACATCGCCATACGTGCGCACGGTGGTTCCGGGCGGGGCTTGAAGAAGTTCCTCTGCTCGCTTCCTGAAGCCTTCACTGCTTTGCGTGGCTGCGGGGCCAAGGTCCCAGTCGACCTTGAGCTGCTTGCGAGCCTGCTGCGCCTGCCACCAGGTGTCGGCCACGATCGCGATACCCGGTTCCATCCCTGGCTCCCACGGCGTGTAGGCAGCGGGAGTGATGCCGCCATCGATGACCAGGACATGGCGCACGCCCGGCAGCGCTTTGATCTGATCGATATTTGCGCTTTTCACCTTGCCGGCAAATACAGGAGCCTTTTCAATTGCTGCATACAACATTCCCGGCAGTTCTACATCAATGCCGAAAAGCGGTTTGCCGGTAACAATAGAATGAGTGTCAACGCCCGCCTGCGAGTGGCCGATGATGCGGTAATCCTTGGGGTCTTTGAGCTTGACGCTGCTGAGCGCGGGCGCGGGCAGCGCGGCGGCTTTGGAGGCGAGTTCTCCATAACCTGCGGAGCGCCCTGAGGCGGCGTGAAGCACGCGGCCAGACTGCGTGGCGCATTCAGCCGCCTGCACGCCCCACGTCTGCGCAGCGGCAGTGATGAGCAACTGGCGCCCTGCCGCGCCGACGCGGCGCATCGGTTCCCAGCCTACCGGCGTGTTCATGGAGCCGCCTGAAAACTGCCGGCCGTAGATCTTCTCGTTCAGATCGGCCTGCTGCACGCGAACATCCTTCCAGTCGGCATCCAGTTCCTCGGCAATCAGCATGGGCAGCATGTTGCGCATGCCCTGGCCCGACTCTGAGGCGCGAGCCATGATGGTGACCACGCCATCCGGAGCGATGTGGATGAAGGTCTGTGGCGTAAGGTCGGGCGGAGTCGCTGGCCCCTGAGCTGCGCCGAGCGGCGAGCGATAAAGATCCAGAGCGAGGCCGCCGCCCGCCAGGGCAGTTAACTGCAGAAACAATCTTCGGTTCATGCGCATCGGATGACCCTCCTTCACTTGGCGCGGGCTGGCGCGCCCGCCTCCGCTGCCTGGTGAATGGCTTGACGAATGCGCGAATACGTCCCGCAACGGCAGAGGTTACCGCTCATCGCGGTGTCGATCTCCGCGTCCGTTGGGTGAGGCGTTTGCGCAAGCAGCGCGGTGGCAGACATGATCTGGCCGGCCTGGCAATAGCCGCACTGCGGCACGTCCAGTGCCTCCCAGGCCACCTGAACCGGGTGCAGGCCATTTGGCGAAAGCCCTTCAATGGTGGTGACCGGCTGACTGCCTACAGCGCCCACTTTCGTCATGCAGGAGCGCACCGCATGGCCGCCCACCAGCACAGTGCAGGCGCCGCAAAGCCCCATGCCGCAGCCAAATTTGGAGCCTTTAAGGTTCAGTATGTCGCGTAACACCCACAAGAGGGGCGTATCCGGTGGCACGTCCACCGTCCTCGCTTCGTTGTTGACCATCACCTTGAGTGGCATGATTCCACCTCATTGTTCAGAGAGAGAAATTCTTCTTTTCATGAAAAATAAACCAGGATTACCATCTTCCTCTCGGCTACGGACCAATATACCCCCAGTTGCCCCCCTCGCGATCTTTTATTGCATCCGTTTCCATCCCATAGATCAGGAGATGCCCAGCAGGGCCCTTGCCGGGACCAAAAGCCGTCATTTGCCCATTTCGGGGGCGAATTCATGGATAACAGTGCTCACTTGACGCCAAATCGCCGGTTCACTCATCGACCTATTC
>PLOI01000003.1 GCA_003142015.1 Acidobacteriaceae bacterium | reverse complement strand
TGCCCTGTCACGGCAGAGGTCGCGTGTTCGAGCCCCGTCGTCCCCGCCATAAACCAAATAGAATCATTGGTTTATGGAAGTGACATCTTCTTTCATACGGTCTCCGAGGGTGCTGAAGGGTGCTGAGTTGAGCCTCCTCTCAGCAGACCCCGGAAGACAAGGTCTTGGGCCACCCTCTTTTCTTCGCTGACAGCCTGCATATAGATGTCCTGGGTGATGCGGCTGTTGGCGTGCCGAAGCAACTCCTGCGCCGTCTTGAGGTCGACTCCTTTCTGTCGCAGCATCGTTGCCAATCCATGCCGGAATGAATGCCAGCCGATTCTCTTTTTGATGCCGAGCCGTTCCAAAGCAGGTCGGATGTGGCGCTTGAGAATCATGTCCGGCTGCATGGGCTGGGATCCATTCTTCGCAATGGAAGGGAAGAGGTAGTCGTCGTCGGAATGGTACAGAGTGGCCAACTTCCATTGGTTCAATTCCACAATGACGAGCGGGTGGAGTGGGACAGGCTTCCGGGACGCTTCCGTCTTGGTGTCGCCTTCGACGTTGTGCCAAACGGAATGAGTGACGTTGGCCTGCATGAGTTCAAAGTCGATGTCGCGCCAACGAAGAGCAATCAGCTCTCCGCGGCGCAAACCGGTGCTGCCGTCCAACATGACCATCACACGTTCGCGCTGAGACAGTTCAAGCAAGAGTGCCTGGAACTCTTCAGGCGAGAGAATGTCTGGGGTGCGAACCCGTTTGGCCGAAGTGCGGACGGCGGTGATTGGGTTCGTCGATGCCCAACCATAGCGGATGGCGTGAGAGAACATCGCGGACATCAGGTTGCGGATTTTTGTCTTGGTGCCGGGGCTTGCCGGTTGACCGTTGACTTTCTTGAAGTTTCGGAGCCAGTTCTCGACCTCGACGCTTTTGATCGCTGAGAGTGAGTGCTTCCCCCACTTCGGCACAATGTGGAGAGCGAGATAGCTCTTGTACCCCTCTGCTGTGGAATAGGCTTTTTGTGGAAGTTCGACGCGCTGGTAGTGTGCAGCGAGCTGTTCCAGGTTCATTGGAGCGAAAGCCGCCCCTTCGTTGACGTCGACCCTGAGCTGCATCACGGCCTTTTCCGCGTCCTTGCGCTTGGGGAATTCGATCACCGTCCCTACGATTTTCTTTTTGTAGGTCCGGCGCCCGCCTTCCTCGGCGTAGTAGCGGAAAACCCATGCATCGGGTTGGCTCTTGCGCTTCATGATGGTCAGGGAACCTCGTTGGTAGCGTTGCGCCTGCATACGGATAATCTCCTTTGCATGCGCACTGATGGCTGTTGAGGAGTCTACCTCGTCAGGGCCAGAGGTCAACAGCGCAGTCGTCATGCGGCCACCGCCCTGTTGGTCTTCAATGCGAGCCAATCAGAAAGCTCGCTCTCGAGAAATCGCCAGAACTTCCGCTTACCTTCTCCGAGTGGATGACCGGGCAGGTATCCCTTCCCGGCCCAGCGGATGATGGTCTTGTCATCCAGGCCAAGGAAATCGGCGGCGCCCTTGGGCGTCATGGGCTTGGGCGATGGGGCCAAATGGATGGCGGACACCTTCTCGCCGCTCATCGTTGACCGCCCGTGCAGCTAAACTGCGGCGAGCAGCTGCCGCCCATCTGGAGTTGAGCAGTTGTGAGGAAGAGACCGGATGGCTCGGTGTGCGTGCTCTGGACAGTGAATTCGGTTGAGTTGGTCAATTGGAAATGCGGTTCGAACAAGTGGTCCTCCGAGTGAGTGGGCCGGGCTAGCCGGGTGTCTGTTGCGTCCATTGATGGCCGACCTGCATTGCGTCTCCATCTCGTGGCTAAAAAGCTTGGTTGGGCCTTTTGTTACGCACTGGCGTGCCGTTGCGGGCGGTTCATGGGGGGCGGTCGAGCGCCCGCCCCATGGATTCCAGAATGAGTGGCACCGGCATTCCCGCGCTCAAGGCGCCGGAAGCCAGCTCGAGATCAACTTGGTTTGAACTGCTGTCCGTTCTCTCTCGAAGGCAATTTCCTCAGGATGGAGAGCGATGCGCCGAGTCCCCACCGCCTTGACCGCGCGCCAGAGTGCCCGCGTGCTCAGCTCGCCTTGGCGAGCGAGCACCTGGTCCTCGATTGGCGCCTGGGCGGCTTGCAGAAGATGGGTCAGTAACGACGGCGAGCAATTCAGACGCGACGCAAGATTCCGAAGGCTCATGCCTGATTGGTAAATTGACTTGATCGCCTGAGCACGATCAAGATCGTTGAGGGTGTGCCAGCGAGACTGCAGATCGGCGATAGCAAAACTGGTATCGGTCATCGATTGGACCCAACCTTGACTCTGTGGGCTGCCCGAAATGCCGTCAGGATGTCCAGTTCGTAGCGGACTGGGCCGGCCGGTCCGTACTGTATATAGTGCGGACCCTGGTTGCGCTGGCGCCACTTCTTCATGCACTCGGCTGAGAGCCCCAAATACATAGCTGCGCCGAATTCAGTGAACACCGGGTTGTCGTCGTAGGCAGAAACCGGCGTGCGCTCAAGACGCAGGTAAGTTCCAGGAATCTGGGTACGCCGAGAAGGTGCCGAATCAAGTGGCGAAGATGGATTCGGCCTTGCAATCGGGCCGGGCGATACGGATGCAGAAAGAGGTTGAGCTATTGAAGGAGGGTTGTTACGTGGGTTGGGCAAGATGCCCGGGGCGCGTGGTTCCATGATCGTTGCCATACTGCTCCGTTCTTCGATTGGATTAGGGAGGGCAAATGACTTCGCACCGCCCATCGATAAGGCGGGTGCCGTGTCGGTCATTTCTATGTGCTTCCGGCTGGCGTGAGGGTCAGCGTGAAGGCTATGCCAGGGGCATCAGCGTGTGAACCCCGCTATCGTGCAGCAACCGGCTTTGCCGCCTGGGCTGCCCGCGTGTCCGAGTGCCTTGGATCGCTCACAGGACCCTATTACCCCTATATTCCTTAGGGGCTTAGGAAGAAAAGAC
>PLOI01000036.1:2508-36699 GCA_003142015.1 Acidobacteriaceae bacterium | reverse complement strand
AGAGCAGCACGGCCAGCCAGACCACGCTCATGGCGGCGACCGCGAGGGCCAGATTGCGGAAGTACGCAAAGGTTAGGGAAAAGACGAGGACTGAGGCGACGCCGCGCATCATCAGGCTGATGGCGACTCGCTTCAACTGCTCTTCCCGCTGCAGGAGGCCGGCCGTCACGTCGCTCATGCACTCGACGCACTTGGAAACTGAAACCAGGAGAATGACAACACGCACGGCAGAGGAGGCCCCGGCAAACGGCAACAGGGCAACGACCACTATCAGCCCGAGCAGCGTTGCCAGCAACCGCAGCGTGAAGTAGTTCGCGAATCCAGTCTCAGCGCTAACATCCGTGGCCTGCACAGCGCGAAGCTGCAGATTGGTGAACATGAACACCGGCGCGGCAACAGCCAGGCCAAGAGTGAACTGGCCAACGATCGATGCATTTCCCAACTTCGCAAGCACCGATAGCATTCCCCATTGGCATGCGCCGTAGAGCACATTGCCCGCAAATGTCCAGGCGAAGTTGGCGCGCAGCGACGGGATTGCGCTTCGGGTTGCGGTCAATGGCTGTTCGATCTCGATTACCGGAGGGCTGTTGCGATCATCCAAACGCGCGGAGCAGGGGCGGAGAATCTGAAGCCGGCTCGTGAGGTCAAGAGCTTGCGCTCTTTGGCCCCCTGAGTGCGTAGCTGAGTTCTTCAAACCGTTTGGCGGTAATCGGATTGAATTGCGCAAGCTCCTTCCACCACAAGAACAATGCCAGAATGCATCCAGCGAAAAAGCCCACAAACAGGGAGAGCGATACGATGAGGCCGCGTTTGGGTGACGATTTCCGATCCGGCTCGATGGCCGGTTCCACGACCTGAATGATGGCCGCGTCCTTGGATTCATCGAGCTTGGCTGCGTCGTATTGCTTCATCAGCATGTCNNCCGGCAATTCCCGGCGCGTGATTGCTCTGCTCCAGACTCGATTCCTCGGCTTGTAGAGAGGTCAGTTCCTTTTCCGCCAATTGCACGTCGGGGTTTTGCTCCGTCGAATAGGAGCGCAGCGCCTGCACCTCTACCTGTTTGGCTGCGACCTGAGCGCGAAGGACGGCAAGGCTCTCGATCATCGCCTTGGCCTGCGCGTCCAACTGGACCAGGCCCTTCTGCTGTTGAACCTGCTGGAAGGCAAGTTCGGCCGCGACCAGCGCCTCCCTGGCCTGCTTCAACTGCTCCTCATAGAAAACCCGCCGCTGCGAGGCCTCCGTTACCGCAAGGGTCTTGGTAAGGATGCGGAGCTCATCCGTGTAAGCGTTGGCCATCTCGGCTACACGCTTCTTGTCCTTATCCGTAACAGACACGGCGATAAATCCGTTCTTTTCAGAAGTGACCTCGGTATAACCCGCAAGTTTCTCGCGGGCTTTCGTCATGTCTTTGGCGCGGTACGCCTTTGCCAGATCGAACTTCTGGATAATCGCGTCGGCTATGGGCCGCGAAGTCAGCAGGCCAATGTAAATGTCGTTGGGATTCTTCAGACCCAGTCCCCCGCCGGCAAGCGCGGCGAGGGAGCCTCCACCGGCACTCGTCAATTGGTTCATCATCAACATAGAAGCCGTTGATTGAGTTTGTTGTGGCGGCATGATTTTGGTAGTTGCCGTATACCGCACGGGAAGTACCAGGGAGAGAATCACGCCCGCAAGCACGGCAATGCCCGTTACCTTCGCGATCAACCACTTCCGATAGGCTAGCTGCGTGAGGACATCGATCAGGCTGACTTCATAGCCATCGCTGGGCGTCTCCGATAAGGAAGCGCCGTCCATTGTCTCAGCCGTTTCTTCTATGGAAAAGTCTTTTCCGGTCATTATTGACACCATTATGGGAGAAACGTTCCAAGCACGGCGCCCGTCATGGCAGCTCCAGAGATAATTTGGGCGTAATTCGAAAATGTTTGGAGTCCGTTTGAAACACGGAGCTTTTCGGGAACAATAATTGCGTCTCCGGGCAGCAACCTCAGGTTTCCAAAGCTGCCATGAGAGTGACTGTTGCGGGATTGGCGGCTGACGACTGTTCCGTCTGCACGGATCACGAAGACGCGCCTTGGATCCGCCTCCCGGGTGGCGCCGCCTGCATCGTTCAGATAGGCGATCAACCGCTTTCCGGACTCATAGCGCAAGGCATTCGCATTGTAGACAGCGCCGGCCACTTCGACCGTACTGAGCCGCGGCGGGATATAGAAGGTATCTCCATCTTCAAGAGGAAAGGCTGGCATGTCCGCAATGGTTTCAGCTGCCGGCTTCATGTCCAGAACGACCCGGCCTGTTGGTTTGATCGAAGCGAGCCTGGCTAATGCGGCTTGCTGCATGGCAAGCTGCGCTTGTTGGTCCGCCCCAGTCTGACCAGTTTGTGGAACCGCATTCGCAAACTTGGCGGTGAGTTCCCTTTGCATCTGTTCGGTGGATTGCTGAAGCTGCTTCTCTTGAGCCTGGCGGGCCGAAACACGCGTAAGTATGGAAGCATAGAGATAAGAATGCGGTGTAAGTCCTCCGGCCTGTTTCACTACATCTCTTAGAGTCTCACCTGGATTGACGCGGTACACGCCCGGTGCGTTCACCTCTCCGCCCACCTGGACAAAGGAAGCGTGCTTTTCCATAGGCAATTCAAGGTCCGCCCTCGAAAATATAGTGATGACGTCTCCAGCCTTCAAAAGCTGATTGTCCGGAGATGTGGGGTTGTCGATTGCGCCGGCAAGGCGAAACGGAATCAGGTGGGTGCTCAGATCACGCTCGTCAAGCCGCTCGATCAGCGCATATTCCCAGTTGATCTCCGCGCTGATCTGGCCTACGGTGTCAATAATTGGAGTGCGTGAGTTCCAAAACTGGTCGTTGCTCCGGTTGCCAGGTTGATTGGTATGCAAGATTCCGGATTGGCCAGTGTGCGCACTGCCAGGTTGGTCAGTCCGCGGGTTTCCATACTGATCTGCCTGAGCATTGCCGAATTGGTCAGTCCGCGGGTTCCCATACTGATCAACCTGTCCATTGCCGTATTGGTCAGTTCGCGAGTTTCCATACTGATCTGCCTGCCCATTGCCGAATTGGTCAGCCTGCTGGTTTCCATTCTGATCTTCCTGCGTATTGCCGAATTGGCCAGTCCGCTGGTTTCCATAATGATCTGCGTTCAGATCACCGGACTGGCCCGTCTGTTGATCGCGAAATTGGTTTGTGCGCGGGTCTCCGAAAGGATGAGCGGAAATGCGCGGAACAAGGTGGTTCTCCCGGTTCCAGTAATCGCGAGTAATCAGAAAGCCACGAGAAGGGATCAGATCCGAAATCCGCATCCCTTCCTTCCAGGCATAAAGGCCGGGCTGAGCTACATTGCCCCGCAGCGTCACTGCGTTCTCAAACTTCGGCGAAAGCGGAAAGACCCGCAACAGATCTCCGTCCCTGAGTAAGTGTCCTTGTCCCGATGTGTCCAGCGCGAATTCTTCAACCTGGCGACTGCTGTGGTTCTCAATCCGCTCCAGCACGACGCGCTCGGCGTCTGCCAGGCTTGTCATTCCTCCCGCGCCTTTGAGAGCGGCGCCTACCGTCGTTTCGCCTTTCAGTTCGTAGATGCCGGGTACGTTTATATCGCCACTGATAGCGACCTGCGCTCCAATCGAAGGAAAGTAAATTACATCGCCGGGAAGCAGCCGGACATCGTGGGATTTGTCGCCCTTCTGCATCAGATCGTAGATATCGAATTCGGTCAGCGTCTGGCCCCCGCGCCGTAGCTGAATATGACGCATGGTGCCGGTTGCCGATGGGCCTCCGGAGGCAAATAGCGCATCGACCAGGGTACTCAAGGAACTGACCGTGTACCCGCCGGGCTGCCGTGCGCTGCCCAGAACAAATATCTGGATCGAGCGAAGCTGCCCCATGGCAACATTCAGTTGAAAGTCCTTGAATAGAGCGCCGATGGCCGAATGCAGATACCCTTCGGCTTGTTCATAGCGCAAGCCGGCTACGGTCAGGCTCCCTACTTTTGGCAGATATATCTGCCCATTCCTGTCCACCGTCACGCGGGAATCAAGGTCTATCTTCCCCCAGGCCCGTATCAGCAGCTCATCCCCCGGCCCCAGCACATAATCGGCTGGTACCGGAATATGTTCTACCGGCGCAAAGGTCGTAGGAACTTCGTCGAATAATTGACGACCGTACACCGGAAGCGTGCGCCCGGTTGCATCTTCTACAAACTTCTCAAACTCGGACTTCTGTGTGAGCGGCCCGACAATCCTCATCGGCGACTGGATCGGTGCCGGCACTGGCGCCGCGGGGATGGCAGAACCTGGAATGGCGTTATTGAAATAGGTCCTTTCGCCAGCCTGGCGGGGCGCTTGGCTGGGAGCCTGTGCGGCGCCTGTCGCGGACCCTTGCCCCGCCGAGGAACCGGGGGCGGATTGGGTTGATTCAGTCGGGGTGGTGAGCACGGATTGGCCGGCACAAAGGGTGCAAGGCAACAGAAATAGAAGAAATGCCTTTGATCTCATAAGAAGAAACTCGTCTGATTCAAATGTGTACTACATGAGCAGAGAGATGATCCACGCTGGGAGATCTTTCCCTGCCTCGGATGGTGCGAAATGGCTCGCTTCAAATTTCGGTCATCCTATCGCACGCCCTAATTCAACAGGGCTCTTGGCGTGGATTTGGCTACCACCGAGGTCTCAGTCTGCCCACTATGAACCGGAATCTTGTTTGGACCTGCATCGTATGGCTTGATAGACAAGGCGGTTTTCAAAAGCTCGGTCCCGGGATTATAGTCGGGGACCAATTCCTTGAGCAGTAGCACAAGGTTGGCGACGTCTTGTCCTTCAACAATTGCTTGCAGGCGAAGTAAAGACGCTTTGAGCTGCATTGCATCGACATCCTGATGGCAGACATAGCTTCTAATCTTAGCGTGCGAGGTTGGAATTAGATGCTCATCCTGCAGATTTAATTCTTCGAACATTTTCTCACCTGGACGAAGACCGGTAAATTGAATCTCGATGTCTCGTTCAGGCTGGAGCCCCGAGAGCAGAATTAGATTCTTGGCTAGATCCGAGATCTTGACGGGCTCGCCCATTTCGAGAACGAATACCTCTCCGCCCTTGCCGAGGGAGAAAGCTTGCAAAACCAACTGGGTCGCCTCAGGAATGGTCATAAAATAGCGGGTCATTTCCGGGTGAGTGACCGTTACCGGGCCGCCTTCGGCAATTTGTTCCTTGAAGATTGGAACAACACTTCCGTTGCTTCCTAGTACATTTCCGAAGCGCACCGCAACAAACTTGGTTCCGCCCTCCATCTGAAGCGCGCGAATTAGCAACTCTGCTGTGCGTTTCGTAGCGCCCATCATGCTGGTCGGCCGAACCGCCTTATCTGTGGAAATCATGACAAAATCGTCGACCCCATGCTCAGCCGCTGCACGGGCGACGTTCCAGGTCCCGAAAATGTTAGTCTCGACGGCAGCGAAGACATGCCTCTCCATCAACGGAACATGTTTGTAGGCGGCTGCATGAAACAGAATCGACGGGTGATGGTGTTGAATTACCCGTTTCAGAGTGCCACGGCTGGTGATACTGCCGATCTCCGGGTGAAAAGTTATGTATGGGAAGCTTTTAGCCATCTCTCTGTCAAGATAGAATAAGGGAGTCTCCGCCTCATCGAAACCCACAATGGCAAGCGGACGGAATTTTGCGATTTGCCGGCAGATTTCCGACCCGATTGAGCCTGCGGCGCCCGTCACCATAACGACCCGCCCTTGAATGCGCTCCCGAATTCGGTCCATGTCTAGCTGCACTGGCTTTCTGCCGAGCAAATCTTCTACAGCAACCTCTCGGATTTGCTTGCCCAATTCCGTGCCCTGGATAAGCTCTCCCAGACTCGGCACCATCTTGTATTCCACCTTGGCATCGGTGGCAAGCTTCAAAATGCGCACCATTTGCTGTCCCGTCGCAGCCGGAAGCGCTATGAGCAATCTCTTGACGGCATGCTTCTGCACCAACGCTTTGAGGGCATCTCCCGTTCCCAATACCCTCTTTCCATGCAGGGTCAGCCCAACTTTGCTTGGATCGTCATCGACAAAGCCTATAACATCACACATCAGGGATTGATTCTGCTGTAGCTCCTGCAGCAGCGCCAGTCCAGCGTCGCCGGCGCCATAAATGATCGTCCTCGTCCGCTCACCCTCGACGCTACTCCTGCTCCTCGCGGTGAAGATCACGCGAACTGCCAACCGGCCTCCCAAAGCCAGCACGCAGGAAATCAGCCAATCAAGAATGTACACNNCTGCACTGCATCATGAACAGAAGTATGCCGCCAACTTCTCTGGTTTACCGCGCCAATGAGGAAGAATGCAGACTTTGCCGCTGCCCAGATACACAGGGCCACCACCATCGGACGGAAGTATTGGGCAGGCACTGCACCGTCGAATCGCAACTCAAATGCGAGGAACGCGGAAAGGGCAAATGCTGCCATATCCAAGAAATAAACAAGCAATAGGCGCCAGATGCGATGCGCCCTATGCCGTTGCCGTCGATCAAGCTTTAATTCCGGAGACATATCTTCCCTTCCCTCCAGGGCTTAGGGCCACAAACACCCTAAGATTAAGCGACTATCTGTTCTAAATCTTCAGCGTCCACCTGGATTGCGGCATGCTGATTAATCAATTCGATTGTCAGCACAAACCGCAGGCTGTTGCACTTTCTCACCAGTGTCCCCTGAAGACCCTGCATCACACCGCTCTTGATGCGGACTCTTTCGCCGATAACAAGATCGCGATACGGTTCAATCTTTTGCCTGCTACATCCCGAGCGCAGCAACTCGACTTCGGAATCCGAAAGATAGGCACATTCCCGTTTGCTGCCCACAATCTGCAGCACTCCAGGAGACTGGAGAACCTTCACACGCTCCCTGAAAGTGATGTGCACGAACAGGTAGGTTGGAAACAGCGGCAGGATGAGCTTCATCCGTTGCCGGTTCTTCCAGACCCGGACAGTTTCATAGACAGGGAGAAATGACTCAATCTCCCGCAGGTCAAGGTGCTTTACTACCGACTTTTCGTGTTGGGGAACAGTGTAAACCGCATGCCAATTGCGATCGCACGCAGGGACCGTAATTGAGGGGTTTAGGGAGACCTGCCCGTCGAATGTTTGACCTATCGTCTGTTGACTCATCTGAAGTCCCTGGTTCAACTGGCGCATCGCACAATCGACAGAGAGCAACGATCCGTGTGTGCGTAAAGGGTGAAGCGTGGAATGCTTGCCTTCTTAGTCGGGCACCAATCTGGACATGGCTCCGCCATTCTGACTTAGCGAAACGCTACGCTAGGCCCTCCCTCCAACGATCACCAAACCAAGACCTTCATTACTGGAACAATGGACACCGCAGCAAAAACATCAAGAGCAGGAAACACTCTTGCGTAAGCCGATCAACAATGTGATCCGGCATCTCAATCCTAATGAGGTTCTACTTACATAGTGGCCGCAGCCGGCAAATCGTTTCAAACCTCACATACAAATGGACAATTGCGCGCAATGCCATTCAGGATGGCTTGTCCTTCAAAAATGGGAAGCCTGCCTCAAAATCAGCAGGACGCGCTTTCTAAACATTTTAGCAGCTTGTGAGCGGAAAGAGGCGAAATAGGAAGATTTTCAGTTACCTTGCGTATATTGCTGATTCTATTGATTTAATATGAGACAACTCTGCCCGCGTTCCGCTCCGGTGATTAGGGCAATCGAAGAAGATACTCGCGCCAGGTAATTCTATTCCTCATTTGTTCGCACTCCGCCAGTAGCCTTGTCGCCCTTCCTCCTCAGATAATGGGGCGCTCCAACGCCTGAAGAAACTCCATGCAGGGCAGATTCCGCCTCAACCATCCGCTGTACTTGGCGCTTTAAGGCCATTAAATGGCAGTCGTTAACTGCCATATTTCTCATGCACAATGAAGCTGGCCTTTTCGAATTGTGATGTCTCAGAGCGCCCAATCGTCCAGTAGCCGGAGTTATGCATCAGCGCCAGCTGCCCTGCGCCCAGAATCCCAATGCGCGGCTTCGGTGCTGTTGTCATGCACGTGGGTCGGATCCCTTCAAGACCGTCTCTGTTTGCTTGCTGCGAAACTTGTCCAACTGTTGCGCGATCGCCTTGTCCCCCAGCGCCAGAATCGACGCAGCAAAAAGGGCCGCATTCTTCGCCCCCGCCTCTCCAATGGCAAATGTCGCCACCGGTATCCCGGCCGGCATCTGCACGATCGACAGCAGTGAGTCAAGACCATTCAGCGCGCTGCTCTTCATCGGCACGCCCAGCACCGGCAAGCTTGTCTTGGCCGCCAGAAATCCCGCCAAATGTGCCGCACCGCCCGCTCCAGCAATAATCACGCGCAGTCCGCGCGCTTTTGCGCTCTCGGCGTACTGCATCGCCCTGTCTGGGGTACGGTGCGCGGAGATAACCTCCGCTTCATACGCGATTCCTAGTTCGTCGAGTACCTTGGCCGCTGCTTCCATCGTTGGCCAATCGGACTTCGATCCCATAACGATCCCAACGACCACTTGCTTCTTCGCCTCTGCCATCACACCCTCCAACCTTGCAGCACCTCTACGAACGCAGCCTGCTCTAGCGCCTGTACGCGGTCCTTCAAAATCTCCGTCGTATCGCCCGGCAGCACCGGGCAATGCTTCTGCAAAACAATCGGACCACCATCGACTTCTTCCGTAACCTGGTGAATCGTGCACCCGGTCTCGCTGACGCCCGCGGCCAGCACCGCCTCGTGCACACTCCGGTTCATCAGCCCGCCAAACGCAGGCAGCAGCGACGGATGAACATTCAACAATCTTCCCCGCCACGCTTCAATAAACTTCGCGGAGACGATGCGCATGTAGCCAATCATCAGCACCAGCTCAGCTCCAGCCTCGCACAGCGCATCGCTTACCTGCTGGTCATAGGCCTCGCGCTCGAATCCTGCCGACGAGAGAAACAGCGGGCGAATTCCATAGCGTGCCGCCCGATCGAGAATCGGCGCATTCTTTTTGTCCGAGATCACCAGCACAATCTCGACATTGAGCGTGCCCGCCGCAACCGCATCGAGAATCCCTTGCAGCGCCGTCCCTCGAGTTGAACCAAGAACGCCGACCTTCACACTCATTTCGCCAGGCTCGCCAACACGGCTGCTTCCAGCGGCCGCAGGTCAGGTTCAAATGCCGTTCCCGTAATCTTTTCAAATAGCTGAATGTATCGCGCCGCAAGCTCCGCGATCAGATCGTCGGGCGGGACCGGCAGCACAGCGTCCTTGTACGGATCGCAGCGCTCGCGGAACCACAGGCGGAAAAACTCCTTGTCGATCATGTTGGGTTCCTGTCCCGCCGCCAGCCGTTCCGCATAGCTATCAGCCAGCCAGTAGCGGCTCGAATCCGGCGTGTGGATCTCGTCGATCAATAGAATCTCGCCATCGTCCGCTACGCCAAACTCATACTTTGTATCCACGAGGATCAACCCGCGCTCGGCAGCGATCTTCTGCCCGAACACAAATAGCTCCAGCGCCTTTGCCGAAGTAAACTCCCATTGCTCCGCCGTCAACCATCCCTCGGCGACGATTTCTTCCGCCGTAATCGGCCGGTCGTGCTCCTTCTCCTTCGTGGTTGGCGTAACAATATTCTTCGCGAGGGGTTCGTTCTTCTTCATGCCCTCGGGCAGCGCATGGCCACAATAATTCCGCACGCCATTCTTGTACTGTGTCCAGATTGACGTATCGGTCGATCCCGTCATATACCCGCGCACGACAAACTCAATCGGGAGCACGCTGCACTTGCGCGCAATCAGCGCATTGGCGTGCGGGCTGGCAATCACGTGGTTGCCGACAATGCCACGCGTCTGCTCAAACCAGTACAACGACGTGCGATTCAGCACCTGCCCCTTGAATGGAATCGCGCCCAGCAGGCGATCAAAGCCGCTCTGCCGGTCTGTCGTCACCAGCAGCAGGCACCCATCGCGCATATCATACGTGTCGCGAACCTTGCCCACGTACTTCGCAGTCAGAGACTTCGCCGTCAGCGGCAGATCGGTCGTCGTCAGGCAGTGTGGAATCGCATCAAGAAGCATTTGCCGTTCCATCTCAGTTCACCCCTCCAAAGCGCACACCCTTTGCATTCGCCTCCACGCGCCCCAGTTCCCAGACACGCAGCGCAGGAAAGCTCGCAATCGCCGCCGCTAACTCGCCCTGCAAACCCGGCGGCCCAATCAGCACCAACCCCACGCCCATGTTGAACGTGCGATGCATCTCAGTATCGTCGATATTCCCCAGGCGCTGCATCAGCGCAAAAATAGGCTGCGGTTTCCACGTCGCGCGATCGATCACAACGCCCAACCCGTCCGGCAAAATGCGCGGCACATTCTCCACCAGCCCGCCGCCCGTGATATGCGCCATGCCCTTCACTGGAATCCCAGCGCCGAGAATGTTCCTCACCGGCGCAACATAGTTGGTATGGGGAGCGAGCAGCACATCCGCAATCGATTTTCCGGCAAGTTCCTCGGGTCGCGCATCGATCGCGTAACCGCCAATCTCGAAGATCAGCTTGCGCGCCAGCGAGAATCCATTGGTATGCAGGCCGCTGGAGTTGATGGCGTACAGCGCATCGCCCGCAACAATGTTCTCGCCCGTCAACAAGCGCTCGCGGTCCACAACCCCGGTCACAAAGCCGACCACGTCCAGGTCGCCTTCCGCATACACAGCGGGCATCTCCGCGGTCTCGCCTCCGACCAGCGCAATTCCCGCCTCAACGCATGCGGCGCTCATGCCGCGCACCAGCGCCTCGACAATCTCCGGATCAGTCTTGTGGAATCCGAGGTAGTCCAGAAAAGTTAGCGGTCTGGCTCCCATCACAACGATGTCGCCCGCAACAGCAGAGACCAGGTCATGTCCCAGTTCTTCATAGCGCCCGGCCATCACTGTCACCTTGCTCTTGGTGCCCACACCGTCAGTGCTCTGCACCATCACCGGATCCTTCAGCCCCTTGAGCGCATCACCCAGAGCAAAGAGTGCACCAAAAGAGCCGAGCCCTGTGAGCACTGCCGAAGGATGCTGCTTATGAGTTTCGGCCACGTGGCGCTTGATGCGCCGCACCGCCTCGTTGCCGGCCTCGATGTCCACGCCCGCCGACTTGTAATCCACCTTTGAACTCACGCTCTCTCCTACCCAACCCACTTGCGTGCGTTGTCAAACATTCTCTGCCACGGACTATCGTTCAGTTCGTGCATCTTGTCGCGCACCCATGTGTGCTGCACGCCGAGAAAGACGCGCTCGGGATGCGGCATCACAATCAGCGCGCGTCCATCCGCGCTGCTTAATCCGGCAACGCCCTGAGCTGACCCGCTCGGGTTCAGCGGATAATGCTCGGTGACCTTGCCATATGTATCAATGTAGCGCAACGCAATCGGCGAGTCCTGTGCGACGGCGCTCACATGGCCCTCGCCATGCGCCACTACGATTGGAACGCGCGCGCCGGCCATGCCGTCGAAAAACAGCGACGTAGATTTCTGAATCTCCACCATGCACAGCCGCGCCTCAAACCGCGCCGAAACATTGCGCCCAAAGTGTGGCCAACTAGCGGCTCCCGGAATGATCTCACGCAACTGCGCCATCATCTGGCAACCGTTGCAGACGCCCAACGCAAAGCTGTCTGTGCGCGTAAAGAACTCCGTGAACATCTCCTTCAACCGATCATTGAAGAGAATCGTCTTCGCCCAGCCGCTGCCAGCGCCCAGTACGTCTCCATAGGAAAATCCGCCACACGCAGCCAGCCCTTTGAACTCGGCTAGCTCCGCGCGCCCCGTCAGCAGATCGCTCATATGCACATCAACGGCGGCGAAACCCGCGCGATCAAATGCCGCGGCCATCTCCACCTGTCCATTCACGCCCTGCTCGCGCAGAATCGCAACACGCGGCCGCGAGGTATGAACAAATGGCGCACTCACACGTTCCGCCAGATCGAATGATGCGCTCACCGAGAGTCCGGGACGCTCGGCATCTTCCAGCAGCGAGAACTCCTGCCGCGCGCTCTCCGGATTATCCCGCAGCGATTGAATATGAAAGCTCGTCTCCGCCCACATCGTGTGCAGCGCCGTGCGCGTGTTGCAATACACAATCTTGCCGCCGCCGCGAATCACAATCTCATTGCCCGGTGTGCCGCGCCCAACCACCTGCGTGGCAAGTCCGGCAGCGCTGAAACGCGCAAGCACCTCGCCGACATCTTTTGCCGCGACCTGCACCACCGCGCCAAGCTCTTCGCTGAACAGCTCTCCGAGTCCCGCAGCCGGCAAATCAATCTCCAGGCCCATCCGCCCGGCAAACGCCATCTCCACCAGCGTCACAAACAACCCGCCATCGCTGCGATCGTGATACGCCAGTAGCTTCCCCTCGCGGTTGAGCTGCTGTGTGACAGCGAAGAACGCATTCATCACCTCAGCCGCGGGCGCGTCAGGAGCCTCATCTCCAACCTGCCCGTATACCTGCGCCAAACATGATCCACCCAGTCGCTGTCTTCCCTCGCCTAGATCGATCAGTATCAGCGACGCATCGCCTTCGCACAACTGCGGCGTCAGCGTTCGGCGCACATCGCTCACCGGCGCAAACCCTGACACGATCAACGACATCGGCGACACTACGACCTTCGCCGCACCGTCATTGCAGACCCACTTCGTCTTCATCGACATCGAGTCTTTGCCCACCGGAATCGTCATGCCCAGCGCCGGGCAAAACTCCATTCCCACCGCGTGAACAGCGTCGAAGAGCTTCTGATCCTCTTGCCCCTCACCCGCCGCCGCCATCCAGTTTGCCGAGAGCTTGATGTCGCCGAGGCTGCCAACTTCCTGCAAGCCGATTGCCGCGCCGGCTATGTTGGTGATTACCTCGCCCACAGCCATGCGCGCCGAGCACGCTGCATCGATTACCGCCAACGGCGTTCTTTCACCGATGGCCATCGCCTCGCCCCACAAAGACTTATATGCGCCTAGCGTTACCGCGCAGTCGGCCACAGGAACCTGCCAAGGCCCTACCATCTGGTCCTGCACCACCATCCCCGTGATGCTGCGATCGCCAATCGTAATCAGAAACGACTTCGAAGCAATCGCCGGCAGCCGCAGTAGCCGCTCCACTGCATCCACAATGGTTACGCCCGCAAGATTAAGCGGCGCAGCAGCTATCTTCGTCCGCGAAAATTCACGCTCCATCTTCGGCGGCTTTCCGAAGAGCACATGCAGCGGAAGGTCGATCGCCGCCGCATCCGCTGATGCCGTGCTATCGCTGAGTGTGAGATGCGGCTCCTGCTGCGCGGTCCCGATTACTGCGAACGGGCACCGCTCACGCTCGCAGATGGCCTCAAACGCACTCAGATTTTCCGGCGCAATCGCCAGCACATATCGCTCCTGCGCTTCATTGCACCATGCTTCGAGCGGGCTCAACCCGGCCTCACCGCGCGGAATCGCATTCAAGTCAAAACTTCCGCCGCAGCCGCCGTCCTTGACCAACTCTGGAAATGCATTCGACAATCCGCCCGCGCCCACATCGTGAATAAACGCAATCGGATTCGCGTCGCCGCGCTGCCAGCATCGATCGATGACCTCCTGCGCGCGGCGCTCCATCTCCGCGTTGTCTCGCTGCACTGAGGCAAAATCCAAATCCGTATTTCCGCTGCCTACGCTGCTCGAAGCCGCGCCCCCACCAAGCCCAATCAGCATCGCCGGACCGCCCAGTGCAACCAGCGCGTAGCCGGCCTTCATTGCGCCCTTCTCGACATGCTCCGCGCGAATATTTCCCAATCCGCCCGCCAGCATGATCGGCTTGTGATACCCGAAGACCGTGGTCTGCCCTTTAGAGTTCACACTCGACTGCTCATAGGTGCGGAAGTATCCGCNNATGATGTCCAGCGGCGAAGCAATATGCGCAGGCCGCCCATACGCTCGCTCCCACGGCTGCGGCGCTTGCGGCAGATTCAAGTTTGACACCGTAAACCCGCAGATCCCGGCCTTCGGCTTCGCTCCGCGCCCGGTCGCGCCTTCATCGCGAATCTCGCCGCCCGATCCCGTCGCCGCTCCCGGCCATGGCGAAATCGCCGTCGGATGATTGTGCGTCTCCACCTTCAACAAAATATGAATATCTTCTTCGTGATATCCGTATGTCGCATTACCCGGCTCAGGAAAGAACCTGCCGCCGCGCCCGCCGCGAATCACCGCGGCATTATCGCGATATGCCGAGAGCACATTCTCGCCCGACACCTCATTGGTATTGCGAATCATCTGGAACAGCGATCGCGGCTGCCTCGCCCCATCGATCGTCCAGCTTGCATTGAATATCTTGTGGCGGCAGTGTTCGCTGTTGGCCTGCGCGAACATATACAACTCGACGTCGGTCGGATTGCGCCCCAGCTGAGTGAACTCCGCGACAAGATACTCGATTTCATCGGGCGCAAGCGACAGTCCCAGCTCGCAATCTGCCGCGGCAATCGCCGCCGCTCCCAGGCCCAGCACGTCGATATGCCCGAGTTCCTTCTGCTCTCTCGGCGCAAACAGCGCCTGCAACTCATCGGCGCTCTCAAAAAACACGCTCTCGGTCATGCGGTCGTGCAGCGCCCCGGCCAGCGCCCGGAGATCTGTTGCGCCTTCGTCGCGTGAAAAAACAATGCGCACCACGCGCGCACGCTCAATCCGCTCGATTGCCCCAAAGCCCGTATTGTGCAGAATGTCGGTCGCCTTGCTCGACCACGGCGACTGCGTACCCACGCGTGGCGCTATCCACACGCGTTGCCCCACAACCCTCTCCACGCCAGCGCCCAGCAACTCAGCCAGCCGCTGGTGATCGATCCCGCTCTCAAACTCTTTGCGGAGTAGCAGCAGGTACAGATACGACGCCTCGACTGTCGCCACGCCTGCATCGATAGCGCGCAGTCTCGCGGCCGTCCGCGCGGCCTCGAACTCCGTCAGCGCCGACGGGCCGGGCAGCACCCGCACCGTCGCGCCGTCAGATGTGGGCCGTGAGATTCCTTGTGATATGGCTAGTGACATCTTCAGTGTGTTTGGCAGTGTCGTTCCGTTTTCGTTCCAGTGTGTTGAGATACTCTTCCGTGATGTCTCCGGTGACATAAACTCCATCGAAGATGGCCGTATCAAAGTGCGTGAGCCCAGGTGAGACGTCGCTAATTGCTTGTTTCAAATCTTCCAGGTCCTGGAAAATCAACTCGTCGGCTCCAATTTCCTTTGCCAACTCCTGCACATTCCGTCCGCTGGCGATCAGCTCCGATCGCGCCGGCATATCAATTCCATACACATTCGGGAAACGCACCGGCGGCGCCGCCGAGCAGACATAAACCTTGTTCGCGCCCTGCTCCCATACCATCGCAATAATCTCTTTAATCGTCGTGCCGCGCACAATCGAATCATCCACCAGCAACACATTCTTTCCTTTAAAGACTGAAGGAATCGGATTCAGCTTGCGGCGAATCGACTGTCTGCGCTGCGCCTGTCCCGGCATGATGAACGTTCTGCCGACGTAGCGGTTCCTCACCAGCGCATCGCGATACGGAAGGTTCAGCCGCGTTGCAATCTCCTGCGCCGCAATCCGGCTCGTCGAAGGAATGGGAACCACCACATCAATCGGCAAATGCGCCCACTCCCGCTTAATCTTCTCCGCCAACTTCGTGCCCATATTGATGCGGCACTGATACACTGACGCGCCATCCAACACCGAATCCGGCCGCGCCAGATAGACGAACTCGAATATGCAGGGAGTCTTCTCATGCGCCTGCGGGCTCACATGCCGGTGGACCGTGCCCGCCATGTCGATGAAGATCACCTCGCCCGGCGCAAGATCGTGGTCCAGATCAAACCCGCTCATCTGCAGCGCCACGCTCTCCGAAGCAATCATGTACTCAGCGTCTTTACCATGGCCTCGAGTACCGAACACCAATGGCCGAATGCCGTACAGATCGCGGAATGCAATCATGCCTACGCCGGCGACCATCGCAATCACTGCGTAACCGCCCTTGCATCTCCTGTGGACCTCTTCCACGGAGGCGAAGATGTCGATCTCCTTAGGCTTGACTGCGCCTCTCCGCGCCATCGCATGAGCCAGGACGTTCAACATCACTTCGGAATCAGAACTGGTGTTCAAGTGCCGCATATCCCTTTGGAATATGTTGTCCACAATCTCCGAGACGTTCGTCAGGTTGCCGTTGTGCGCGAAGATGATCCCATACGGCGAGTTGACGTAAAACGGCTGTGCCTCGGCCACTGACGAGCAGCCCGCAGTCGGGTACCGCACATGCCCGACGCCCATATCGCCCAGCAGTCGCGCCATATTCTCTGGATCGAAGACATCTGTGAGCAGGCCATTCCCCTTCTCGAGGTAAAAGCGGTCTTCAAAGCAGGTAGCGATGCCCGCGGCATCCTGGCCGCGATGCTGAAGCATGGAGAGGCTTTCATATATAACCGAGCTAACTGCACTATGCCCGAAGACGCCGACAATACCGCACATGGTTCCTCGCTGCCTGGCTGGCGCCGGAGTACCTTCGAGGTTCGTTAGAACTCCGCCGGAGGGGATAAAAGAAGCTGAAGCACGTCGGTGTCTTTCAGTACAGTTAGACTCCGATCGAGCGAAAAGGGTCCGTCGGAGCCGATTTGACACGGCTATTGTATATAGCCGCTCCCCGCGGTAAATCAGAAATAACCAGCATCCTGACACCACCAGATTACTAGCTTGGCGCAAAAAGTCAAGCCCGCAGCCACATCCCGCACAAAGTAGGGATTCCCGCGCCGTGATTATAAGGTGGATTATGCTATAAATGCATAGGGGGTCTGGCGAATGTCCTCTGAGCCGTTTTACGTCCCGGCAAAGTCCTATTTGGACACCCTTGAGCGCGACCCGTTCGGCCTCTTCGCCGGCATGATTCCCACTTCCCAATCCACCAAGCCAATACATACGTTTTCTGCGCATCCTGCGTATGCCGGATATATTCGGAGGGCACGCGCATGAGTTATGAGGCCAGGAGCCGCGAGATAGCAGACGCATTGATCGCGATTGAGGGAGTAAGCTTTCGGCCTACTGCGCCGATTACCTTCAAATCAGGAATCAAGTCGCCTGTCTATTGCGACAATCGACGATTTCCATTTTGGCCGGAACAGTGGGCAAAGGTTATCCACGGTTTCGGGGCTTTGATTGCCGAGCGGAAGATTCCAGTCGAAGTCGTGGGAGGCGTTGAGGCCGCGGGAATTCCGCATAGCGCTGCGCTTGGATTCTCGATGCGCTTGCCATCGGTCTTCATCCGTAAAGAGCTGAAGGAGCATGGGACGAAGAAGCGCGTCGAAGGCGGCGATGTGACGGGCAGGCGGGTTGTATTAGTCGAGGATCTAGTGACGACCGGCGCCAGCAGCATTGCGGCGATTGAGGCTCTACGCACCGAAGGCGCTGTTGTCAGCGATTGTCTGGCCATCATCAGTTATAACTTTCCAGAAGCTGCGGAACTGTTCGAGAGCGCGGGTATAAGGCTTCATGCGACAACGACGTTTCAAGCGGTGCTGGATAGCGCGCTTGAGCGCAAGATGATCGATGAGGCTGGCGCAGCGGTGGTGCGCGACTGGCTCAAAGAACCACGATCCTGGGCTAAGCGGCATGGTTTTGAATAGAGGACGATGAACGCTGCAATGCATAAATTCGATCGACGTGCGGAGGCAACAGGATCGCTGCTGCGTGTCGAGGGAAGAATTGCCAATCATGATCGCGAATTTGAAGGCGCTATAGAGATCAATACAAATACTGGGCTGATTGTGAACGTGGGGCCAATAACTGGCAAAAGTGATCTTGATCTTGCTGACCAGATAATTTTCCCAGGTTTCGGCGATCTGCATATTCACGCGCGCGAGGATTCGAGCCAATTACAGATTTATAAAGAAGACTTTGCAACGACCTCCGCGGCATCTATCCATGGTGGAGTAACCCATGTTGCGGACATGCCGAACAACCCCAAAGCGCCGGTGGACGATGCGAGTTATGCGGAAAAGGAGAAGCTGACAGTGAAGTCGGCCGTGCATGTGACTCTCTACGCGGGCATTGGGCCGCTAACCAGCCCCCTTACTCGGCATGTACCCTACAAGGCGTTCATGGGGCCTTCAGTGGGAGATTTATTTTTTGCCTCGCAAGAGCAACTTGAAAACGTGATCGCGAGGTATCGCGGCAAGAATGTCAGCTTTCACTGCGAGGACCCAGCAATTCTGCGCGAGAACAAGAGTGCCGCGACCCATGAGCAGCGGCGCCCTGCCAGGGCGGAGATTACTGCAACCGAGTTTGCGCTCTACCTTATTGAGCGGTATGAGTTAGTCGGCAAGCTGTGTCATTATTCGACGAAGGGTGGCCTGGAAAAGATCGCCGCAGCCAAGGCGAGGGGCGTTCGCGTTACGACCGAAGCCGCGCCGCATCACCTGTTCTTTGACGACACGATGCTGACAGATGAGAATCGTAAGTGGCTGCAAACCAATCCTCCACTGCGCGGCAGGGAGGACAGGCTGGCGCTGATCGCGGCGCTGCGCGACGGGCTGGTGGATTATCTCGCGACAGACCATGCGCCACACACTATTGAAGAAAAGATGAACGGCATGAGCGGCATGCCCCACCTCGACACTTACGGAGAGTTTGCAACATGGTTGATGGCGGAGCACGGATTCTCGGCGAAGGATATTGCGCGGGTGTGCGCCTACAATCCCGGTACCTTTGTGAATGAATTTCTGCCTCGGGGATTCGGCAAGGGATATGGAGTTATCGAGCCGGGCTATGTGGGTTCACTCACAATTCTCAACCCTGACGCGCCCTTCGTAATTCGGCGCCAAGAGATGAAGACAAAGTGCGGCTGGTCTCCGTTTGAAGGATATACGATGCCAGGCCGCGTGACTTACACCGTACTGAAGGGCAGAGTTTACCCGGCAAGTTGAGAGGGTTAGATCTTATGGAGAAACTCAAGCACGTTATCAGCGCGAGGCAGTTCGACGATCCGGAGTTCTTGCTAGGGCTCTTTGAGTCGGCGAATCGAATGGAGCGCGATGATGTCTTTCGCGCATTGACGGGTCCATTACGCGGCCGGATTCTCGCGACCTTGTTTTTTGAACCGAGTACGCGAACGCGGTTTTCGTTCGAGGCTGCGATGCAGAAGCTGGGCGGCGGTGTGCTGACCGCGGAGAACGCTCGCACCAATTCTTCGGCAACCAAGGGCGAAAGCATCAGCGATACCGTTCGCGTGGTGAGCGCGTATGCCAATGTCATTGCAATCCGGCACTATGAAGAGGGAGCGGCTGAGGCAGCCTCGAAGATTTCTCCCGTGCCCATCATCAATGCAGGGGATGGTAGCGGAGAGCATCCAACCCAGGCGCTGGCCGATATATACACAATCAAGAAAGAGCTTGGCTGGCTGAATGGATTGCGTATTGCTCTGGTTGGAGACCTGCTGTACGGGAGGACGATTCATTCACTGTTGCCGATGCTTTCTTTGTACTCCGGTCTGACGATTGACTTGATTTCGCCTTCGCAGTTGCGCCTGCCGCTGCGGTACCGCGAGTATCTTACGGAGAAGGGTATCCCTTTCTACGAAGGCGAGAAGCTCGAAGGCGTCATTGAGCAAGCAGATGTTGCGTATATAACTCGTGTGCAAAGCGAGCGATTCGCCTCACGGGAGGAGTATGACGCGGTCAAAGATGTCTATGTAATCGATGCGGAGATGGCAAACCGGATGAAGCCAGAGGCGATCATCATGCATGCCCTGCCGCGCGTCAACGAGATATCTCCGGATGTGGACAGTAATGCCAGGGCCGCTTACTTCCGGCAGGCGAAGAACGGCTTGTACATTCGCATGGCTTTGCTGAAGTATCTGCTGACCTAAGAGCCTTCCGGAAATGCATAAGCGTCCTCATGCATTTCCCAGGCTCGGTCAGTACCGTACAGGAGCCCTGTCACTTTGCGAAGAAATCCTTGGCTTTCTGAAGCAAAACATCGCGGCTCACATCGGAGATGGCATTAGTCAGCGGAATGCGTTTGGGGCATACTTCGACGCAGTTTTGAGCAAAGCCGCACTCCTGAATGCCGCCGTCGCCCGCCAACGCGCGCAGCCGCTCTTCCTTCAAAACCTTGCCGGTAGGATGGTTGTTGAATAGCTTCACCTGCGCGATGGTGGCCGCTCCCACAAAGCCCGTATCCTCGTTGAACTGCGGACAGACTTCCATGCAGCAAGTACATGATATGCAGTTGGAGAAAGGGTAGTTGACCTCTTGCTGCTGCGGGTAGACACGCGGGCCGGAACCAAGATCATAAGTGCCGTCGATGGGAATCCAGGCCTTGACCGCCTTCAGGTTTTCAAAGAGAACCGACCGGTCCACCTGCAGGTCGCGAACCAGCGGGAACTTGCTGAGCGGCTCAACGCGGATGGGCTGTTCCAGATTGTCCACCAGCGCCGAGCAGGCCATGCGTGCCTTGCCATTGATGCGCATGGCGCACGAGCCGCATATCTCTTCCAGGCAATTGGAATCGTAAGTCACGGGGGTGGTTGGCTGGCCGTCGGCGGTCACCGGATTGGCGGCGATATCCATCATCGCGGTTGTGACATTCATGCCGGGACGCCATTCAAGCTCGAAGCGCTCCCACGCAGCCGGAGCATCGGGGCTGGCCTGGCGCTTGATTTCGAATGTTACAGTCTTGGTTGCCATTGTCAGTCTCCCTTAACTCGCCGCGTCGTAACGGCGCGGGCGCGGCGTGATGAATTGTGTATCGACCTCTTCATACTCGAAGCGTGGGCCGTCAGCCAGGCCGGTGAAGCTGGCCTTGCCGGTTTTCAGAAACTTCTCGTCGTTGCGCTCCGGGAAGTCGGGCTTGTAATGCGCGCCGCGAGACTCGTCGCGCAGGATTGCTCCCTGGACCACGACGCGAGAGATCTCGAGCATGTTCTTCAACTGGCGGGCGAAGGCAAAACTGGTGTTGGCCCACTGGCTGCGGTCTGCCAGGCTCACGTTGTTATATCGGTCAAGAAGCTCGACAATCTTCTCGTCGGCCTGTTTGAGCCCCTTGTTATAGCGGATCACCGTAGCGTGTTTGGTCATGGTATCGCCTAACTCACGCCAAAGCTTGAAGGGGTTTTCCTTGCCTTCGTTCTTGAGCAGCCTGTCATTGATCTCGCTCTGGCGAGTTAGTTCAGCCGTATGGCCTCCGTCGCCTTCTGCTGCGGGCAAGCTCTTGGCATAAGTCAGAGCATTAGGGCCGGAGATAAATCCGCCGTAGATGCAACTCAGCAGCGAGTTCGCGCCCAGGCGATTGGCGCCGTGATACTGGTACTCCGCTTCACCAGCGGCAAAGACGCCGGGGATGTTGGTCATCTGGTTGAAGTCCACCCACAGGCCGCCCATGGTGTAGTGCATGCCGGGGAAGATCTTCATGGGTTCTTCGTGCGGATCGACGCCCACAAATTTCTCATAGATGTCCAGAATCCCGCCGAGCTTGCGATCCAAAGTGGCGCGGTCAATGTGCGTCAGGTCGAGATAGACCATTGGCTGGCCATCGATGCCCATGTGGTTCTCGTAAACCACCTTGTGAATAGCACGAGTAGCGATGTCGCGCGGCACGAGGTTGCCGTACTTCGGGTACCATTCCTCAAGAAAGTAGAAGCGCTCGGATTCGGGAATCTGCTTGACGGGGCGCTTGTCGCCGGGAGTGCGCGGCACCCACACGCGGCCACCTTCGCCGCGCGCCGACTCCGACATTAAGCGCAGCTTGTCTTCTCCGGGAATGGTGGTGGGGTGAACCTGGACCAATTCGCCGTTGGCGTAATAAACGCCCTGCTGAAAGACAGCCGATTGCGCCGAGCCGGTGCAGACCACGGAGTTGGTGCTCTTGCCGAAGATGGCCCCGATGCCGCCGGTGGCGAGGATGATGGCGTCAGCTGCGAAAGAGCGCAGCTCCATGGTGCGCAGGTCGAGGGCGGTGATGCCCCGCGCCACGCCCTTCGAGTCGATGACGGCGGAGAGGAACTCCCAGCCCTCGTATTTCTTGACTTTGCCCTCGGATTCGTAGCGACGCACTTGCTCGTCGAGCGCATACAGTAATTGCTGCCCAGTGGTGGCGCCGGCGAAAGCCGTGCGGTTGTAAAGCGTGCCGCCAAAGCGGCGGAAATCGAGCAGGCCCTCGGGAGTGCGGTTGAAGGGCACGCCCATGCGGTCGAGCAGGTCGATGATGGCCGGCGCGGCCTCGCACATCGCCTTCACCGGGGTCTGATTGGCCAGAAAGTCGCCACCGTAGACCGTGTCGTCGAAGTGCTTCCAGGTGGTGTCGCCCTCGCCCTTGAGATTTTTGGCCGCGTTGATGCCGCCCTGTGCGCAAACCGAGTGAGAACGCTTGACCGGGACAATCGAGAACAGGTCAACGCTGCCGCCGGCCTCGGCAATCTTGATGACCGCCGCGAGTCCGGCCAGACCTCCGCCAACCACGATGATTCTGGGTGCTGCCATGAATAATCTTCCTTTCGGCCTTTAGCGCCGGCGCTTAAATCGAAACAATTCTTGCGGTTACCGGGGCAAAAACTGCCCCTGGGGCAACCAGCAGGGAGACGGCCCGGGCCGGGTCTTCGGGCGCGTTCTTGTAGTCAGGCCCAACGAACGCCCAAATACTGGCCAGTCCCATGATTGCCAGCGCCAGTCCCAGCGCCACACAAACGTAGCCGAAGCGTTTGCGGGCCGTTGCGCCGGTGGTGATGCCCCACTTGGCAGCGAAGAGCCAGACGCCGTAAGCAAAGTGCCAGCAAATGGCGATCATGGCGACAATGTAGATGGCGACCATCCAGGGATTGGAAAGCTCCACCTGCACCTTATGGAAGGCCGCGTAGGGATGCTCGGGCAGCATAACACCCATAAACCGCTGGCGGATGACGTGTTGCAGAATGTAAGCGAAGGCGATCAGGCCGGTGTAGCGCTGGGCGACGTACAGCCAGTTCCCTGCCCAGGGGTAGTAAATGATGTTGGACTTGCCGCGTAGCCAGATCCAGACGCCGTAGCAGGCGTGATAGAGGATGGGCAGAAAGATGAAGACCCACTCCAGCAGCCGCACTAGCGGCAGGCCGTTGAGGAACTTGACCTGCGCCCCGTAGGCAATGGGGCCTTTGAGCGCCTCGAAGTTCGACAGCAGATGCTCCAGCAGAAAGGCGCCGATGGGGACGATGCCCAGCAGCGAATGCAGCTTGTGCCAGAGAAAGGACGAGCCTTCGCCGGCGCGCAACGGCTGGACGCCGCGACGAACGGTCGGCGCGGCAGATTGTTGAGCAGTTGCCATAACGGTGTCAGCTCCTAAAGGCTCCAGGGTTTGGGTTCAATTTCCGGGAGGCGGCGGCTTCGGTTCGGTAAACTCGGAGGCGCTATTTGATTTTGATTCATTATTGGTGTCCCACATCACATTCGTCAAGGTGCTCCGCAGCTCTTGGCGTTTTGGAGGAGAGATGTGGAAGTTCAGGCGCCCAACATCGTCAACAGCGCCGCAATCGCCCGTCCGCGATGACTAAGCGTGTGTTTGGTCTCCAAATCCAGTTCGGCCATGGTTCGGTCCAGCGCAGGCAAATAGAAGAGGGGGTCGTAGCCGAATCCGCCTGTGCCTTGTGGAGCTTCCAGGATCAGTCCCTCGACCGCGCCCTCGGCGGTGTGCAGGGCCACCCCGTCCCGGGCTGCCACCAATACACAACGGTAACGCGCCGTGCGCCGCGCCTCGGGAACACCGGCCAGCCGCTGCAAAAGAACCAGATTGTTCCACACGTCGGTATTGTCGTTGGCGTCGGGCGAGTCGGTCAGGCCGGAATCGGCGGCAAAGCGAGCCGAGCGCACGCCGGGCGCGCCGTTGAGCGCGTCCACTTCGAGGCCCGAGTCGTCCGCCAGCACCCATTCGCCAGGGGCAAAACGGGAGTAGTAAACCGCCTTGAGCGTGGCGTTTTCGGCAAAAGTCAGGCCGTTCTCCTCCGGCGCGGGGATTTCTCCCAGTTCCGGAAGCGGCTCAATGAGGAGCGAGTGCGCCTCGGCAGCCGCGCGGAAATCCCGCAGCTTGCCTTGGCTGGTGGTGGCGGCATAGAGATGAAGAGCCATGCGGAAAGTGTAACGGGCGAAGGGCAGGGGTGTTTATTGCGAGACGGGAAAGGGCAAAAAAAGACGGAAAATAGTGCTGTTCCACCTGAACCAATTCGCAAAAAGCGCAAATTGATTCAGGTTAGGCGCACAACTCTATCTTGATTTCCGCGTACCAGTGACGGCGATCGTGATTTAGTCGATGCTTTGCCCCACACGCAGATCGCGCGACGAAGCGCCTACGCTTACTGTGCGTTTGCCGGTCGCGGTGACCCACTTCCCTTCCTTTGTTGACCAGTACTGCAACTGGCGCGGAGCCACGTGGAGGGTTACGGTCTTGGCTTCGCCGGCGGCCAGGTGAATGCGGTCGAAGGCTACCAGGGCCCGCACCGGGAACTGGACACCGGTTGGAATCTCGCTGGGCGCGCCAAGGTAGACCTGCGGGACTTCGTCCGAATCCACGCTGCCGGTGTTCTTGAGGTCGACCGTGACGTCGAGACCGCCATCAGAGGCTTTCTTAACCTTGAGGCCGGAATAGGCAAATGTGGTGTAAGAAAGGCCGTATCCGAAGGGAAAGAGCGGAGCGATGTACTCCTTGTCGAACCAGCGGTAGCCTACGTTGACGCCTTCGCTGTAAGTAGTCCTGCCATGCACGCCCTTGAAAGAGCGCTCGGGGTGCTTGGGATCAGTAGCGGCGTAGTCCTCGAGCCGCTTGGCCCAGGTGACAGGCAGGCGACCGGCGGGACTCGTCTTGCCCAGCAGTATATTGGCCGTTGCCCAGCCTCCCTCGTCGCCGGGCCACCACATTTCCAGAACCGCCTTCACCTTGTCTACCCAGGGCAAGGCGACGGGCTGGCTCGTGTTGAGTACGACGACGGTGTTGGGGTTCACAGCAGCGATTTCCTCGACAAGCTTGTCCTGGTCGCCTGGCAGGCCAAAGACAGGCTGAAGACGAGTCCACACAAAAACGACCGCAACCTTGGCGCTCTTGGCGGCGGCAATGGCGGCCTCATGGTCGGCCTTGCGCTGTTCGGGGGTGTACCAATTGAGCCGGACCTGAACGGCCGCGTTGGAGCTGTCGGGGCTGGTCGTGATCTCGATCTCGTGCGCTCCGGCGGTCAACTCAACCGCGCGGCGCACGTTGTCGAGGCCATCGGTGGTGGGGATAGCATTGTCCTGATTGGCTTGCAGAATGTCGCCATGCACGCCGCCCTGAACGACGCCGGTTTGGGCCAGCAGCTTGCCGTCGATGAAGATTTTTGCATTGGTTCCCAGCGCCTGGAGATAGAGCCAATAGGCGCCGGCATGGGGCGCGGTGAGCGAGCCCTTCCAGGTGACGGTAGAGTTGGGAGCCAGAGCGTTGCCGCCCGTGAAATTGAGCTGTGGGTCGGTCTGCGGGGAGCCCGAGCCGGTACGAACCAGACCCGGCTTGCCGTCGTGGCTGAGCGTGGAAGCTGGAACTGGTGTGCCGGTCATGTCGTCAGCCACGGCGAATTTGATTTTTGAATTGCCGGAGATTTCTTTGAGAGCCGCAAGGGGGCCGACCTGCAGTTGGGTCACGCCAACCGACCGTTCGCCGTTGATGCCGATCGAATCGACTTGTCCGGCCGTCGGGCCGATGAGAACTACGGAATCTAGATCGGCGGCCTTCAAGGGCAATACGCCCTCGTTCTTCAGGAGAACCGCCGCAGCTTCGCCGGTCTTCTCGATAATCTCGGCATTCTCAATAAAGGATTGCGCGGTGACATCGTGCTTCGACTGGCCGTCGAGGTAGCCGAATTGGACGATCTCATAGAGTACGCGTCCGGCGGCGCGGGTGATGGCGGTCTCGTTGACGGTGCCGTCCTTCAGGGCTTCGGCCATCTTCCTGGGGTCCAGCTTCACCCCGAAGTCGCTCGGACCACCGCTCTTCGGGGTCGGTTCCTCGGGAATGTGTCCACCAAACATGATCTCCACGATGTCTCCGGCTGCTGCTGCAGAAGGAGATGACGGAGGAGGAGGAGGAGCGGGCAGCAGGTCGAAGAACGAGGGGATGACGAAGCCGCCCAGCGAGGCTGTGCCGGGCATCTCCATGTCCAAGCCGGCGTTGATAAAGTTGACGGCGTGAACCGCGCCCCAGTCCGAGGTCACGAATCCCTTGAAGCCGAGTTCGTCGCGCAGGATCCTGGTCAGCGTGGACTCGTTGCCACAGGCGAAGGTTCCATTGAGGCGGTTGTAGGAACACATGATCGAGGAGACGCCGGCCTTGATGGCCGCATCGAATGGCGCAACGTAGACCTCATGGAGCGTCTGATCGTCGATGTACGTGCTGGTCCCATCGGAGTCATAACCGACGAAGTGCTTGACCTGAGCCATGACGTGCTGCGATTGGATGCCCTTGATCTCGGCCACGCCCATCTCGGCGGTCAGAAACGGGTCTTCGCCGAAAGTGTTATAGCCGCGGCCAAATTCCAGGTCGCGGTCAATATTCACAAAGGGTTGCAGGGAGACGTCGATGCCGAGTGCGCTGTCTTCGCGGCCGATTACGAGGCCGTTCTCCTCGGCTATCTTGCTGCTGAAGGTTGCCGCCACGCCCATGGTGGCAGTCTCACCCTGCGAGGGATGGCGCGTAAGAACACCGGGAGGCCCGTCGGCGAAACGCAGCCCTGGAATGCCGAGACGCGGAACGCCGGCAAGATATCCTGCCTGGCCCTGATAGGCCTTGTCGTCCTCGCGCGTGCCGTGGATCAGAGTCAGCTTCTCCTGAAGCGTCATGTGGCTCAACAGTTTGTCTACTCTGGCGTCGCCAGTAACGACCGGTACGCTCTGCGCCAATACGAAAGACGCGCTCAGCGTCAAAACATACCCCAGCACGGCCAAGGTAGCCGCGCGCATAGTTTTTCTCGTTTGCAATGAATTCACCTTGTTAATGTTTTGCCTCTTGAGTGGACGGAGGAGCCGGTAATGGAGACGCAGGCGGTGCGGGGCCGCTTTGTGTCATCGGCAGTACTGCATTCATTAGTTTAGCTCGCCAGGAAAGGCCGTAAGAAGCTCTGCTTGATTTCAGGCGGGCAAGGGGAGTTCGCTGGCAAGCCCGGTGGCAATCAGATCTTCGCGCAGCCGTTCCACGCTGGAGAATTGAATGGCCCGAATGTCCAGCGCACGCGCGGCTTCCACATTGGGCAGCTTGTCATCAATGAAAAGGGTCTCTTCGGGGCGCGTCTTCAATTCGGCGAGCATGTGGCGATAGATGGCCGGATGAGGCTTGACGACGCCGACCTCGCAGCTCCACACCAGCAAATCGAAGCGGCGGATCCAGTCGAACTCGCGCTCCACGCTGGTCAGTACGTCGTAGCCCATGTTGGAGAGGATGGCGGTCAGCAGGCCGCGCTGCTTGATTGCAGATTGCCAGTCGATCATCGCGGGATTCTCGGTGGTCCACATACGAATGTCCCACAGGTTCAGTTCTTCCACCTTTTCCTGGTCCGGCGGCAACCCGGCTTCGCGCAGGAATTTCTGCCAATAACCGATGCCGGTCAGTTTGCCTTCGTCGTAGGCATGCCGGTCAGCCCAATAAAGGCTCTCGAAGCGATCGAGGGGTAAGCCGGTTATATTCAATAGCTTCTCGTGCGCCGAGGCGTCCGGTTGCCCCGTTAGCACCATTCCATAGTCGAAGACAACCGCGCGCAAACCCAATGTCGCTCCCGTAAACGCCCGGATAATGTTGAAAAGGACGCCTGTTTCTATTGTGCATGAGCCCAGCGGGCTGGCGCCCTTGTGGATATGGTTATAGGCTGAAAGATGAAGGCTGGCGTAGACGGATGCGTTTTTCGCAGAGAACAAACTGGAACACGGAAGAGAGCGAGTTGGCGTGGGCGCACCGGCTGCGCGCCGAGGCCGGCGAGCCGATTGCCGACCTGACTGCCTCGAATCCCACCCGCTGCGGCTTTGCCTACGATCCCCAACTTCTTGCGGCGCTCATGGACCCCGATGCGCTCGACTACGATCCGCAGCCGCGCGGCCTGTGGCGCGCCCGTCAGGCCGTCTGCGGTTACTATGCCGGCCACCGCGTTTCGCTCAAGCCCGAACAGATCACGCTGACCACCAGCACCAGCGAGGCCTATAGCTTTCTCTTCCGGCTGCTCTGCGATGCGGGCAGCGAAATTCTTGTTGCCCAGCCGGGCTACCCGCTCTTCGACTTTCTGGCTGGGCTGGACGATGTACGCCTCAAGGCAGTGCCGTTCGTCTACGACCACGGCTGGCAGATCGATCCCGATAGTTTTCGCCTCGCCGCTACGCCCCAGACGCGAGCCATCGTGCTGGTCCATCCCAACAACCCCACCGGCCACTTCACCAAGCCGTGGGAGGCCCAGGAGTTGGCGCGAATATGCCGGGAGTTAGATCTTGCGCTGATTGTGGACGAAGTTTTTCTAGACTATGAATTTTCGGGAGGCTTTGGCGGCAAGCCGGCGAGCTTTGCCGCCGGCCTGGAAGGCGTTCCAGTCTTCGTGGTCAGCGGGCTGAGCAAAATTGCCGGATTGCCGCAGATGAAAGCGGCCTGGATTGTGGCTGCCGGACCGCAGGCCGTTGCGGCGCTGGATCGTCTGGAGGTCATCGCAGACACATTTCTTTCGATGAACGCGCCGGTACAGTGCGCGCTCACCGTATGGCTCGAAGGCCGCGAGGCGATTCAGCGGCAGATTCGGGAGCGCGTAGCGGCCAACCTCGCCGAGCTTGACCGGCAACTGACCCGTCTGCCGGAGGTGAGTCGTCTCGAGGTCGAGGGCGGCTGGTACGCGGTGGTGCGCATACCGGCGCTTCAACCCGACGAACAGACGGTGCTGGCGCTGCTGGAGCGCGGCGTCTGGGTCCATCCCGGATACTTCTTCGGAATGTCTCCATCCGGCTGGCTGGTGGTGAGCCTGTTGGGGCCGGCGGCGGAATTCCAGCGCGGGGTTAGCGGGTTGGCCGACTATCTACGCGCCTGCAGAGCATCCTCCACTTCCCCGTTGTGATCTCCCATCGTTTGCATGCCCCTGTTCCAGGTTGCGCAGAGATACCATACAAGCCATGCGGGCGCAGTCCAAATATAGGAATTTGAGAATAGCTTGCAGCCGCTCATGAGTTCGGCCTCGATCACGACGCTGGCAAGGGCGAGAACTGCCAGCAAAGGCCGGAACCGGGTAAGATACGCGCCTTGCAACAGGGCCGGGATGGCAAGACTCTCATCGATAATCCAGCAATATGGCGCCACGAGGATTGAGACGAGCATCAACAGGCTGCCGTCTTTCATCCAGTCCCATGTGTGGCGCCGGGTAAAGAAGTAGCCCAGAGCCCATGCGCAGCCCAGGGCAGCCGGCAAAAACTGGAGCCACATTGCCTGCGGACTAAGCCAAAGGCGCAACATAATGCTCAGGCACGGAATCGGCTCTGTCTCGATTCCATAAGTGTGCATCATTTGCGCGTACTGGCTCCATGCCGCCGGGTCGATGAAATACACGGCCGCGCAACTGGCGGCCATGGCTACCGCTGCTCCCGCCAGTATCTTATAACTCTTCGAAAGCAGTATCCACGCCAGCAGCACAACGCCGAAGACCAGAAAGAGGTGAGGCTTCAGCGCACAGAGCCATAGGGAGATTCCAGCCAGAAATTGATGCTTGCGATGCAGGCGCAAAAAGAGAACATACCCCAGCAGAACAAACAGAGAAGTCTGCCCCATCGACACGCAAAGCAGGGCTGGCGCAAACGAAAACCCCAGCCAATGCAGGCAATTTCCGGGGCGTCCGTGCATCCGCCAGAGCATGAGCACCGAGACCAACAGGCACCCAAGCAGCACCAGAGACCACAATAACGCTCCGGCCCGCAAGCCGATGAATCCCAGCGGATACGCGAGCGTCATCGCCCAGGGCGGGTTCCGCATCAACCCGACTCTGAACTTGGTATCAAGCCCCGCCGCCTGCTCAATCCGTAGCATTGCGTCCCCATCAAAGGGATTGGCGTGGTGAACGAGCTGCTGGCCGGAGGCCCAATAGACTACGAAATCGCGCCCGCCTGCCAGCTTGCCTATCATAGGTAGAACGCAAAGAAATAGAACGGTATACGCAAGCATCAGCCCCGTCACGCCTGCAATCGACAGATCTGCGATGTCGTACTTTGGCCCAGGTGCGGAAAGTTCCGTGGTGTTTGCCATGGTGGCTATTCTACTTGTGTTTCTGCCAGCGGACCGTTTCCCGCGGGGTTCAAGTTCTTCCCCGGTGCTTGATCGCCGGACTTCTATGCGCAGGCCGAGCGGTTTCATGCCCTGCTTCAAAGCCGCCCCACTCCCGTTCGCCCGAAACACCTCCGCCATCCCTGATGCCACCCCTAAATCCGCCCGCACATTTCCGCGTGCTACACCTTGAGGCATGTATACAAGGCCAACCTGCCCGATTCGCCCCGTATACAACTGTTTACACCTCATTGCATCACTCAGCCCAATAAATTTCTTTAAGTTGTTGATTTATTATAATCAACCCTCCGGCATTATGAATGGCACGCAACTTGCTATATAAAGGCCGTCCCCGCCTCAGGCTGGGAAAATCAACTTACGGAGAGAACAGATATGAACACTATGCTTCTCAAGCTGTATGTGAAGTTCCAGGACCTGATGAGCCGCGAAGAAGGCCAGGATCTGGTCGAGTATGCCTTGGTCGTTGCTCTGATCGCATTCGGTGCAATCACTGGCATGGGCTACCTCGCCAAGGGCCTCAACAACGCGTTCGCGACCATCAGCACCACTCTGGCCACCAACCTCTAACTTCTGGTAATGCACCGTCAGGAAATATATGCACGCGGCTCGGAAGATCCGCCATTGGAGGGCACTCAGATGTACAGCGTGCTTCTCAAGCTGTATGTGAAGCTTCAGAATCTGCTGAGCCGCAAAGAAGGCCAGGATCTGGTCGAGTATGCCTTGATCGTTGCTCTGATCGCATTCGGTGCAATCACTGGCATGGGCTATCTCGCCAAAGGCCTCAACAACGCGTTCTCAACCATCAGCACCACTCTGGCACATAACGTCTAACCCTTGGCAGTACATCGCTAGGACACAAAATGCAATGCTTCCCCGGGAGAGGTATTTAAGCCAGAGCTAGTGTTAAGGCGCCTCTTGCCGGCAAAGATCACGCTCCCTCACCGCAGAATGAGATAGCCGTATGCGGCAGGAGACTGAAGCCTCACAGTAGTTTGTCATGCTGGGGGATGTCAGAATCTGGTCGAATATGCTCTCATCGTTCCTCCGATTGCCTTCGGCGGCATTGTCGGCATGAAGGCTCCGGCAACGGGTACCCGCACCGTGTCCATCAAGATCGGCACGGCGCTCAGGTCCAGTATTAACATGACCCTGCCTTAATGGGTCTACGCGCCACAATTGGCCGCCTTAGTTGCTGCGGGGAGAGATACGCTTGGCAATGCCCTTGCCGCTGCGATCTCTCCCTCGCTTTTTGGGCTGCGTTTTATCATCGCAACCATCCCTCTCTCGGTCGTCGCTCAAGTCTCTGGCGGCCGAAAGCGTTGAGAGTGAAGTTGAGCATGAATCTGAAGAGGACGCGGCGGATTGGTCTGTTTTGGCTGTTGTTGTGCTGCGGAATCTCCGTTTTATGGGGTTACTTCCTCGAGCGCGCCTCGCATGATGGAATGATCGACTTCAAAGGGACCTTCTACGCCGCCCGATGCCTGCTTCAACACAGCGATCCCTACAAAGACGGCGAACCACTGCATGCTTATCTCGCAGAACAAAATGACCGTCCATTGCCCTCGGACGTGCTTCGACAAGTTCTGTCACAGAATTTATACCCACCAACCACATTTATTTTCATCGCGCCTTTCGCGATGCTGCCGTGGGCTCCTGCGCACCTTCTCTGGATGATTCTTTCCGCCGGAAGTCTTATCCTCGCCGCTCTCCTGATGTGGAATCGCGGGGCTAAATACTCACCATTCATCTCCAGTGGATTAATTTGCTTTATTCTTGCCAATTGCGAAGCCGTCCTTGCAACCGGCAATACCGCTGGAATCGTCGTAGGCCTTTGCGTGGTGGCCGTCTGGTGCTTCTTAGAGGAGCGATTTGTTTGGGCCGGCATCCTATGTCTGGCGGTTAGCCTCGCCATCAAGCCCCACGACGCAGGCCTGGTCTGGTGCTATTTCTTGCTGGTGGGCGGAATCTATCGGAAGCGCGCGTTGCAAACTCTCTTGGTCTCTGCTGTGCTCGGTCTGCTCGCCATTCTGTGGATTTCGCACGTCGCTCCGCACTGGCTTCCTGAACTCCACTCCAACATTCTGATGGATCAGTTGCCCGGTGGGCACGGCAACCCAGGGCCCAACTCGGCCAAGAGCGGAAGCGGCCCGAGTATGATCATCGACCTTCAATCCGCCATCTACGTCTTCCGCNNCGCTTCTCGCAGCGGGGGGCTTGGCTCGCGCTCGCGGCAATCGCGCCTATCACCATTCTCGTCACCTATCACCGGCCCTACGATGCCAAGCTCCTGCTGCTTGCAGTTCCGGCCTGCGCCATGCTCTGGGCCGAGGGCAGACCGATCCGTTGGCTTGCGCTCCTGGTTACGACCGCCGGAATTGTGTTCACAGCGGATATTCCGTTGACCATTCTTACAATTCTCTCCAGCGCCTTGCACGTATCTACTGCGGGGCTATCCGGACAGATGCTGACAGTTGTGCTGACGCGCCCCACCCCGCTCATCCTACTGGCGATGGGCATATTCTATCTATGGGTGTATATGCGGCCCAATCCCGCCCGCGTTTCGACGGCGGAACCCGGAGAGACGGGCGGAACACCGCTTGCGCCCACTTTGGCTTGATCCTATACACTCCGAAAAAGGCCTTTCAGCAGGTTGATTCCGTGCCCTGAAGCTGTTCCCGGCAAAAGGAGAGACTGAAGATGACAAGGACACGGCAGATTGCACTGGCTTGCCTGTTGTTGTCCTGCGGAATTTCCGTCTTATTGGGATTCTTTCTGGAGCGCAACAGGCCTGACCTGATGATGGATTTTAAGGGAGTCTATTTCGAGGCGCGATGCCTGCTTCAACACACAGACCCCTACAAACCAGGCGAGCCGCTGCGCGTTTATATGGCAGAAGGAGCAAACCAACCGGTGCCCACGGCCGGACTCCGACAGACTTTGATAAGGGATCTGTACTTGCCAACAACATCTATTTTCATTGCTCCCTTCGCGATGCTGCCGTGGGGCCCAGCGCACCTGCTGTGGATGATTTTGACCGCCGTAGCCCTCGTCTTTGCTGGCTACCTGATGTGGAGCATCGGGACAAATTGCGCACCAGTCATCTCCGCAGGTTTGATCTGCCTTGTTCTTGCCAATAGCGAAGTGCTCTTTGCAACCGGCAACCCCGCGGGAGTCGTCGTAAGTCTTTGCGTCGTGGCCGTCTGGTGCTTCTTTAAGGATCGGTTCGTTTGGGCCGGTGTCCTCTGCCTTGCGGTCAGCGTGGCCATCAAGCCCCATGACGCAGGCCTGGTCTGGCTCTATTTCCTGCTGGCGGGCGGGGTCTATCGGAAACGCGCACTGCAAACCCTCCTTGTTACCGCCGTCTTGGGTCTGGCAGCCATCCTGTGGGTAACGCCTATCGCGCCACATTGGATGCAGGAACTGCACTCCAATCTTCTGGCGGATTCGGCGCCCGGCGGGTTCGGCGACCCTGGACTCGCTTCCCCGACCGGTCGCACTGTCAGTATGGTTATCGATCTTCAATCGGTTGTAGCCGTCTTCCGCGACGATCCGCGCATTTATAACTCGGTCAGCTATCTGGTCTGCGGGGCGCTCCTGCTGGCGGTTGCAGTTCGCACACTTCGGTTGCGCTTTTCGCAGCGAAAAACCTGGCTTGCGCTCGCCGCAATCGCGCCTCTCACCATGCTGGTAACCTATCATCGGCCTTTCGATGCCAAGCTCCTGCTGCTCGCGGTTCCGGCCTGCGCCATGCTCTGGGCCGAGGGCGGCCGGATTGGGCGGCTTGCGCTCCTCGTGACTACCGCCGGGATTGTGGCAACCGCGGATCTCCCATTGATTAGCTTCCTGGCCCTCACCAGAAACTTGCGCATCTCCACAGACGGGCTGTCAGG
>PLOI01000036.1:539-2499 GCA_003142015.1 Acidobacteriaceae bacterium | reverse complement strand
GTTATGGGGCTTTTCTATGATCCGCACCTCCCCGAATTTGATGATCGATTTCAAAGGGGTCTTCTACAATACGCGATGCCTGTTTCAACACGCCGATCCATATAAAACAGGCGCGCCTCTGCGTGCTTATCTCGCAGACGAAGTAGGCCGCCCAATGCCCCCAGANNGGAGACCGCGCAGGTGCTGTGGACGATCCTCGGCATCGGAAGCTTTATCTTTGCCGCGTTCCTGATGTGGGATTCAGGAGCAAGTTACGCGCCGGTAATCTCCTGTGGCTTGATCTGCTTTGTTCTTGCCAATACCGAAGCCTTCTTTCCCTTCGGTAATCCCGTGGGGATCGTTATAAGTCTCTGCGTGGTGGCTGTATGGTGTTTCCTCAAGGATCGGTTCGTTTGGGCTGGCATCCTATGCCTTGCCGTCAGCTTGGCCATCAAGCCTCATGATGCAGGCCTGGTCTGGCTCTACTTTTTGCTGGCGGGCGGAATCTACCTGAAACGCGCGCTGCAAACCCTCCTCGTCACCGCTGTCCTAGGCTTAGTGACTATCGCGTGGGTAACTCCCATCGCGCCACATTGGATGCAGGAACTGCACTCCAATCTTCTGGCGGTTTCGGCGCCCGGCGGAATCAGCGACCCGGGACCTACCGGGAACAATGTGCGCGGCCCAAGTGTCATCATCGATCTGCAATCAGTCGTAGCCGTCTTCCGCGATGATCCGCGCATCTACAATTCGGTCAGCTATCTGGTCTGCGGCGCGCTCCTGCTGGTCTGGGCGGTTCGCACTCTCAGGTCGCGCTTCTCGCAGCAGGGAGCCTGGTTCGCGCTGGCGGCGGTGGTGCCTCTTACCATGCTTGTGAGCTATCATCGGGTTTACGATGCGAAGCTTCTGCTACTGGCCGTTCCGGCCTGCGCCATGCTCTGGGCCGACGGCGGGCCGAACCGGTGGATTGCGTTGATTATGACCTCCGCAGGGATATTTTTCACCGCAGACATGCCGCTGACAATTCTCCGCATTTTCACCGATAACTTGCACATATCCACAGCGGGGCTCTCCGGACAGATACTGACAGTTGTGCTGATGCGGCCCACCCAGCTCGCCTTGCTGGTGATGGGCATATTCTATCTATGGATTTATCTGCGACGCGAGTCAGAGAGAGGCTGACCATGACAAGGACGCGGCGGAATGCCTTGGTTTGGATACTGCTGGCCAGCGGAATTTCCATTGGCTGGGGCTTCTCTATTGGGCAGACGCTGAATGGATGGGTGGATTTCAGGGCAGTTTACTATGGCACGCGCTGCCTGCTTGAACACCACAACCCTTACAACGTGAATGAGCTGGAGCAGGTTTACCGGACCGAGGGCGGGGAACGTCCATCAGAGACCATCCAGGCCCGCCAGGCCGTTATTTTATATGTAAACATGCCCACAGCATTCATCTTTATAGCTCCCTTTGCGATGCTGCCCTGGGGGCCGGCTCACTTGTTATGGGTGACGCTCACCGCCGGAGTTTTCACGCTTGCCGCCTTCTTGATGTGGGATATAGGTTCGAGATATGCGCCAAACGTCTCCCTGTTTCTGATTTGCATTTTGCTTGTCAACTGCGAGTCGATCTTTGGCGCTGGCAATACGGCCGGGATTGTCGTTAGCCTATGCGTGATAGCCGTCTGGTGCTTCTTCAAGGAACGGTTTGTCTGGGCCGGTATCCTTTGCCTTGCCGCCAGCCTGGCAATCAAGCCCCATGACTCGGGGTTGGTGTGGCTCTTTTTCCTTCTGGCGGGCGCGCAGTTCCGGAAGCGCGCTCTGCAAACCCTCCTTGTTAACGTTGTCCTGGGCTTGTTCGCCCTTCTGTGGCTTTCGTATGTCGCGCCAGGTTGGATGCAGGACTGGCACTCCAATCTCTCGGCCATTTCGGTGCGAGGCGGCATCAATGAACCGGGCCCCGCTTCCCTCACCGGCCATTC
>PLOI01000036.1:0-521 GCA_003142015.1 Acidobacteriaceae bacterium | reverse complement strand
CTTACCATGCTCGTGACCTATCATCGGCCATGGGATGCGAAGCTCGTGATGCTCGCGGTTCCCGCCTGCGCCATCCTATGGGCCGAAGGCGGCCTGACTAGCTGGCTTGCGCTTCTGATAACTACAGCGGGAATTGTATTGACCGGAGATGTTTCGTTGGCAGCTCTCGTCATTCTTGCGGATAAGCTGCAAGTGAGTACGGCGGGGATCTTCGGCCAGATGCTGACCGTTATGCTGATCAGGCCTGCCTCGCTCATTCTGCTGGTGATGAGCGTTTTCTATCTCTGGGTATATCTGCGAGGCGCTCCCAACCCCGCCGAGGCAGACCCTGCCGGCCCAGGAAAAATGCCAACTGAGTTCACGCGGGCTTGATCTGATTTACGCCTTAAATGTCACTTTGCTTGCTTTCCACCAACACACCTTCGGCGCAGTTGGCGTGCTCAATGGCCTGGGCTTCCCCGTGCGGATTGCTAGCGTTACGCCTACGCGCCGGCCTGCCCCGCGCTCTGAGCAATTGCACC
>PLOI01000088.1 GCA_003142015.1 Acidobacteriaceae bacterium | reverse complement strand
TGCTTCCGCCTCGACGGCAAGACCACCACCCCGGACCTGGCCTGCGGCTGGCGGCAAATGCCTTGAAGCAAACTAAGTTTTAGCCGCATGAATCCTGCATAAAACCCTTCAGCTGCCTGTCCTTCAATCTGGCCTGTACCATCTGCCGGGCTTATGCAAGGCCAATTGGAATATAATTCGTGCGAGAAAAGATTCGGTTGCAGGATGCTGTGAACCGGCATTCGCAACTGAGGAGGCTGTTATGTTGAAGCCGTTATTGTTTGCTTCCGCAGTTGTTTTATTTGGAATTACCGCTTCATCCACACCTGGGCCCACGCCGCAGGATGCCACCCCGGCCCATGCGTCCGGCCAGAAGAATTCAGCCAGAGCCGCCGACAAGGCGCAGGCGCGCGCAAAGGAGATTTATAGCGTGGATTGCGCCATTTGCCATGGTGAAACCGGAGATGGCAAGACGAACCTGGCCACGGATATGCAATTGACGCTCAAGGATTGGAGCGATCCGAAGTCGCTGGCCGCCATGTCGGATGCGGATCTGTTCAAAGTCATTCGCGCCGGTAACGACAAGATGCCTCCTGAGCCTGATGGCCGCGCAAAGGACGATGAGGTGAAGAGCCTCGTTATCTACATTCGCAACATGGGCAAACAACAACCGGCCGCTGCACCTGCCGCTGCACCTGCCGAGCCGACAGCGCCGCCCGCGAGCAACTAGAACCGGAGCCTCAACCCAAACTGAATCTGCCGCTCGCGGTAGAAGTTGGTCACGTTGACGTTCAGAGGCTGGCCGAACGCTGCTGAGCTGAGACCGGTCGTCGCGTTTATTTTGAGGCCGGTGAGGAAATTCAGCGTAGGCGGCGTGCCCGGCGTACCGAGCGCCGTTGGAGGGCTGCCTGACTCGATGGTATAGCCGGTCGTCTCCAGCTCGGTCACGTTCTGGTGGTTGAAAAGGTTGAAGCTCTCGGCCAGCAGCTCCAACTGGCGCATGTTCCCGAAGTCGAAGCGCCTGCCCAGCCGCAGATCGGCCTTCCAGGTGGCCGGATAGCGAAAGGTGTTGCGCCCGATATTGTAGGAGTGACCGTCGTTGCCGAGGCCGTAGACCCGGTTGTCGCCGCCCGAGCCGTTCATTCCTGGCCCCAGTCCTACGATAGCCGCGCCGGTGTTTGCGTCGAATTCTTCCGGCAGTGAGCCGCTGGTGCGCATGGTGTAGGGCAAGCCGCTGCGAAATTGCCCAACGCCCGAAAGCATCCAGCCGTTGGCTAACTTCCCGGCTCGTCCGCGCAGCTTCCACGGCGCTTCATAGACCACCATCGCGCCGGCCGAGTGGCGCATATCCAAATTGCTTGTGCCGTACTCCTGGCTGAAGTCGGCCGGGGCCAGCACATCGTTCCCCGCGGCCTGCGCGCTCTCGTTGGGGTTCCAATCCATTGCATGCGCGTAAGTGTAATGCGCGTGCAGGCTCAGCCCGTGGCGGCCATAGCGCTCGACCCTAAGCATCGCCGCTTCGTATGTCGAGTTGGCGCGGCTCATAATCTGGGTTATCTGCTGGTAGTTCGGGTTGATGCGCCCCGCAACTCCGGTATCCACAGGCCAGGAAGCGTAGAAGGGAACCGTGATCTGCGCCGCTTTGATGGGGCCTTGGCCTGTGTTGCCGCACACGCCGTTGTTGAGGCCCGTCGGAGTCTGGTCGCACACATTGTAGGTGATGGTTTGTGTTGGCGCCGGCAAGTCGAGATTTGTGTCGATGGAAATGGGCAGCCGGCGGCCCAGGCTCACCATCGCGCTGGCGGTTACCTCTACGTGGCCGGGCAGCGTCTCTTCTACGGCGGCGACACCCTGATGAATCTCCGGGTTGTGGAATTTTGGCGCAAACTCCACTGCTCCCGGCTCGACCACGCTCCCCGGACCTGGCGGCCGCAGCACGTATGGAAACGGCGGAGCGCCGCCGGCATTCAGATTGTCGGTGGGCCGCATGAAGAAGTTCAGGTCTCCGTTCAAGGAGCCGGTCTGGGTCAGAGCCGTTTCCACGGCCAGGTTCTCCGTGCGCCCAAAGTACCTTCCATAGCCCAGCCGCAGCACCGGCCAGCGCCCCTCGCCGCTTCCCACGGCCAGGCTCACGCGCGGACCCCATTGATTGCCCAGGCTGGGCAACTTCCCGGTCAGCGGAAGATCGGGATTGTTCAGCGCAGCCAGCGGCGGCGGCAATTGCTCCCGCTCCCAGCGCAATCCGCCGGAGACCACCACCAGCTTGCCAGCCTGCCACTGCGCGGTTGCAAACCCTGCCCAGTCGTTGGTGCTCAAGCGCCAATCGTTGGGGCCAATGGTTTGCGAGTAGTAGGAATAGCAGGGCAGATTGCCCAGTCCGCGCAGCCCGCCCCCCGAGTCGCGCCATACCTTGCCCGTCTCGTCGCAGTTCTGCTGGTTAAAGGGGTTCAGCGCGCCGGTCAGCCCAAACTTGCTGAAGACCAGTGCATCGGAGGCGAAGTTCTCTACGTTCGCGTAGTAGTAGGTCCCGGTCTGGTTGCGCAGCAGGCTCGTCGCGTCGGCATTGTGGCTCGCCTCGAAGCCGGCCTTCACCAGCAACTTGCCGCGCACCCAGTCGACGGATTCCTGCCCGTGATAGAGGTGCTCGTCAGGATAGCTGCCTTGCCCGAAGCGTGACGGATTGCCGATGGTGAAGCCGTAGCGATTGTCCACGACAATCTCCGGCAACTGCCCCCACACATTCCCGGCAAGAAAGCTCTGCTCATAAATTGACGGCGTCTCAGGCCGCGCCTCCTGAATGGCGCGTCCGGCCGAGGCCTGGGTCACAACCAGAAGGTTGGGGGTGACAAAAGCCTCCCAGCGGCCCAGCAGCCACTCCTCGCTCGCCGTGCTTGACCCAAAGCTGTGGTTGCCGTAGGTTTCTGAAACCCTGGTCAGCCCTCCGCCCGGCGCGTTCCATCGTGCGCCGATGCCCTCCAGCGTGAAGCGATGCCGCTCGGCCGCCTGCCAATCGAGCCGCCCGAAGCCGGTCCATTGCGTTGCTGTCCGCGGAGCGGGTCCAAGCAGCCCATCGAGCGTTTCCAATAATCCAGAGTAGGCCGCCAGCCCCTCGGCCACAGGATTCGCGCTGCTCAACCCCAGCCGCGCACTCAGCACTTGCATCTGGTCGTTTGTTGGCTGGGCAAAAAACACGGACGGAATCTTCACCGTCGCCAATCCGGGATCGTTGCGGTTATAGCTGTCGAGAGCCGCAAACCAGAAGAGTTTGTTGCGGCGAATCCGGCTGCCCACGCCGATGCCCCAGGTCGTTTCACGGTCCGGAGGGGTATAGGTCTCTGGCGTAAACACCGGAACTGTAGTCTCGGTGGCCGGCGCGGTCTCCTTTACCCATTGAGTAAAGGGATTCTGCGCACCCCATGCGCTCTGGCGATCGAAGAGAAATCCCTGTCCATGCATCTCATTGGCGCCACTCTGGGTCTCCACGTTCATGCGCCCGCCCGCTGCCCTGTCTGCCGTGGCCTCCACGTTGCCGGCCTCCGTCTCCACCGTGCGGATCGCCGCCTCGCTTACGGCAAGGCCATGGCCTCCAGTCCCGACTTGCGCCATTCCCGCCGGTCCTTCCCCGTTTTGCCCCAGCGGTCCCCGCCCAGACGAGCCTTGCCCCGATCCACCAGTCGGGCCAAAGGCGAGACCCCGGCCAACTCCATCCACCGCGATCTCGGCAGGTTCACCTGCGCCCCGCAGTGAAATCTGGCCCTGACCTGCCGCCGGGGTTGTGGATGTGGGCGTATTGTCCAGCACAAAATCCTGCCAGCGCCGCCCGCTCACCGGCAGCGCCTGCAACTCGGCCGCGGCCATCTTTGTGGTCGACGCCGGAGCGGCTGGACTGCTCTCCTGAGAGGCTGCAAGCACCGGCATCGACGAAGCTTGGGCAGGTTGCGCGGGTGGCCCAGGTCTCGCTTCTGAGACCTGGGAATCATTCGCGCCTGCCCGACCCGAAGCCTCAACCATCGATCGTGCGGAATTTTCCTGGATTCGTCCGTCCGACGCCAGCGTCCACAACAGCTCTCGAGAAAGCGAAACATTGAATACGACGATCTCCGTTCTCGGTCCATCCCCAAGGAGATCGGTCAGCCGCCGCGCGCTGACGGGAAACTGCATCAACGGCTCTGTCGCCAGGGCGGCGTCTCTCACCGGCAGAACTTCCTGCTCAGGCCCCGGCTCACTCCTCTTGCGCAATACCGCCAGAATGGCCCCGCGCGGAAGCGGCTCCAACTCCATCGCCGCCTGCACCTGCGCCTCGTAGCCGGCATCCACCACAATGCCTTCCACATGGCCACGCCCCAGTTGCGGGTTCTCGGCCTCCAGCGCGTACTCGCCCGGCTCCAGCCCTGCAAAGCGGTAACTCCCGTTTTTTGACGTGGTGGTGCGCGTCTCTGTGCCCGTGGCCTGGTTGCGAGCCACAACAGGAACGCCCTCCAGAGGATTCGAGTGCAAGTCGGTCAGTTTGCCGCTCAATGAGCCGNNTCACCGCGCCCATCAGCAGCGCGGCTACCGCCAGCGTCTTCGTCCAACTGCGTTCAACCCCTGCCATCGAGCCCCTTGCTCGCGGCAGACCATGGGAAAAATCTCTCTACACTGCAACTCCGGCCGGCTCTTGCGGCGGGTCCGGATGGGGCACAGTCTTCCGGCCACTGCGAGACGGAAATCTCCCGGCTTTGGCGGTGCCCATGTCCTCAATAGTTACGTTTCAAGCGATTCTATGCCCTTCTCCGGTAAACTGAAAAGACGGCATCTCCAATTTGGCTTTGCTGGTATGCGGCGAAGCGTAGGTTTCTGTTTTCTATTCCCTAATCCTGTTCCCTTTTCCCTGGTGTTTTCATGTTCATTGATGAAGCAAAAATTCGCGTCAAGGCCGGCAACGGCGGCAACGGNNGGCGGCGATGTCGTCATGGTCAGCTCGCAGCGCCACAACACGCTGATCCACTTCCGCTATAACCCGGAACACAAGGGCCAACGCGGCGAACACGGCCTGGGCTCCAACTGCTCCGGCCTCGACGGCAACTCCACCATCCTGCAAGTTCCCGTCGGCACCTCCCTTTACGACCAGGAGACCGGCGAACTGATCCACGATTTCGAGGAGCCAGACGAGCGGGTCATCATCGCCAAAGGCGGACGCGGCGGGCGCGGCAATCAGCACTTCGCCACCAGCACCCATCAGGCCCCGCGCGAGCACGAACTCGGCCGGCCCGGCGAGGAGCGCCTCTATCGCCTGGAACTGAAACTGCTGGCCGATGTCGGTCTGGTCGGCTACCCCAACGCCGGCAAGTCCACGCTCATCTCCCGCATCTCCGCCGCGCGGCCCAAGATCGCCGACTACCCTTTCACCACTCTCGAACCCAACCTTGGCGTGGTCACCGTAGGCGAGGAGCCGGATCTGGAATCCTACGTCGTCGCCGATATGCCCGGCCTTATCGAAGGCGCGCACCTTGGTTCCGGCCTCGGCGTCCAGTTTCTCCGCCACATAGAGCGCACCCGCCTGCTCGTCCACCTGGTCGATGTCTCCGACTCGAGCGGCCGTCCCGATCCTGTGGAAGACTTCAAGGTCATCAACCAGGAGTTAGCTAGCTTTACAAGCAAAGCGACAAAGAACGAGCACGATCCTTTCTCCGACGATGCCGAGGAGCCTGCCCAGCCCATCCATCCGCTGGCCGGCAAAACCATGATCGTCTGCGCCACCAAGATCGACAGCGCCAACCCCGAGAAACTCAAGAAGCTCACGGCCCACATAAAGCGCCGCAAGCTGGAGTTCCACGCCATCTCCGCCGTCACCGGCCAGGGCATCGACGAACTGAAGTGGTCGCTCGCTCGCCATCTGCGAACTGCCGAGGACGGGAAGTAGCCGGCCTCGTTCTTCGTTGTCTGATCTTCCGGCCGCTACAGCGGTTCTCCAATTGCTATACCCCGAAAGCACATCCGCTAAGTGGCTTTTTCCTTAAGAAAAAGCCACTTAGCACGGAACTGGCAAGGGCACGTGAATTGGAGAACCGCTCTAAAGCCGCAAAAAAAGGCCGCATCCGAATGGGAAGCGGCCCTTCTTGTTTTTTGAGTCGGCTGACCGTCTAGAACGGGTTCAGCTTGGAGATGCCCTTCTTCTTTTTCTTCTTGCTCGACGATTCGTCGTTCAGATCGGCCTTGGGCTTCTTTTGTTTGCCATTAACAGCCGGCTGCGCCGGTGTCGTGCCGGACTTGTAGACGTCGTTAACCTGGTCAGGAGCCTCAGCCGGCTTTTCGGCGGCGGGTATGGCAGTGCTGACGGGGCCAACCGGCTTGACTACGGCGTTGGGGTCGGCATTGGGCGCGCTCACCACCTGGACGCCTACGCCTGTGCCGCCCGCGGGCGCCTCAAGCTGCAATGGCGCCTGGGAGGGCTGATCGCTGCGCGGCGGCTCATTGGGGCCGGTGGGTGTAACCGCGCCGGCCGGAGCAGCAGGCTTGCCGGCATCCACGGCGGTCTTGAAGAGCGCTATGTTCTGCTTGGTCACATCGGGCGCGAGGGTGCGCTTGGGGTCGTCAAGGCTGGGCTCGCCCACATGCACCGCTTCAACCACTGAAGGCCCGTGCTTGATGATGTCGAAGGTCTTGTCGGTAAAGCGCAGGGGCTGGCGGCTGCGTTCTTCAGCATCGTTCTCGGCAATCGCTTCCTGGGTAGGCTCGGGAACGGGGCGGTTCATAGCCACCAGCCGGTCGCGGGCATCTTCCACGTGGGGAGCCATGGGATAGCGCGTGATCACTTTGGTATAAGCCTCGGCGGCCCGGTCCTGGTAGACCGCGCGCAGCCGCTCCCTGATCGCGCCGGGAAGGCGAGGCGCAATCTGAACCGCGTGGGCTTCGCCGGCATAGGCATCGCCAATGCCCAGCAGCGCCTGGTCGCTCTTGGAGTAAAGCGGGTAGGTGTCCACCACGGTATCCAGGCGGGCAATGGCGGCCGCGAAGTTCTCCCGGGTTCCATAGTAAAGGCCTATTTGAGTTTCGCGCTCGCCCAGAACCTCCTGCACGTCGCGCAGCTTCTGCTTGGCGCGGGGCACCAGCGACGAGTCGGGGAACATATTGATCATCGCCCGGTATTCCTGCTCGGCGCGGTCCGCGTTGGTATAGTCGCGGTCCGGCTTCTCCATCTGCTGGTAGTAAATGTCGGCCACCTTCATCTGCGCTTCGGCGGCTTCCGGGGCATTGGGGAAGAAGGTGATGAAATCCTTGTACTCGGCCTCGGCCTGGGTCAGAGCCGCGGTGCCGCCTTCCTTGAACCAACTGTCGCCCACCGCCAATTTGGCGCGCATCCGGTACTCGGAGTCGGGGTAGGTGTTCAGCATGGTCTGCAGGTCAAGCCGCGCCACATCGAAGCGGCCCTTCTTCATGGCGATCATCGCCTTGTCGAAGAGCTCCTTGTCGGGCTGCCTGGAATTCACGCCGGCCAGCGGGTTGGCGCTCAGATCCTCATGCTTCTTGTGTTTGGGCTTCTTTTCCCTGGCTTGGACCGAAACCGTGCCCAGCACCAAAACCGCCAGAACTACCGCGGCAATTTTCCTTGTCAACCGGTTCATACCACCTCATTGCGGCTGCGGATTGTCGACAGGCCGCAAGCCAATCCCCAATAATCTCAGAATCTTACCCGGCTATTCGCCCGCAGCCTCGCGAGCCGCGGCCAGCAGCGCGCGCGCATCCGCCTCCGGTTGCCCTGCGCCGAAAACGGCGTTGCCGGCCACCAGCAGGTCCGCTCCTGCTTGGACGATGCGGGCCACCGTGTCGTGAGCCACGCCGCCGTCTACTTCAATTCTAAATGCCAGCCCCAGTTCCTGGCGCAACTGGACCAGACGCCGGATCTTGTCCAGCGAGAATTCTATGAATTTCTGCCCGCCAAAACCCGGATTCACACTCATGACCAGCACGTGGTGAACCATGGGCAAAATCTCGTGAAGCAGCTCTACGCTGGTCGCCGGATTCACCACCACTCCCGGCTTCATGCCATGGCCGGCAATCAGTTCCAGCGAGCGGTGCAGATGCCGGCAAGCCTCATAGTGAACACTCACCCAGTCGGCCCCGGCCTCGGCAAAAGCAGGTATGAATTCGTCTGGGTTCTCGATCATCAGATGGCAATCCAGCGGCAGCTTGGTCACCTTGCGCAGGCATTTCACCACCGGCGGCCCAATCGTAATGTTGGGCACAAAATGGCCGTCCATCACGTCCACGTGGATCACCGTGCCGCCGCCACGCTCGGCCGCGGCAACCTGGTCCGCCAGGTGGGCGAAATCCGCCGAAAGAATCGATGGAAGCAGCTCAACCATGATTTTTGGATGCTTCTCCTTGCAGGGTCAGTGTATCAGCGCGGAGGCGTACGAGTCCTTTCGGATCATTGCCCTCCACTAGCCTTGGGACCCGCTCCGTTGCAGGCTGCCTGCGGCAACTCGCCCCACACCGCGCAGCATCGCCTTCACCGGCCAGTTGCCTTCGGCGTCCGGAAAGAAGATTTCACCGGTGCGCTTTGCCTCGGAGCGGTAATACCAGCGCTTCAGCAGTGCCAGATGGCCCTGGCGGAGAATAGGCGATGGGGTTTCGGACAGTTCAACCAGCGCGGTCAACGCGGCCTCCATGCGAGCCTCCAACGCGCCGCGGGCAAGCTTCATCGGCATATCGGCTTCGGAGGCTTGAACTTCCATACCAGCCGTATTAGAAACTGCGGAAGAACCCGAAACGGAGGGAGGCGGGGGTTTCAACCCCCGCATAAGGTCAGCAGAATCTGTTGGGGCTTTAGCCCCGGAAGAAATCTCCTCTTCCGGCGCAGCTTCCAGGCCGGGCACTTCGGGAATCGGCTCTATCGCCATCGGATGCGCAAACAGCGAAGTGGACCCGGACTGCTCATTCTGGATTCTCATGCCCACGGTCAAAAATCCGGCCGGCCCGCTGAGCCGGCCATTCTCATAAAGAAAAACAGCGACCTCGCCGGGATTTGCCGAAGCCTGCAAAATCACCGCCCGAAGTTGCGAAAGCGGCCGCACCAGTTCTGGGGCCAGCGCCCTCACGCTCTCCACCCGAGCAACCTGAACGTGAAGTGCCGCTGCAGCCTCGAATTCAAGCCCTGCCGAGGCTTCGTCGCGCTCGGTTCGAAGTGTCACCAGCCTGCTCTCGCCGCGCGTGGCCAAAAACCGCTCCACCGCCGCAGCCTCCTCGCCGTAGCGCTCGTCGGTGCAGCCCTTGTAGCAGGGCGCAAGGCACATCTTCATCTCGGAGTAGACGCAGCCGGGATGGCTGGGATGGGGGTCAAGCTCCTCCGTGCAGCGGCGCAGCAAAAACAGCTTGAGCGCCTCCTCGGCATAGCGCTCGGCCGTCGCGCGCGATTGAAACGGACCATAAGCCCAATCCGCCTCGCGCTGGCTGGGGCGATTGGTGACCACGATGCGCGGGTAAGCGTTGCTGCCCAGAAAGCGAATAAATGCAGGATGCCGCAGGCGCATTCGTTCGAGGCACTTCGTGCCGTGGACTTTTTCCAGCAGTTCAAACTGAACCAGAAGCGATTCAAACTCCGAGCCAGTCAGCCGCCAGCGAATCGTCCGCACGCGCCCGGCCAACTGCAACCGCCGCGGATGCTTGGCTGAAGGCTGCAACAACCGCTCAAGCCGTCCGCGCAGATTGGGCGTGCGGCCAATATATGGCTCCGCATGGGCCTCCGCGCCATAGAGCGCAAAGACCGTCGCACTCGTTGGCAACTGCGCCAGCGCCGCCTTTGCGTCAGCCGGGTCAAAGGCAATCTGATGCATAACAATCTCGGAACTCTGCCTCAAACTCGCCATCTCACCCAAACTCCGCTAACACGCGCGAAGAGCGGCTAACTGCGCAAACTCCGCTCTGCCCTCATGCTCCCGCAATCGTCATCCCGTCAATCCGCAGCGTAGGCGAAGCCACTGCGCCGCGAAATTCCAAATCGTTGCCGATGGCGGTCACGTTGCGCAGCATGTCGGCTAGATTGCCGGCGATCGTCACCTCTTCCACCGCGTGAGTCAGCACGCCGTTCTCGATCCACAAGCCCGTTGCGCCGCGCGAGTAGTCGCCAGTGACCACGTTGACGCCAAATCCAATTAGTCCCGTCACGTAAAGCCCGGCTGGCACATCGGCGATGATTTGCTCCGCCGTCAACATTCCGGGTTCCAGATAAAGGTTGCCGCAGCCTATTCCCGGCGCACCGGCCAATCCGCGCGAAGCATTGTGCGTGGACTTCATTCCCAGCTTCCGCGCCGTGTAAGTGTTGAGCAGGTAATTGCGCAACACGCCCGCATCCACCACCACTGTGCGCTGCGAAGGCAATCCCTCTCCGTCAAATGGCGAAGTTCCAAAGCCGCCCATACCCGTCGGCAGCAGCATCGTGTTGTCGTCAATGATTGTCAGGTTCGGCGCGGCAATCAGTTCGCCCAGCTTTCCGGCCAAAAATGAAGCCCCGCGCCAGATCGAGTCGCCCGAAGCCGCCTCGAAGACTGACCCGATGAGCGACCGCGCCACCTCCGGCGCAAAGACAATTGGAACCCGCTGCGTGGGAACCCGCCGCGCTCCCAGCCGGCGAAGCGCACGCCGCGCCGCCTCCTTGCCAATAGCCTCAGGCGAATCCAAATCCGCCAGCCGCCGCGCGCTCGACCACCAACCGTCGCGCTGCATGGCGCCATTCGCATCCTGAGCCAGCGGCGCCACCGAAACCCCCGCATAGCTCGAGCGGTAGTCGCCCACAAAGCCGCGCGAGTTCGCCAGCGCCTTGCGTCCGGTGGCCGCGTCAAAGCTGCCGCCGTCGGAGTTGGTGATGCGCGGGTCAGCCTCAAGCGCCGCCGCTTCAGCTCGCCGCGCCCACTCAATCCGCTCCGGTCCCGGCAGCGAATACACATCTTCGTCGTAGAGATGGAGATCGCTCGAAAGCGTGCCGAACTCCGCCGTCTCCGGCAGCCCGCTGAACGCGTCCTCCTCGGTCACGTTGACCAGCGCCATCGCGCCGTCCACCAGTTGGCGAATTCCCTCTGCGGTCAGGTCGCTGGTGGAGGTCGAGGCCGACCGCTTGCCCAGAAACACTCGCACACCCAGGCCCCGCGAGCCGGACTCCTTCAGCGTCTCCACCTGGCCCATGCGCACGTTGACGCTGAATTCGTCGCCCTCGCGCGCCACAGCCTCGGCATCGCTCGCGCCGGCTTTCATGGCCTGCGCCACTACATCGGCGGCCAGGGATTCAAGGTCGAGATTCGTCAGATCGGGTCGTGCGGAAACTTGGGGCATGGGTCAACACTACGTGGCTTCAAGCGCCTCGCGCAACCGGGGCAACCTGAACAGAATCAAAGCGAGGGCAACGCGGCCTACTAGGGCCTGTTAACACTACTGTGGCGGCTGGCGTTGCGAGCGAAAATCGGGCCAGACTAGGCGGAGTTTGAAGGCTGTGGCGGGGCCACAGCCGAAAACGACAACACCGTATGGCCCGATTTGCGCCGCAACCCTTCGGGCCGGGGCCAGTTTTCCTCATTTCTTCGTCAATCGTCGCTAGCAGACTCCCGGTATGCGTCGCTCCTCACTCCTCGAACTGAGAAAAACTGGCTCCCGGCGCCAACCACCTCAGTAGTGTTAACAGGCCCTATAGAGGCTCGATAGTCCGCCGGGTAATGGGCGAGGACAAGACGAGCATAGTGGTGGTGGTGACATAGGGCATGAACTTTTTAATGGTATTTTCCAGGGCCTCGGACGTGGGTACGCAGACTTTCAGCAGGAATGTGTCCTCCCCGGCGATGTGGTGACATTCGTAGACTTCCGGCATCTCGCGGGCCACGGCAATTACGCGAGAAATCGCGTCACCGATGACACGGACGCGAATAAAGGCGCTTACGGGCAGTCCAACCTTTTGGCGATCGATTTCGACACGGTATCCGGTAATGAGTCCCGCCTCTTCCATGCGGTGGACACGCTCGATCACGGCCGGCGTCGAGAGGCCAACCCGCCGGCCCAGTTCAGAAAAGTGAATGCGCGCATCTTCCTGGAGCTCGGCCAGAATGCGCCAGCCGATGGGGTCGAGGAGCTTGGTAATTTCTGAGGTTTCTGCCATCTGTGACCTAATAGAATTCGGAAGATACACAAAAGTATCACATAAATCGTATTCCTATCTGTTGTGAGCCTCAAGTAGATTCCAGTATAGCGAAGTGTAGCTTCACTACTCGGCCATCTGGAATACCGCTTGATCCACATGGACGCGATTTTGCCGGTCATACCGGCTTACAGGAGCGTCAGACCTTATGCCAACATCTACTCAATACGAATTGCGTCTCGCCGGCCGCATGGCGCGGCTGGGCACCGAAACCGCTTTTGAAGTTCTGAACAAGGCCAGGGCGCTTGAGGCCCAGGGCAAGAGCATCATTCATCTTGAAATCGGAGAGCCCGATTTCGATACGCCATCCAATGTGGTGGAAGCGGCCGTGGATGCGCTGCACAAGGGTTGGACCCACTACGGTCCCTCCGCCGGCCTGCCCGCTCTGCGCCAGGCCATCGCCGGCTACATCAGCCGCACGCGCGGCATCACGGTCACGCCTGATGAAGTAGTGGTCGTTCCCGGCGGAAAGCCCATCATGTTCTACGCCATCCTGGCGATGATCGATGAAGGCGATGAGGTCATCTACCCCAATCCTGGCTTCCCCATCTACGAGTCGATGATCAACTACATGGGAGGCAAAGCCGTTCCCATCCAACTGCGCGAAGAGCGTGATTTCACGCTGGATGTAAACGAGCTGCCCGCGCTGATCACTGATCGCACCAAGCTCATTATTCTCAATTCTCCACAGAACCCCACAGGCGGCGTCATGCCGCGCAAAGACATCGAGCAGGTAGCCAAAATCATCGGTGATCGCAATATTCTCGTACTCTCGGATGAAATCTACAGCCGCCTGCTCTTTGAAGGCGAGCACTTCTCCATCGCGGCCGTGCCCGGCATGAAGGAGCGCACCATTATTCTCGATGGCTTCTCCAAGACATATGCCATGACCGGCTGGCGCATGGGCTACGGCGTCATGCGTCCGGATCTGGCCACGCATATCACTCGCCTGATGACCAACTCCAACTCCTGCACCGCCAGCTTTACCCAGGTCGCGGGCATCGAGGCGCTCAACGGCGATCAGAGCGCGGTCGAACATATGTGCGCCGAATTCAAGCACCGCAGCGAAGTCTTCGTCGCCGGATTGAACAAGATCAAAGGCTTCAGTTGCCGCCAGCCCAAGGGCGCCTTCTACGTCTTCCCCAACATTACGAAGACTGGATGGAAGTCCAAGCCTCTGGCCGATGCGCTGCTGGAGCAAGCAGGAGTGGCGGGGCTTTCGGGCACGTCCTTCGGCCAATTCGGCGAAGGCTACCTGCGCTTCAGCGTGGCCAATTCGCTGGAAAATCTGCAACTGGCGCTTGACCGCCTCGACAAGTGGACAAAGCAGAACCTCTAAATGATTCGCCGGGTGTCGTGTGCCCCGCGTTAACCATCTCCCAATCTCGATAGAATATTGTGCGCGCACATGATTTCCGCGCAAAGGAGCAGGCCATGGCCCTCAAGGATTCAGCCACCGGGAAAGTAATCCGGGATTATTCGATTGAACAGCTCAAGGATGCCGCCAACCTGATGCGCGGCTACGATCTCGTAACGCTTTGCGCGGCCGGTTCAGGCCACGCCGGCGGCACGCTTTCCATCATGGACATTACCGCCGCGCTCTATCTCCATGTTGCCCAGCACGACCCTAAACATCCCAACTGGCCCGACCGCGACCGCATCATCTGGTCCGCCGGCCACAAGGCTCCGGCCCTCTATATCGGATTGGCCTTTGCCGGCTTCTGTGACATCGACGACGTGGTCACTCTGCGCAAGCTCCACTCGCGCTTTCAGGGACACCCGCATTGGTCCAAACTCCCTGGCGTCGAGGTCTCTTCCGGTTCGCTCGGCCAAGGCCTGAGCATCGCCGTGGGGATGGCTCTATCCGCAAGACTCGACGAGAAGAAGCACAAAATCTTCTGCCTGATGGGCGACGGCGAACAGCAGGAGGGCCAGGTTTGGGAAGCCGCCATGGAAGCCGGACATTTCCATCTGGATAACATCATCGCCGTCATCGACACCAATCGCCTGCAGATTGACGGCTGGGTGAAGGACGTGATGGAAGTCCAGCCGCTGGATGAGAAATATGCCGCCTTTGGCTGGGAGGTTCTGCACGTTGACGGCCACGACATGAACCAATTGGTCGCGGCTTTCGCGAAGGCCCGCGCGGTCGTGGGCAAGCCCGTGGTCATTCTCGCCGACACCGTCAAAGGCAAGGGCGTCAGCTTCATGGAGAATGTCGCCGGCTGGCATGGCAAGACGCCAAACCGCGAGGAACTGAATGCGTCGCTGAAGGAGTTGGGGCTGACCGAGCGCATTCCGGTGGAGATGTTGCTCAATAAGGCAAAGAGCTACCAGACGGAGATAGACCGCGAGCTGGAAGCCAAAATGCCCAAGTTCTCCCGCGACTTCTGGTGGAACTCGGGCGACGCCATGAAGGTCAAGATGGAGCCTACCCGCAAAGGCTTCGGCAAGTCGCTTGCGGAAAACGGCGACGATGAGCGCATCGTTTGCCTCGGACTGGACATCTCCGGCTCCATAACCATCAGCGATTTCTATGCCGGCAAGCCCGAGCGCAAGAAGCGCTGGATGAGCCTGGGAATCGCCGAGCAGTCGGCCACAGCGGCAGCCGTGGGATTTGCCAGGGAAGGCAAGCTGCCGGTAATCGGCTCTTACGCCACGTTTTCCGCAGCGCGCAACCTCGACCAGATTCGCGTCTCTGTATGTTACGGAAATTTCAACGTCCTGATTGCCGGCGCCCACGCGGGCGTCTCGGTGGGACCCGACGGTGCCACGCATCAGGCCCTCGAAGACCTCTTCTCCATGATGGGAATGCCCAACATGACCGTTGTCGTGCCCTGCGATATCGTCGAGGCGCGCAAGGCCACGACTCATTTGCTGCTCAAACACGTGGGGCCCAAATATATCCGCCTCGCGCGCGAAGCCACGCCCATCGTCACGGACGAGAAGACGCCCTTTGTCTTTGGCAAGGCCAACGTGATCCGCCTGCGCAAGGATGCGCCCAACTTCGTCGACGCCTTCGAAACCTGTCTGGCTGACGATTACAAAAACGAGTCGGAGGACCTGAGCATCATCGCCTGTGGACCCATGGTCCCCGAGGCCATGCGCGCGGCTCTGATTCTGAAATGCGACTTCGGCTACGAGACGCGCGTTCTGAACATGCACACGCTCAAGCCCATTGACACCGAAGCCGTCATTCGCGCCGCCCAGGATACCGGCGTCGTGGTTACCGCCGAAGAGCATCAGATCGGCGCTCTGGCGTGGCGCGTCAGCGGCATCCTCACTGAAAGCAAACAGCTCTACGGCAAGCCTCTGATCACCGGAGCCATCGGCGTGAAAGACCGCTTTGGCGACTCGGGCGCGCCCTGGGAGTTGGTCAAGGAGCTGGAAGTCAGCGCCGAGCATATCGCTCAGAAGGCTGTCGAATTGATGAAGGTCAAAAAGGGTTAAGCGGGCGGCGCGCTCTAGGAGATTACGCGGAAGAGCCAGAAGAGCAGGCCGGCGAGCAGTGCCGCGGCCGGCAGCGTGAACACCCACACCGCGGCGATGTTGCGAATCGTGGATAAGTGCAGGCCGCTGCCGTTGGCGGCCATGGTGCCCGCCACGCCGGAACTGAGAATGTGCGTCGTCGAAACCGGCAGGCCGAATTTGTCGGCGGCGAAGATGGTGCCCATGGTCACCAGTCCAGCCACCGCGCCCTGCGCATAGGTCAGGTGCTCCTTGCCGATCTTTTCACCCACCGTCACCACCACGCGACGCCAGCCCACCATCGTACCCAGCCCAAGAGCCAGAGCCACGGCGACCTTGACCCAGTCCGGGATGAACTTGATGGCCTTGTCTACTTTGCTCTTGTAGCTCGCGAGAGCGGCGCTCTCGTCGGCGGTGAAAGCCGGATTGTGGTTCTTGGCCATTAGCCGAATGGCTTCGCTGGCCAGATACATATCGTTGCGGATGTTGGTCTGGTCCTGCGCCGGAACAGCCTTGAACGCCTTGTAGAGGGTCACTTCGCGGTTCACATCCGCCACCAATTCTCGAAGCGCCAAAATCGTCTCCGGCCGAAGCTGTTGCGTGCGGATGTAATCGGTGACCTCGGTGCGAGCGTCGGTGTGGAGAACAACGCTTTGGTCGGCGTGACGATCCAGGACGCTTACAGTTTGCCCGGAAGCGGCGATGAACTCCTGCATACCGTTGGCGGTGACGGCGTGGTTCAGCGCATAAACAGTAGGGACGGTACCGATGAGGATGAGCATGATCAGGCCCATGCCCTTCTGTCCGTCATTGGAGCCGTGGAAAAAGCTGACGCCGCTGCACGTAAGCACCATCAGAGCGCGAATAGGCCACGGTGGCGGCGTTTCGCCTTTGGGAGCTTCAAAGAGCACACGGCCATTATCGAGAACGAACTGGGAAAATAGCACCAGCACTATGTGGGCTACGATTCCTGTCGAGAGCACAATCAGGACCAGCCCAAAAGAGTGTTTCCATGTCTCAATCCCGCGAATATGGAGCCACATCGAAGGAAAGAATGCGCCCGAAAGCCAGGCAAACAAATTCAACAGGATCGTCAGGACGATACCCGCACGCGCTATGGAGAACAGCGCCGAAATGGGCTTCAAATAGTTCGCTCTATAGAGGAGGGCCAGGTTTCTGGCTCGATCCGTATCGGTCAAACCCTTGAAGACAAGCAGCAGGATTCCGGCGCAGAAGAAACCCACCAGCGGCGAAATCAGCAGCGCCTTGAGAACCTTGATGGCCTGCTCCCAGTCCACGCCCGAGGTGCCGGTGTGTACGCGGAGCAACTGGTTGGCGACGCCCACGCCGATAATCGAGCCGACCATGGTATGCGAACTGGAGGCCGGCAGCCCAAGCCACCACGTTCCCAGGTTCCACAGAATGGCGGCGACAAGCAGTGCAAAGACCATCGCGAAGCCGGCTCCTGAGCTGACCTGAAGAATCAGATCCACCGGCAGAAGCGTGAGAACAGCGAAGGCCACCGTCCCCGTCGAAGCGAGCACTCCAGCCAGATTGAAGAGGCCCGACAAGACCACCGCAATGTTGGGTTCCAGCGAGTGGGTATAAATGACCGTGGCCACGGCGTTGGCTGTATCGTGGAAGCCGTTGACGAACTCGAAGCCAAGCGCAATCAGCAGTGCCAGGGCCAGCAGCATATATGGCCAGATGCTGGTTACAGTGACCGTCTCCATGTCCCTGGCGACGTGAAATGCGATGTAGCACAGCGCGCCGCCCAGCGCCACCAGAAAAACAGCGATACCCGCAGGGCTGGGCCTCGCGCTCAACTTGCGATCAAGCCCCGATCCTTTTGAGGGCAGAACTTTCACTGTGGCGGCCAGGTCGGCCATCAGGCTTCACCAATGCGGCCGGAGAGATTCCGGACACGCCTGGGCCTCCAGGATCGCGACTGAACAACAGCATCACAATGCAAATACAAAGGGGATGGTTTGATGCGGGTGACTGCAGAGCCGGATAAATTGGCGTCCATAAAACCCCAACAACTGCATTTTCGCACGATTGTTTGCGTCGCCAGGCGAGGGAATTAACCTGTCTTCAACAATTCTACACGGTGAAGGGCACGGCTCGGCGCGGGGGTAGTGCGGTCGTGGTGGAAAACCCATCGGGCAGAGGGTCAGCAATCCGCCAACCGCTGCAGTACCTCTCTGTTCGCTTCGATCACGCTCTTCGCAGCCTTCAACTGCTCCGCCAACTCAGGGTCATCCTTCGCCTTTTCTTGGAGTTCCGCCCAAATCTGGCTGCGGCGATCATGATCGAGTTTTGCTTTTTCTTCCACTTGATACCGTACCCGTACCGCTCACCGGCCGCCGCGTCACTGCGGACTGGAAAAGCAGCCAAAACATCGATCCATCATTGATCCAGATAGAGCTCGATCTTACCGCCAGTCGTCGCGCGCGTTGCCCAGGCCTTCGTTCATCACGGCGTCGAAGCCGCTGTGCTTCTTGATGAAGATCTCGCTGAATTGCCGGTCCTGGCGGAGCAAAATCGCCTGCAAGCGAACCATCTCCAGCAGCGCCAGAAACATGGCGATCAGCGCCCGCTCGCTGCGGGTGTGGCTCAACAGGCGGCGCAGGGCCACCGGCTTGTCTTCCATGGTGAGGCGGCGTGCCAGAAACTGAATCATCTGGCCCACGGTCACCGAGTCCTCNNCGCACCAGGTCCACCGTGTCGGCGGCAATCTCCGGCTCGGCCCCCTCATCGTCCTTGAACTCGCGCACGCCAGGATTGGACCACGTGGCGGCCTCGAGCATCTGCTTCTGTTGCAGCATCTGTGCGGCATTCTTGAAGCGCTCATGCTCCAGCAGCCGCTCCACTAGCTCGCGGCGCGGGTCCTCGGCCACGTCTTCCGGGCCCGAGGGGGCGCGCGGCAGCAGCATCTTGCTCTTGATGTGGATCAGCAGCGAAGCCGTGTAGATGAACTCGCCCGCCACATCCACGTCGCCGGCTTTCAGCTGGTTCACATAGGCCAGGAACTGCGCCGTGATCCGCGCAATGGGAATGTCGTAGATGTCGATGTCCTGCTTGCGAATCAGGTCCAGCAGCAAATCAAGCGGGCCGTCATATACCTGGCCCACAAAAACCGAAAAGGGAGATTGCTCGGAGCTTTCGTCCAGCTTCTTCTGCCGCGCGGCCAGCTTGGCAGCGGCCTTTTCCTCCGCCTTTGAGTCGGCCTTTTCCTCTGCGCTGGACTCAGCGGTGAGCACCAACTGAGCCCCGGCATCCGCAGTTGGGGTCTGCTCGACGACCAGCTCCGGCGCGCGCTCTGGCTCGGTTGCGGGTTCAGGCCTGACTTCCATCGTGGGTTCAGCGGCTTCGACCGGCTCTGGCGCAAACTCCTTCACGGTTTCAGCTTCCGTAATTTCCTCGAGCTCTGGCTCTTTGAATGGCTCGGAGGGGGTCACATCCACCACTTCCGGGGCGTCATTTGATTCCGGCTCGGCCGCAGGCTCGACTCCCTCTTCAACCGTCTCAGGTGCGGTCTCGGGCACAACCTCGACATTCGCAGACTTCTCGGTCTCCGGCTCGTCCACAGGCTCGGCTTCCTCTTCGGACTCTGCCTCTTCAACCGGCTCCGGCGCGGCCTCATTCACAGTTTCGGCATTCACAACCTCCACGGGTGGCACCTTGAAATCGTCATCAGAAGCACCATCGGCGGCCGGGACTGCAATAGGTTCGGCCTCGGTCACGGTTTGGGACTCCGTGGACAGGAGCGGGGCGGTTTCAGGCTCAGGCTCGACTTCAGCTTCGCGGGCTACCCCGGCTTCGCTAGGTACGGAAAAGCCCGATTCGGAGGGAGGCGGGGGTTTCAACCCCCGCATAACACCAACAGAATCAATGCGGGCTTTGGCCCCGGAAGTCTCTTCGGGCAGCTCTCTCGTTGTCCCGATTTCTTCTTTAGCCTCCTCAGGCTCTGATATGTACGAGGCAATCGCACCGGGCTTCGGCCCAGCCTCAGCCGGAATCGCCGGCGCGGCAACAACGGTCTCCAGTTTGGGGAATACCTTGGTCAAAGCTCTCTCTTCTTCCGGATTTTCTTTGTAGCCGCCTGAAAACATTGGCACGGCAACTGGCGCCAGCCTTGCGGGCCGCGGGAAAAAGCCAAACCCGGAGCGAATGCCGCCCAGCGCAAACTTGAGCGCCTTTCGCCACCACGGAATTGTCTTTTCAAGCACTTGCATTCATTGCCTACTGACCTGTATCGCTGGTCAGGGTCATCTGCATGGCCGCGCGCACTTGCCGCATCGTCTCTTCGGCGCGGGCGCTGGCCCGACGGGAACCATCATCAAGGATTTCCTTCACCTGTGTCGCGGAAAAACTGGCGCGACGCTCCTGAATGGGTTGCAAGATCCGCACCAGCCCATCGGCCGCCCAGCCCTTGCACTCGATGCAACCGATTCCCGCCGAACGGCAGCCGTCATAAACCTTGGCCATTGTTTCAGGCGTGGAGAAGACCTTGTGCAGGTCGCCCACCGGGCACTTATCCGGATCACCCGCGTCCGTGCGGCGTACACGCGCCGGGTCGGTCACCATAGTTTTCAGCTTCTGGCGCACCACCGGCTCCGGGTCGGTCAACTGGATGGTGTTCCCGTAGCTCTTCGACATCTTGCGGCCGTCTGTGCCCGGCAGCTTGGGCGAGGGCGTCAGCAGCACCTTCGGCTCGGGCAGGACATACTCTTGATTCATCGCATTCAACAGATCTTCCGCCGTGACGGCCCGAGTCAGTAAACCCTTCCCGTGGGGACTCTTCAGCTTGGCGATTTCTTCCCCTTCTTTTGCAACCAGGTCTCCGAACTTAACGGATTCAACTCCCCTACTCATATGTTTTTTCGGGTAAAAGAAGTTGAACCGTCGCGCAATTTCACGGGTCAATTCCACATGCGCCTGCTGGTCCTGTCCCACAGGCACAAAGTCAGCCTGGTAGAGCAGTATGTCAGACGCCATCAGCACCGGATAGCCCAGGAACCCGTAGGTGGTCAGGTCCTTGTTGGCGAGGTTTTCCTGCATCTCCTTGTAGCTGGGCACGCGCTCCAGCCAGCCGAGCGGCGTAATCATCCCCAGCAGCAACGGCAACTCATAATGCTGGCTCACCTGGCTCTGCACGAAGATAGTGCATTTCTTCGGATCGAGTCCGGCGGCCAGAAAATCCAGAGCCACTTCAAGCGTATTGGGCGCAATGCCCGACGTGTCGGCGTAATCGGTCGTCAGCGCGTGCAGATCGGCGATGAAGAAGTAGCACTCGTACTGGGCAGAGTCTTGGAGCTTGACCCAGTTGGCCAGCGCNNCCCATGTAGTTGCCCAGGTGCAGCTTGCCGGTGGGGCGCATGCCGCTCAAAACGCGCGGACGGGAAGACGATGTTGCGATTTCTGCCATTTTGTTGATCGATCCAGATTCCAATTTTGGGATGATGCCAGGAGAATGTCGCCGCCCTGCCGGAAAATCCGGAAAAACGGCTCCTCTTATTGTAGCGGCCCATTGCAGCGCCAACTGGAAACCCGCGCGGCGCGGCCTATACATGCACCAGCGCCCAGACCACCATTCCGATTGCGGGGACGACGAAAGCCCGGATAATCGTTCCGCCCACAAAAATCATCAGCAGATAGCTGACCCAAATAGGAATCCGGTCGTAGGCCTGCACAGCGTTGTAAGGCAGCATATTGCGCATCAGCCGACTGCCATCGAGCGGTGGTATGGGAAGCAGGTTGAAGATGCAGAGCGACAGGTTGATCAAAATCGCCAGCGTGCACAGCAGTACCAGCGGCTGCGGAGTGAAGTCCGCAACCGGGCTGAGGGTTCCGATGAAAGAGTCGAGAACAACCTGGCGTCCGTTGGGAAGCGCGATGGCCATGACCACCATAACCGCAACCGCAACCAGCACGATGAGCAGATTTGAGGCGGGGCCGGCCATGGTGGTCAGGTTGTCGTCGCGGACAATCTTGCGGAAGTTGCGGGTATTGATCGGTGTGGGTTTGGCCCAGCCCACCAGCATCCCGCCGAACATGCTGAAGCCGATAAACGGCCCGAAGATCATCAGCGCCGGAAACAGCAGCGTGCCGATGGGGTCTACGTGGACCATGGGGTTGAGCGTGACGCGCCCCACCATGCGGGCGGTCTGGTCACCCAGCCGCGAGGCCGTCCAGGCGTGCGCGCACTCATGCACGCTGAGCGAAAAGATAAGCAAAACGAACTCGAATACCGCTTTGATCAGGTCGGGCTGTTGCAAACGAACTCTCCACAAGCTGAAAACTCAGGTTAGCATGGAGGGGCGCGGAGATTCTCGCCACGCGCCGGGAACATAGCGCGGGCAGGCTCAGTCTAAGGATTCAGGGGATCCGAACAATTCAGCACGAAAGGGGATCGATCATGCGGAGATGGATGGCAGGAATTTGCATGTGCCTTGCGGTATCGGCGGCCTTAGCCCAGGACGATGAGGCAACCAGGGCGAATGATCTTTACAAGGCGGGCAAACGGCCTGAGGCTCTGCCGCTCTATGAGGACTTGGCCAAAGCGAATCCCAACGAGCAGCTCTACGCCGAGCGACTGGCCGACTGCCTCGGCGCCGAGGCCACCCAATTGAGCGACCCGGCCGAGGTTAAAGCAGTGCGAATTCGAGAGCGGGATGCTGCCAAACGCGCCGTCACGCTGGGCGACACGGCCGAATTTGTGCGGCAAATGGCCAATCTCGATCCCGAACAGCCGCTCTATGCCGGCATCATCAGTCCTGCCAAAGCTCTGCTGACCGAGGCCGAGAAAGCCTACACGGCGGGAGATTTCCCCACGGCGATGGCCAAATACACAGCCGCCGCCGAGGCCGATCCGCATCTCTACGAGGCTCCGCTCTATGCCGGCGACACAGCCTATGTGCAGAAGGACCTGAACACCGCGGCACCCTGGTTTGCGCGGGCGATTGGAATCGATCCGAACCGCGAGACGGCCTATCGCTACTGGGGCGACGCGATCCTTAAACTGGGCAACGATCCGGCTGCGGCCAGGGAGAAGTTTATCGACGCTATCGTGGCCGAGCCGTATAGCAAGTTCGCATGGCAGGGTCTGCGGCAATGGGCGGATATTGAGAAGGCGACGTTGCTGGCTCCGAAGATCGACCGGCCCGCCGGTCCCGTGGTAGACGCGAAGAAGCCGGGTAACGTCACCATCAATATCGATCCAGCCGCGACCGATGATAAGCAGCATCCGGGAGCTTCCGCGTGGTTGATGTACTCGTTGATTCGCGCCGGCTATCGGGGCGATGAGTTCAAAAAGAACTTTCCCAACGAAAAAGAGTACCGGCACTCACTGAAAGAAGAAGATGCGGCGCTGGTTACCGTAGTCGAAAGCATCAAGAACCAGAACGTTAAAACCAGTGAGTTGGACGAGAGCCTGCGCAATCTGGTCGAGCTGAACGACGCCGGGATGTTGGATTGCTGGATTCTGATCAGTGCGTCCGACGAGGGCATCGCGAAGGACTACGACGCCTACCGCAAGCAACATCGCCAGCTCCTGCACGATTACCTGGAGCGGTTTGTGGTGCATGGAGGAATGAATCCGGCGCAGTGAGGCCGAGCGTTGTCACTAGGCCTCGGTCCCTGTTCCCTTGTTCAGGGCCGTTCTGCCGGGAAGCTGCCCACCAGTTCTCCGGCGGCAACATGCTGGCCGGCCAGAACGATGGCGTGGCTGGCGATGCGAGCCGCCGTGCCGATGACAGTGGGCACAAGCATAACCTCGCCAAAATCATGGGCGGCATGGATGTGGGAGTAGATGCGGGCGAACGAGCCGATAACCGCGCCTTTGCCGATGGTGATGCCGCCGCGGTCGTTCAGCAGGGCATGGTGACGGATGGTGGCGCCCTCCTCGATGGTCAGGTTGTAGCCGAAGGTCAGCTCCACGCCGTGATAAATCTTGACCCCTGCTCCGATGCGCGCGAAGAGGTGGCGGCCCAGCATCGAGCGGAAACGCAGCCCCAGCCAGTGGTTGATTCCGATGGGTGAGCGGTCAAACATCTTCCAGAACCACAGCAGCGGCTTGCGCTTGGCGAACTGCACGGAGTCGGCGTCGCCAAAGTGTTCCGCCTCAAGGGTCACATTCTCCGGGTCCAGCGAGAGAGATAGCACATTGCCGGGCAGCTCAGAGGTGAGCGTCAGGTTGAGCTTGGTGCCGTGCGGACGGCCCAGGTAGAGCTGGTAAAGCTGGTCGCGCACAATCTCCGCGCGGCGCTCCGGAGCCTGGTGACGGGTGAACTCTTCATCGAGAAACTGAATCCAGCGGCGGTAGACTTCTTCCGCCTCAGGCGCGGGATGCGGGGCGTTGTTCGCGGTGTGGTCCATACGAATTGGAAGATACACTACCAGGGCTGGGTGCGGCGAGGCAGGGATGCGGTTCGGTCGTGGGTCAGCTTCCAGCTCGTCCGCAATCCGGCAAGCGTACTGATGAATCCGGTTCCTGAGCTGACCCGATATCGCAGATGCCGTAGTTGGTCCATATTGCTCAGACGATGATGATCCTGGTCGCTACGGTGGATAGTCTGGGGGCGCTTGATGAAGGCCCCACAATAGCAAGGAGGATTTATGACTGGATTTAAGCTTGTTGTGCTGGCGGCTGCTGCCGGATGCTTCATGATGGTAACCGCGCCGAAAGCAGCGGCTCAGGTTGCTGTGGAGATTGGAGTTGCGCCCGATTGTCCCTACGGCTACTATGACGTCGCTCCCTATGACTGTGCTCCCTACGGCTACTACGGCTCGGAATGGTTTTCGGGCGGTATCTTCATCGGCACTGGCCCGTGGTTTCACGGTTCCGAAAACTTCCGGGGCCACGTAAATAACCGTTTTCATCCCGATCACGGCTACGCTGGCCCAAAGCCGCAACGTGGTGAGAAGCCCGCACCGGCGAATCGTGTCGATAAGGTTTCCCACTTCAAGGGAAATGAAGTTCGTAACGGGCACGGCCAGGTCGCCGGGGGCAAAGGCAAACACTAAGAACAGCCATGCAAATGGTCCAATAATTGGTGGAAACCTGTTCAGGGTGGTTTGTCGAAGAACCGCCCTGAATCCGAACTCCCGACTGCCACCTATCTCGCGCTGCCCTCCGTGGGCCCTTTCGGCCCCAACAGAATCTGTATGCCTACATAGGCAATCCAGTTCGGCTCGCTGTTCAGCCGCGTCACCGCCTGAATGCCGCGTCCGCCCATGAACAACAGGCGTAAATGCCCGGCGCGGTCCAGCGTTTGCCGGCCGCCCAGGTCCAGCGTCAGTTCGCGCTGCTTGGGCTCGCTGCCGATGCGATTGGCGTCCTGCAGGTCATAGATCTCGGCGTACAGCTCCCGCCGCTCGTTGAATTCGTGGCCGGCAATCAGCCCGCGCCCCCAGCGGCTGGGAATCAGCTTGTTGCCGAACCATCGGCCCACCTCGCCGTTGAAGTCGATGGGGCCGAGCCTGGTAGTGAACTCCACCGGCAGGTAGTACTGCGGCCCGTTCTCGACAATTCCGCGTCGCACGGCGCTGGTGGGGTTGTTGATCGAAGCCTGTGGATAAGTGCCCAGCGAGAAATCCATATTCTCGTCGGACTTTGATTCGCCCGCCGTGTGATGCTCGAAGTAGCGCCACTTCACGCCCAGCAGCGACTCGCCCAGCCCGGCTCGCGTGGTGTTGTTCTCATCGGTCGCCGCAGCCAGGGGCAATTCATACTTGAGCTGGATACGGTCACCCCAGCCGTAGTTCATGTCGATGTCGGGCAACTGGTAATAAGCCGCTCCGGGGTTGTGGTCCGCGATCCATCCAAAATTGATCTCCCATTGACGGTTGCCCGGCGTGCCGGGATCGTCTGTAATAAAAGGCGGTCCGCCCTGAGCATGAGCCGGCAGCACGCGCGCGAGCGGCACAAGCAGCAGAAGCAGTTGAATGAATCCGCGCATTCTGGCGATCGATATACTCCGTAAAATGGCCTTGCCCGAAATCCGAGACATACACGCTCAAGGTATCACCCGGTCGGGCGCACGTATTGGACCATCGGCAGAGCGGGGCATTAATTTCCTGTTCCCTGTTTCCTAGTCCCGATTAAGATGTGGTCCATGGAGACAACAACTATTGCCGGTGTGAAGGTTTCCCGCATCGGACTGGGCACCTGGGCCATCGGCGGCCTCGACTGGGGCACAGTGCCCGACGATGTCGCCGTCGCTACCTGCCTCGGCGCCCTCGAACGCGGCATCAACCTCATCGACACCGCCCCGATCTACGGCCACGGCCGCTCGGAGGAGATCGTGGGCCGCGCCATTCGCGCCCATGGCCGCCGCGAGGATTTCTTCATCGCCACCAAAGCCGGCCTCGAATGGAACGACCGCGGCGTCTACGCAAATTCGACCGCGCCGCTCCTGCAAGCAGAACTCGAAGCCAGCCTGCGCCGCCTGGACACCGACTTTATCGACCTCTACCAAGTGCACTGGCCGGATACGCGCACGCCCATCGCCGAAACCGCCGCGCTGCTGGCCGGGTTCCAGCGCCAAGGCAAGGTGCGCGCCCTCGGCGTGAGCAACTTCCGCGTCGCCCAGATGGAGGAGTTTCGCCGCGTGGTTCCTCTCGCCTCGAACCAGCCGCCCTACAACCTCTTCGAGCGCCAGATCGACAGCGCCTGCGGCACAGAGGCAGCCATCTTGCCCCCGATCCGAACCTGGTGCGCGGCCAACGGCATCGCCGTGCTCACCTATAGCTCGCTCTGCCGCAGCCTGCTCGGCGGGCGGGTGCATCGCGGCATGACCTTCGACGCAGACGACATTCGCAGCGTCGATCCCAAGTTTCAGGAGCCGCGCTTCTCGCAGTACATCACCGCCGTCGAGCGCCTCGCCGCCTTCGCTCATGAACACTACGGAAAGACCGTGCTGGAGCTGGCCGCGCGCTGGGTCCTCGACCGTCCCGGCGTCTCGGTTGCCCTTTGGGGCGCCAAACGCCCCGATCAACTCGATGCCGTCGCCGGTGTGATGGGCTGGAAACTGGACGCCGCCGCGATGGCCGAAATCGACCGCATCGTAACTGAATCCGTGACCGACCCCGTCGGCCCCGAGTACCTGACCCCCATGGCGCGGAAAGATTGAAGGATTCAACATTAGCGCGAATCTGCTACAATGTAAGCAAGAATTACATTGTGGAGGATGCGATGAGTTCGCCCCAATCCATGGTCGTCAGTATGCGCCTGCCGGTCGAGAGCGGCCGGCGCCTCAAGCGCATGGCCGGCCGCCACGGCTGGACCCCGAGCGACGCCAGTGCTCGTCTCGTCGAAGAGGGTCTGCGCCGCTCCGAGTTCGCTTTCATCGACTTCCGTGATTCCCCAGTTGGCCGTCAGGCATTTCTGCAGGGCAGCACCCTGGCGGTGTGGGAAGTTCTTCTTTTGCTCCGCGCCAACACCTCCGCCACAGTCGTGGCCCGCCATCTGCAATGGCCCGAAGCTAAGGTTCGCGCCGCCATCCACTACGCAGAGGCCTTTCCCGAAGAGATCGACGCCGCTCTTGCGGAAAACGATGCCGTCGGCTTCTCTGCCCTGAAGCGCATGTTGCCCCAGGCGGAGGAGTTCGTAGTTCCCGCCAGAAGATCAAAGCGCTGAGATGCTCAAGCTGCTGCTCGACGAGCACATCTCGCCCAGCGTGGCCGCCGGCCTGCGCAGACGTAATCCTGCGCTTTCCGTCTCGGCTCTGATCGAGTGGGAAAGCGGCAGTTTTATCGGTCAGGACGACGGGGCTTGCCTGCGCCGTGCAGCCGAGCGGCATTGGACGTTGGTCACCTACGACCGGCGCACCATTCCGCCTCTGCTCAAATCCTGGGCCGAGGCCGGCCAATCCCATGGCGGCGTCATCTTCATCGACGAAAAGACCATTTCCCCTTCCGATATCGGGGGCCTGGTTCACGCCCTCGCCGCTCTTGCCCGCGAGACCGCCCCCCTGAACTGGACCGGCAGGGTCTGCTTTCTGCAGCGCTGAATCCGATCCCGCTGCGAAACAACCATGCTCGCTCCATGGACACCGGGACATGGCTCAGCGATAATCTTACCGATCGCGCCTAAATCCCTCGGTGTGCGCCCGGTTTCCCCCCCGATTTCCCCGCCCACCCCGGCCCGGCTCTGCGATACTGGTTTGTTATGCCTATCGATGACCTGCAGCAAGCTGCCCAGAAGATTGCCGGATTCCTCGCCACCCTCAACAAGCTGGGCGGCATGCGCCTCAAGTACCGCATCAGTGCGGGTGACGGCACGCCCGACCCCGAAGGACAGGCTCCCGCCCTTTGCGTCGAACTCGGCGGACCCGACGTGGCGCTGGCGACTCAGCACAACGGCGAACTGCTATTGGCTCTTGAAACCATCGCTGCGCAGATTCTGCGCCTCGACCAGCGTGAGGGCAATCTGATCAGCTTTGACGCCGCCAACTTCAAGGCTCTGCGCGCTCAGGAACTGCGCATGACCGCCGAGACCGCCGCGGAAAAGGTGCTCCGTTCCGGCATCCCTTATGCCTTCCCGCCCATGAACAGTCGCGAGCGCCGCCTGATGCACATGGCCTTCCGCGGAATCGAGGGCGTGGAGACGGCCAGCAATGACGAAGGCCAGGACCGCTTTCTCGCCGTCTATCCTGCGGGCAAGACCGATCTGCCTGTCGCGCCGCCAGTCAAACCCCGCGGCTTTGGCGATCGTGGCCGAAGCTCTGGAGATCGCGGCCGCCCCCGGCGCTAGCTCAAATGCATTCTTGAACTCCCGCTTTTTGATCGAAACCACAGCGCCCGGTTGTCCAGCTTGGCGCAGCCTCTCCGGTATGCCACAATAACTATCCATGAAAAAGAAGACCCTCCTGCTTCTGCTGGCCCTCACGGCTACCTTGTGCCAGGCGCAAAAACGCATGGTGCTCATCGACCAGGACGGCGCTGGCCCCGGCGGCTCCGACCAGATGTCCATGTTGGCGCTGCTCCAGGCCCCTCAGGTTGAAGTGCTGGGCATCACCATCGTCACCGGTGACGCATGGCGCGACGAGGAGACTCTGCACACCCTGCGCATGTTGGAGCTGACCGGCCACGCCAATATTCCCGTGGCCAGGGGCGCGGTCTTCCCGCTGATTCGCACGCAGGAAGAGACCCGCCTGGCCTCTGCGCTCGACGGCAAGGTCGAGTGGCTCGGCGCATGGGGCCAAAGCCTCTCCGTGGAGCAGATCCCCGGCGCAACCCCGGGCCCCCCGGTAAAATCCAACGCGCATTCGCCTTACGAGATTCCGCCCATGCCTGAGGGGCAGCCCGCCATCAAGCCCATCGACGAAGACGCTGCCCACTTCCTCATCCGCCAGGTGCGCACTCATCCTCATCAGGTCACCATCTATGCCGCCGGTCCGCTGACCAACATCGCTCTCGCCATCTCCATTGACCCCGATTTTGCCGCGCTCACGGAAGGCATTGTGCTGATGGGCGGCAGCTTAAACCCGCAAACCGACGACCCGGAGTTTGCCGCCGACCCGCGCCACGAGTTCAATTTCTGGTTCGATCCCGAGGCCGCGCACATCGTGCTTCATGCCGACTGGCCCCGTGTTGACGTGACCACCGTCGATGTCTCCATCAAGGCCCCCTTCACTCAGCAGATGCTCGACGAAATCGCCAAATCTTCCTCGCCCGCCGCGCGTTACATCGCCGCCTGGAGCCAGCGCCGCTACTACCTTTGGGATGAACTCGCCGCTTGCGCCTGGCTCGACCCGACCCTCATCACCCGCGAGAATATCCTCTACATGGACACAGACCTGAGCCACGGACCCAGCTACGGCGACACCCTCACCTGGAACGAAAAGATGAAGCCCGCGACCGGCGTGCGCCTCATCCACGCACAAGTAGACCTCGACCTGCCGCGCTTCCAAAAAATGTTTGTGGATCTGATCACGAGTACGGGTGCAAAATAGCTGGACGGCTCTAGAAAATTCCCCGAGGAGGTGCAGTATGCCCCAAGAATCGATTCTGGGAACAAGCAAGCTGGTAGCTTTTGCGCCCGTAACGGATTTGGTGAAAGCGCGTGTCTTCTATGAAAATGTGCTCGGCCTTCGCCTGGTCGAAGACGAAAAGCCCTTCGCGCTGGTCTTCGACGCCAACGGAACCATGCTCCGTGTAACCCCCGTCGCCGAGCACCATCCTGCGCCTTTCACAGTGCTGGGCTGGGAAGTGGAATCCATCGGGCGCACCGTCAAGCAACTCACCGCGGCCGGTGTTATCTTCCTGCGCTATCCGGGCCTCAACGACGCCAGCCCGCATGGCATTTGGACCGCACCCGGCGGAGCCCGAATCGCCTGGTTTCACGATCCCGACAAAAACGTGCTGAGCCTGACTCAGTTCTAAAGGAAAAACAAAAGCCCACGCCTCCAACCGAGATGTGGGCTTTTGTTTTTCGCTGACTCGCAGACTCGCTAACTCGCTGACTTGCTGCCGCTACGCGTTCAACTGCTCCTGCAGCTTGTTCAGCGTGCGGTGCAGATCCTTGTCGGTGCGGCGCAGCTCGTCGATTTTGGCAATCGAGTGCATCACCGTGGTGTGGTGCTTGTTGCCGAACTGGCGGCCAATCTCCGGCAAGCTGGCCTCGGT
>PLOI01000101.1:15580-16917 GCA_003142015.1 Acidobacteriaceae bacterium | reverse complement strand
CAGCACATCCACTGAGCGGAAACGGTCGCGGAAGCTCGTCATGCGGTCGTTGCGCAGCGAGGTGATCATCTCGTTGGTGAACTTTTCCGCCGAGACGTAGCAGATGCTGGCCGTCGGCTGGCGGCGCTTCACCTCGTGGCCAATGGCGTGCATCAGGTGCGTCTTGCCCATGCCCACACCGCCATACAGAAACAGCGGATTGTAGGCCTTCGAGGGCCGCTCGGCCACCGCCAGCGAGGCGGCGCGAGCAAACTGGTTGCCGTTGCCGATAACGAAGGCGTCGAATGTGTAGCGCTGGTTCAGTTGCGCCGCGGTAGACCAGTCGAAGCGCGCCTGCTCAGGCGTGCGTTGCGGCTGTGCCGGAGCCGAGGGCGCATGCGCGGGAACCGGCCCGAAGCCGCCGTCCTTGCGCTGCGGCGGAANNTGAAACTGCGGCGAGGGCACGCGCACATAGAGCGTGCGGTTCACGACATGGCTGTACCGGGAAGGCTTCAGCCACGTCTCGAAGGACTGGCGAATCACCTTCATCTCTAGAGCAGCTAAAATCTGGAGCCAGGGATTGAGAGCCGTCGCCGGCGAAACTGAAAATGCCATCGTGCTGGTCCTTGCTTCTGCTGCCTGTTCTTGGCCAGGCTGGTTCATCGATCGATCTTGGGCAACGGCTCTCCCTTGGCGCAAGGCCTGTGGCCCTGCATCCGAATTGCCGCTGATAGGTTCCGGGGCTTGATCTCGGAGCCTCGTATGAGACTTGTTCCGTGGGACGCGGGAAAATTACCTCGAACGGTCCCAAGAGTAGCACATCTTAGCGTCGCTGCAATCAATCTTTCACATAACTTTTGAATCGTCTTCTTCAGTTGCACCATCGCTGGTGAAACTCGCCGGATTGGTTACTAGAGTGTCTTCCGAATGCCAGCCGAAGGCGTGCTCACCGTGGCCGACTCAGAGCGCTTTCATGGTTAGTATAAGGCCACGAGCGCCTCATCCTCGCCGCTCTCATCTTCAGCGTAGCGCAGTGAAGCAGAAAAAACCGCATCTCCACATTTTGTATCAGGGCACGACTTCAGTCGTGCCACAAATGCAGCAAAATCAACTGGGCTTCAGCCCCTGGGGGAAGTTTATTCAAACTGACCCACTACCTGACGAGCCCCCGCTGGATTCCTGGCCCATCCTGCGGTATACTTAGAACTTGCCGTCAAGGCGCAGATTTTCTTTAGGAAACAGGAGCGCATTTTCATGCCCAAGCGCACATTTCAACCCAATCGCCGCAAGCGCGTGAAAACCCACGGCTTCCGCGCGCGCATGAAGACCAAGGCCGGCGCAGCCGTTCTCAGCCGCCG
>PLOI01000101.1:0-15530 GCA_003142015.1 Acidobacteriaceae bacterium | reverse complement strand
CAGTCCGCCTCCATGAGCTGGTTCCTCGCCCCGCAGATTCCTGCTGGCACCGCAGCCGAGTCCCCGGGCGGCCCGCGCGTCGGCCTCACCGCCGGCAAGGTCATCGGCAAGGCCCATGAGCGCAACCGCATCAAGCGCCGCATGAAAGAGGCTCTGCGCCGCCACATCGACCTGCTGCCCCCGGCCTGCGACCTGATCCTTCATCCCCGCCGCTCCGTGCTCACCATCGAATTCACGAAACTTGAAGCGGAGATTGTGCGTATCCTTCAGCAGGCAAGGACAGAGGCTGCGCGCATGGCCCCGGCACCGCAACAGACAACGCTAGCCCCACCGCAGCAGGTGGCTTAATGACTCACGTTCAATCAGAGGCCGCGCAACACGATAACAGCCCGCACGAAACAACGCTTGCCCCGTCGGGGGTCACTCGCATTCTGCTTTCCATGCTCGACTTCTATCGGCGCTGGCTCTCTCCTGCCATCCATTCGCTCAAGCCCGGCGGCTGCCGATATCTGCCCACCTGTTCGGAGTATGCCTCCCTTGCCATCGCCACCCACGGACCCCTGCGCGGCGTTTTACTCGCATCCTGGAGGCTCCTCCGCTGTAATCCCTTCGCCCGAGGCGGTCTTGATCAGGTGCCTCCGGCTCCAATTTCACGCCATTTGCACCACAAACCATTACCATAGAAAGGGCGGCGGCCTGACGGCGCGCCCCTAACGCATTTTCGGGAATGATGTAGACCGGAACCACAACCGCTAAGTGGGTTTTTCATCAACCGGGGTCCCCGGCGACAGGTCTTCGTCGCTGGGGTGGAAGTAAAACCCACATTTACAACTTTTGCGAGTTCACACTATTTCCGAAAATGCCGTAAACGATAGGACGTAATCCATTGGCAGAATTTCGCAATCCCAATCTTCAGGGGCAGGGCGGCGACGGCGGCGGCAGCGGCGGAGATATGCGCGGCTTGATGTCGATCACCCTCCTGGCCCTCGTTGTCCTTCTCGGCTTTCAGTATTTTTCCAAATCAAAGCAGCCGGCCACCCCGGTGCCCGCCCAAACTCAGAGTCAGGCCCAGAACCCGCAGCAGTCAGCGCAACCGGCCGCAACCCCTGGCCGGACAGCCCCGGCGCAGTTGGCCGCAGGGCAAGTGCTCGCTCCCGCGGTTGCCACTCCGGTTATCGCCGCCTCCGCCGTGGCTGAGACAACGGTCGAGAACGACAATCTGAAAATAGTCTTCACCAACCGGGGCGCGCAGGTCACGCACTGGATTCTGAAGGGCAAGCAGTACAAGGACCACCCCGATCCCGGCGGGCAGCAGCTCGATCTGGTCAATCCAAAGACCTCCGACGCCGGACTCCCGCTCTCGCTCTACACTTATGAGCCGGAGCTGACAAAGCAGTTGAATTCCGCTCTTTACCAGGTCTCCATCTCCGGCGCTTCCGCGTCCGGCGATCTGCTCCAGGCTCCCGGCTCAGTGACCTTTCACTACGCCGCCAACGGCCTCGACGTGGTGAAGACCTTCCGCTTTGACCAGAGCTACGTGGTGACGGCCGAGGTCGAGGTCCGGCGCAATGGCGTGCCGGTGCGTGCTCTTCTGGCGTGGCCCGCTGGGCTTGGCGACCAGACCGAACCCATCCAGTTCGCAAGCGGCAAGTTTGTCTGGTCTCTCGACGGCAAGGACGACTCAATCGATGCCAAGAAAGTCGGCGGCGGCGCCACGCTCGATCAGCCATACGATTTCGCGGCCATCACCGATCTCTACTTTGCCGCGGCCTTTCTGCCCGATGCGCCCGCGCGTGCGACCGTAGTCACGCTGCACAGCACCATCCAACTTCCTGGCGATCCCAGCGACCCCAACAGCCAGAAAAAGCCAGCCGACGTGCTCGGTCTCGCCATGGGCGACACCAGCGGCTCCACCCACCTGCGCTTCTTCGCCGGCCCCAAAGATACCGACCTGCTCAAGACCATCCACGCCACCGGGCCCGGCGGCAAGCCCACCGGACCCGCGCTCGACCCGCTCATCCAGTTCGGCAGTTGGCTGGGGGTCATCGCCAAGCCTCTCTACCTGGCCCTGCGCGGTCTCGACGGCATGCTTGGCCCCGGCATCAACAACTGGGGTTGGGCCATCATCATTGTCACCGTCATCTTCACCGTCGTCATGCTGCCTCTGCGCTTCATGGCTATGAGGTCCTCGCTGAAGATGATGCGCATTCAGCCCAAGGCCGAAGCCATCAAGAAGCGTTACGCCCATCTCAAGGCCACTGATCCCAAACGCGCCGAGATGAATACCGAAACCATGGCGCTCTACAAGGCCGAGGGCGTCAATATGTATGGCAGTTGCCTGCCCATGCTGCCGCAGATTCCCCTCTTCTTTGCCTACTTTCGCGTTTTGCAGAATGCCGTAGAACTGCGCCAGGCCCACTGGTTCTGGCTCACAGATCTCTCCGCGCCGGACCCTAAGTACATTCTGCCCATCCTCATCATCCTGACCATGTTTCTTACGCAGTACATCACGCCCTCGCCGGGCATGGACGCCAATCAGCGCCGCATGATGGCCATCATGATGCCGCTCTTCATGGGCTTTATCCTGTTGCATTACGCCTCCGGCCTGGCTCTCTACTGGGGCACCAGCAACCTCATCAACCTGGCCTTGCAGGTTGCCGTCAATCAGTCCCCCATGGGCAAGGAGATGCTCGCCATCGCCGCCAAACGCGCCGTCAAGAAGGCCGGCGTCAACCCCAAAACCATCCAGGGCAAACGGTAAGAATCCTCCCTGCGCATCACCGCCCCGTTCAAGCCCGGCTTGAACGGGGCTTCTCTTTCTCCAGATGCTGTTTCTGAGTACTCCAATTTTGACTGTCATCCTGAGCGACCCTGAGCGGAGCGANNAACGCGCTCATCAACGCCTGCAATCAGCGCTCCAACCGCGAGCCGGTAATGAATCTAGACGAAGAGGCGGTGCGTCAGGCGTTGCATGGCCTGGAAGACCTGCATCTGGCCGGCCGCGCGCGCTCCGCCGACGGACGCGTCACCAAGTACGAGCACTGGCTGGGCGAGGCCTTCAACTTCAACCGCGCGGAGACGGCGCTTATCTGCGTCCTTCTCCTGCGCGGCCCGCAAACTCCCGGCGAGTTGCGCGGACGAACCGAGCGACTGCACCGCTTCGACGAGATAGGCGAAGTCCTTGCCGCACTGCAAAAGCTGATGGAGCGCGAGCCGTCGCTGGCCGCCATCCTGCCGCGCCAGCCGGGAACCAAGGAGTCCCGCTACGCGCACCTGCTCTCCGGCGGCGTCGATTCATTCCCAATTGCCGCCGCCGAGCCCGCATTCGCGCGCCGCGAGGCCGGGACAATTTCAGAGCAGGACGCAAACCACGCCGAACGCATCGCGCAGTTGGAAGCGACGGTCGCGGAGTTGCGCCAGGAAGTCACCATACTGCGCCAGAAGATCGACGATCTCTTCGGGGATTGATTGGGAAGGTATATATTTCTATCGAGTGGAATTTGTTCAATCCGTGTTCAAGCAAGTGAGATAGGAAAGAACCATGCTGAAAGTCAGATTGGTTGTAGCGTCCCTCGGGCTTGCGATAATCTTGCCCGCTGCCTCCACCCTGTTTGCGCAGACGGCCAGCTTAGCACCCGCCGCTCCGCTGCCCTCGCAAATCCTTACCGCAAAGAAGGTATTCATCTCGTATGCTGGCGGAGAGTCCGAAGCAAAGATTTGGAGCGGAGGTCCGGCTCAACCCTATAACGAGTTGTATGCGGCCATCAAGAGTTGGGGACGATATGAGCTTGTGGCTGCTCCTGGCGAAGCCGATATGGTCCTTCAAATCAGTTATTCCGACCCCATCAACGGCGTGGGCGTTTCAACTGTCGGTGGAGGTTCCGCTGATGCGCAGCAAATCAAGTTGTTGCTGCTGGATCCGAAGACGCAAATCGTTTTGTGGATGCTGGACGAGAAATCATCGGCAGCCCACATGACGAACGGCCGTGACAAGTGTTTAGTTGACGCAATCGACAAGCTCGTCAGCGACCTGAAGGCGCTAACTGCCCAGGCTACCGCCCCGAACGCCGCCAAATAGCTGGGTATTCCACAAATCTTCCGTACCCCATCCTTTCGCGTTGTTTGCGAAATGGGTGGGAAACCACAAATCTCGAACTTACCCCAACTGAGAAGTTAAATTAGCTCATACCCCGCAAACCAATACCCAATCTCGAACGCCGCAGTCTCCTCCCCATCCGAGCCGTGAATCGCGTTTTCCGACATTGAACCAGCGAACTTCTTACGAATTGTTCCCTCTTCGGCGTTGGCAGGGTTGGTAGCTCCCATCAGCTTGCGCAGATCGGCAATCGCGTTTTCCTTCTCCAGAACCATCAGAACCAGTGGCCCCGAAGACATGAACTCGCAAAGCCCGTCGAAGAACGGCTTACCCACATGCACGGCATAGAAACCCTTGGCCTGCTCTTTTGAAATGGCTTGTTTCTTGATGGCCGCTATCTGAAAGCCGGCTCGCTCGATCTCGGCCAGAATGGCCCCGGTGAAACCTTTGCGGACCGCGTCCGGCTTGACGATGCTGAAGGTGCGTTGCGCCACGGAATTTTGCTCCTCAGGGGGAATTTTGTTTGCTCCTCCATTCTAATCGCCGTGGAGGTGAAGCCGGCTGCCGTCCACAGCCCCGAATCTGCTAGAGTGTCGGCATGTTGCGCTTCGCCGTTTTACCCTATCGCTCCTCGCTCCTTCCGGTTGCCGCATTTGCTGCCGGACTGGTGGTTGCAACCGCTCTTTGCCAAAGTGCGCCGACTGGCGCCTCCGCCCCTGCGGCAGCAGAATTGCGCGTCTTCGATCCCTCCCTGATCGACAAAACCATTGACCCCTGCGAAAACTTCTATCGCTACAGTTGCAACGAATGGTTCAAGCGCAACCCCCTGCCCGCCGACCAGACTTCCTATGGCCGCTTCACCGAGCTGGCCGAGCTGAATCGCCTGCGCCTGAAACAAATCCTCGAAGAAACTGCCGCGCCCGCGCCCACGCGCGGTACTTACGAAAATCCGCAGAGCGGAAACGAGCAAAAAATCGGCGCCGAGTACGCCAGTTGCATGGACACAGCCACGGTGAACAAGCTGGGCCTTGCGCCACTCCAGCCGGAGCTGGACCGGATTGACGCACTAAAGACAACGGCGGATTTGCCCGCGCTGCTGGCGCACCTGCATGAGCTCGGCGTAAACGCATTCTTTGCCCTTAGATCGAGCCAGGACTTCGCGGACTCAAGCTCCGTCATCAGCTTCTATAGCGCTGGCGGCCTCGGCCTGCCTGAGCGCGACTACTACACGCGCACCGACGCCAAATCCGTCGAGACGCGCCAGCAGTACGTGGCCCACATGAAGAAAATCTTCGTGCTCGCCGGTGAGCCAGAGGCGCAGGCCGCCAAAGATGCCGACACGGTGCTGGTAATCGAAACACGCCTGGCCAAGGCCTCGCTCACCATCACCGAGCAGCGCGATCCGCAGAACCTGAACCATCCCACCGACGTTGTGAGCTTTGCGCTGGCACTAACGCATTTTCCGCTCCCCGAGTATGTATCCGCTGCTCACGCTCCAGCCGTTGGTAAAGTCAATGACATGGAGCCAAAGTTCTTTGCGGAGTTCAACGCGCTCCTGGCCGACACGCCCATCGATCAGATAAGAACTTATCTGCGCTGGCACCTGCTCCACGCCTATGCGGGGACCAGTTTGCCAGAGAGCTTCGACCAGGAAAACTGGAACTTCTACTCGCACACGCTCAACGGNNATGACGCTGTCCATTGAGCAGGCCATGGACAAGGACCTCGACGGGCTGGACTGGATGAGCGCCGCCACCAAAATCAAAGCCAAAGAGAAGCTGCACTCTGTGATGAATAAGATCGGCTACCCGGATAAATGGCGCGACTACTCGACGCTCTCGATTGTGCGCGGCGACGCTCTGGGCAACCAGATGCGCGCCCACGAGTTCGAGGTCGCGCGCGATCTGGCCAAGATCGGCAAGCCGGTGGACAAGGGCGAGTGGCAGATGACGCCGCCCACCGTGAACGCCTACTATGACCCGCAGATGAACAACGTGAATTTTCCCGCCGGCTATTTGCAGCCGCCGTTTTTCAGCGGCAAAGAAGACGACGCGGCCAACTACGGCGACATGGGTTCGACCATCGGCCACGAGCTGACCCACGGCTTCGATGACGAGGGCCGCCAGTTCGACAAGGACGGAAACCTGCTCAATTGGTGGACCAAAAGCGACGAAGAGAAGTTCAATGATCGCGCTGAGTGCATGGTTCGCCAGTACGACGCCATCGAGGCGGTTCCGGGCGTTCACCTCAACGGCAAGCTCACGCTGGGCGAGAATCTGGCTGACCTGGGCGGTCTGTGGCTGGCGTGGGAGGCGTGGCTTGACAAGGCCGCGGCAGCGCACCTCGACATGAGCGCCACGGAGGATGGCTACACGCCGAACCAGCGATTCTGGATCGCCTATGCGCAGCAGTGGTGTACGCAGACGCGGCCCGAGCGCTTGAGAACCCAGGCGCAAACCGACCCCCACGCCCCCGACGAGTACCGCACCAACACTGTGCTACAGGATTTGCCGGAGTTCGCCAAAAGCTTCAGTTGCAAGAAGACGGCGGCTATGGTGAATCCCAAGCCTTGTCGCGTGTGGTGAGAATGCAGCTTCTAGCTACTAGCTTCTAGCCGCTAGCTTGTTTGTCGCGAGCTAAGACGGCTTGGACGGATAGTAGTGGAACGTCGTAAAGATGCAGGCCTTTGGATTCTGCTGCGCGCGTTCGATGATTTCAGTGATTTCTTCGCTGAAGCCGTTCTCGCTCGCAACGGGCCGTTCGTTTTCGGTCCCCAACACGGTCCAGCTATATTCGGTGAAAACGGCGGTAACCGAATCGACATAGTCTGAAGCAGTCGTTGCCCAGGTAATAACATTCGTGAACGCGCGCGTGTCACCGTCTACGATAGTGGGCTCGGTGAGCACCTCAACGACACCAATCCAAAGTTCTTGCATTGAAATGAGTATCAAGTGTATTTCAGCACAAAGGCCCACCATCCCGGCGGGCCTTTGCACGGAAAGCTAGAGGCTAGAAGCTAGCAGCTAAAGGCTAGCTCTTCCCAATCACCCGCGCCAGCGTTGCGCCAATCTCTGCCGGCGAAACAACAACGTGAATCCCTGCCGCGGTCATGGCTTCTATCTTGTGGGCTGCGGTGCCTTGCCCGCCGCTGATGATCGCGCCCGCGTGGCCCATGCGCCGGCCGGGAGGCGCGGTCTGTCCGGCGATGAAGCCAACCACCGGCTTCTTCACGTGCTGCTTGACGAACTCCGCCGCCGCCTCTTCTGCAGAGCCGCCGATCTCGCCAATCATGATGATGGCTTCGGTTTCGGGATCATCATTGAACAGGCGCAACGCATCGATATGCGTGGTGCCGATGATCGGGTCGCCACCAATTCCGATGCCGGTCGATTGGCCGATGCCGCGCTGCGTCAACTGATATACAGCCTCATAAGTCAATGTCCCGGAGCGAGAGACGATGCCGATCGATCCCTCTTTGTGAATGCGGCCGGGCATGATGCCCACCTTGGCCTTGCCGGGCGAGATGACGCCGGGACAGTTGGGACCGAGCAGCCGCGACTTCGAGTTTTTGAGCTTCGCCCACACCTTGATCATGTCGAGCGTGGGAATGCCCTCGGTGATGCAAACGATCAGCGGAATCCCCGCGTCCTCCGCTTCGAGAATCGCGTCGGCGGCAAACGGCGGCGGAACAAAAATCATCGTCACATTGGCGCCGGTCTTCTCCACGGCGTCTGTCACGGTATTGAACACCGGCCAGCCTTCATGTGTCGTCCCGCCCTTGCCGGGAGTTACTCCGCCAACAACTTTGGTGCCGTACTCCGCGCAGCTCATGGCATGGAAAGTGCCTTCCTTGCCCGTAATTCCCTGAACAATGAGTCGAGTTTCTTTGTTGACAAGTACAGCCATTAGCTTCTAGCTCCTAGCTCCTAGCTTTCCGTTCCGGTGCTCTTAGAGTCTTGATGAACGATCCAAGCATTTTGGATACTTCATCGCTGAGCGAATCCGCCTCGGTGAGGGCATCATCGCTTCCAATTCCAAGTTTTCTGGCAACCAAAAGCTGGGTTTGAAGTTCGTAAGTTGAACCTTGTGCGAGCCCGAGAAACTGACGGAACTCCCCTGGAGTAATCCTTCCGCGTCCTTCGGCGATATTGCTTGCAACGGATACGCTCGCTCTTCTCATCTGTGAAATCAGTCCATAAAGCTCTTCTTTTGGGAAAGTTCGAGTCAGCTTGTAGACGCAAACAGTCAACTCGATCGCCCTCTGCCAAACAACAAGTTCGTGGTAGTCTTGCGCCATTCTTGTTCCCTCTTCACTTCCTAAGAGACATTCGCTACGAATTCGCCCAAGGTTACCCTCTCTCGGCCTGCCGCAGAATCATGCGACAGAATCGTTGAACGACTTCCCGCTCGGCTTCTTTGCTTGCTTGCCTATAATCGTATGCAAGAAGGCTGTTTAGCATGTGAAAGCCTGAGAGTTGAAGTTCGCGAATGATGAGGTATTCATCTTGAAGACCGTGGTCGCTTTGCTTGAATCGGACCTGAATGCCGCATTGTCTTTCTTGAGCGAAAAACCTGATCGCCTCGCCTACCCTGAAATCTGTGGAAGCCGCGAATTGTGCGGACTCGTAGTCGCCCATTCGCGCAGCCAATCGCTTCGTTTGCCCAGCATAAAAGGGAAGCTGCCCGCTTCCCAAAGACAGAATAAAGACGTACACGTACCACTCTGGCGAGTTGGGCAGGACTCCAGGGCCTATCGGCCACTCGACAGTCTGAAAACCGTCTAACAGGGAATTCAAAAGTTCGACCTCAATCATTGTCCTTTCCTTGCGCTGAAGAGCTAGAGGCTAGCAGCTAGAAGCTGCTCTCACAACTAACTCCGCTGCTTCTTTCATTGTTGCGCCCACCTGGAAGTTCAAGCCCGACTGAGCAAGAATCTTCCGGCCTTCCTCTACATTCGTCCCTTCCAATCGCAGCACGATGGGAACCTTCACCTTCAAGTTGCGCGCCGCGGCCACCACGCCCGTAGCCAGGCGATCCACGCGCAGGATGCCTCCAAAAATGTTGATGAGGATGGCCTTCACGTTCGCATCGGCGAGCAGAATTTCAAAGGCGTGCTCGATCTGCTCCTGGGTTGCGCCGCCGCCCACATCAAGAAAATTAGCAGGGCTGCCGCCGGCGTATTGAATAATGTCCATCGTCGCCATGGCCAGGCCCGCGCCGTTGACCATGCAGGCAATCGAGCCGTCCAGCTTGATGTAGTTCAGCGCGTACTTGCTGGCTTCCACTTCCAGCGGGTCCTCTTCTGCCGTGTCGCGCAGCGCCTTGATCTCCGGGTGGCGAAAGAGCGCGTTGTCGTCAAAGGTAATCTTGGCGTCCAGTGCGAAGAGCTTGTCGTCGGTGGTGGTGATAAAGGGATTGATCTCCACGAGCGAGGCGTCGGTCTCAATGAAAGCTTTGTACAGGCTTTGCAAAAAGGCGACCGCTGGGTTGATCTGCGCGGGCTTGAGGCCGAGAGCAAAGGCCAGTTTGCGCGCCTGCCATGCGCCCAGGCCGATGGCCGGATCGATGCTCTCCTTGAAAATGGCCTCGGGAGTCTTCGCGGCCACCACTTCAATCTCCATGCCGCCGGCCTGCGAGGCCATGAACACCAGCTTGCCTGTTGCCCGGTCGAGCACAATGCCCAGATAAAGCTCGCGGTCGATGGCAGCCGTCTCTTCGATCAGCAGCCGCTGAACTTTTTGACCCAGCGGGCCAGTCTGGTGCGTCACCAGCGTCATGCCGAGAATATTCTTGGCGTAAAGCTCGGCCTCTTCGCGGGTACGAGCCACCTTCACACCGCCGCCCTTGCCGCGCCCTCCGGCGTGAATCTGCGCCTTGACGACGACACCCGGCGCGCCCTCGGCAAACAGTTTGCGGGCCACCGTCGATGCTTCTTCGAGGTTATTGGCCACTTCGCCCCTGGGCACGGCCACGCCGTATTTCGCCAGGATTTCCTTTGCCTGATACTCGTGAATCTTCATGTCGGTAGGAACCGCCCCGTTCGCTGTATTGGGAATTCGGGACCGGCTCCGGAGGGTTCCGGAAAGCCGATACCGTGCCAGCGGTACACAAATACTATCCTGCCCGCCAAATAACCGGCAAACGGCAATGTGCGCGCAAGTGTCTGGAACGGGCCGTGCCGCTTTGCGCCGTTACCATAGAAAGATATGGAATCGTTGAAACAGCTTTTGAAGCCGCTGGCCGAGGACGGCGCGGCGCTGACCCGCGAACAGGCCGCCCACGTCCTCGAAGAAATCCTCTCCGGCGAAGTGCCAGAGGTGGAGACGGCAGCTCTGCTCACCGTGCTGGCAACCCGTGGCGAACAAGCGCCGGAGCTCGCCGGCTTTGTTCAGGTGATGCGCCAGCGCGTCACGCCGCTTTCGCTCACAGCCGAGGAGCGGGACGAGCTAGTGGATGTGGTCGGCACCGGCGGCGGAGGGCCGCTGACCTTCAATATCTCCAGCGGTGCGGCGCTGGTGGCCGCCGCTGCCGGAGCCAAAGTCGCCAAGCACGGCAACCGCGCGGTCACCTCGCTCTGCGGCGCGGCGGACGTGCTCGAAGCCCTCGGCGTTCCCATCGCGCTTGGGCCGGAGCTGGCCGTCGAGTGTCTGCGCGAGACCGGCTTCATGTTTCTCTTCGCGCCGCTCTATCACCCGGCCATGAAGGTATTAGGCCCGCTCCGCCGCGCGCTGGGCTTCCGCACCATTCTCAACCTGTGCGGCCCTCTGACCAATCCGGCCGGCGCGCGAGCACAGGTAATCGGCGTGCTCGCGCCCAGCAAGGTGCTCCTTGTCGGGCGTACGCTGGCTGCGCTCGGAGCCAAACGAGCCTTCGTCGTCCACGGAACGGACGGCATTGATGAGCTGACCACCACCGGCGAGTCCATCGTCGCGCGCGTCGAAGAATCGGAGACGGGCGAATGTACCCTGAAGGCCGCCCGCGTCACGCCGGAGATGGCCGGCCTGCCCCGCACCACGCTTGATCACTTCACCGGCGGCGATGTGAAGACTAACGCGGCCCTGCTTTACGACGTACTCACCGGCATCCCCGGCGCGCGGCGCGACATTGTCCTACTGAACGCCGCCGCGGGCCTCGTGGCCGCGGGGTTGGCCGGCGATCTGAAAGAAGGCGTCCGTCTCGGCGCCGAAGCCATCGACTCCGGCCAGGCAGCCGCGACGCTGGCCAAGCTGCGACAGTTTGGTGCGAAGCACGCAGGCCGGCTTTAGCGAGAACTTCAAGACGGAAAGCCTGATGATTGCGGCATATGACTTGCCTATAGGGTGATGCCAGTGGCCAGCGGCCATGCGTTTTCGTTCGTCGATGGACTCAGAACCGAGGATTGGACGATTGAATAGGGCAATCCCCGGCAACAGGGAATCTTCAAAAAATCCTGCAAGTTTCTGTATGCTCTACGTTCAAGGGATGAAGGGGACCGATTTATGCCTATAAAGCAAGCAATCGCAGCATTTGCCATTTTTGCCGGCTGCGTGGTGGCCGGCGCGCAGCAGACCAGTGAGGTTCAACTCAAGATCGAATCCACGAACCGAACTCTCACCGTCAGCGCGGAAGGGCGAGTGACCGTCGATCCCGACCTGGCCATTCTGCACATTGGGTTTGTGACGCAGCCATCGGACGCCAAGGCCGCTTATGCCGCCGGCGCCAAAACCTCCAACGACATTGTGAACGCGCTCAAGCAAGCGGGAATTCCGGAGACCTCAATTCGCAGCGAGTGGCAACGGCTGGACAGCGCCAGCGGCAAGCCGCACAAGTTCACGCTTGTGCAGCAGTGGACGGTAAAAACTCCGCCGGAGCGGGCCGCCGAGATTCTGGATGTCGCCGTCGGAGCCGGAGCCACGGAGAGCGGCCAGATCGATTGGACGGTGCAGGACATGCGGGCGCTCGAAGATCAGGCGCTTGACCGTGCCGCCGCGCGGGCCAGGGCAGAAGCGGAAGTGCTGGCCAAGAGCATGGGCGTTCATCTGGGCGCGCTGATCTACGTAACCAATCAGATCTCTGCGCCGCAGCCTTATCCGATGGCCTACGCCAACAATGCCGCTCCCCAAGGAGGTTTTGCCGCGCCGCCGGTGACTCTGGCCATCGAGCCGCGCAAGGTGAGCCGCGAGGCCAGCGTCTACGCCGTCTACGCCATCGAGTAGCTCTACCGCAGCAGCGCCACCGTCAGTGGATCGGCTTCGCCATCGAAGTATTTCTTTAGCGCGGCATCGAACTCGGCGTTTTCTTCTGCAGCACGGGCAAACAACGTCATCGACGACCGGAACTTCAGGTCGTCAGGGTAGCCGAAAATCTCTCGGATCGTCCGCCCCTCAACCTGATTCACCAGCCGCGTGCACTCGACCAGACGCGAGCCCAGCAGCGGATGCCGCGCATAGGCTTGGGCCTCCGCGAGCGAGCCAATGCCGTAAAACTCCGCCAGGGAACTGTGCCCCAACCCCTTCATCTGCGGAAAAATGAACCAGATCCAGTGGCTCCGCTTTTCTCCCACGCCAAGCTCCGCCAGAACCTGCGGAAAAACATCGGCCTGCGCTTTCACAAATCGTTCGAGGTTGAAGGGATCGGCCACGCCTGTCACCTCCTGCGAAAAACTCCGTGGTTTTGCACGCTACAGTAGCCCGCCGCTGCCCGCCAATCTGCGCGAGAGCAGCCAGCAAAGCAGCGAAACGCCCAGAGCCAGCGCGACCCAGCCGGCCTCTTCGAAAGGAGCAACAAAGGCAGCCGGAAGTTGCGTTGGAGTGAGCGTGAGTGAGTTCAGAGCGGCCAGACTGACCGCAGGAAGGCCGAGATGGACCATTTCGACTGCACCCCAGCCGAAGACTCCGCCCGCCAGCAAAATTCCGGGAACGGCCCACTTCCATGGGAAGGGGATCGGCGGCGGCAGCACGGCCTCTTGCCGAACTCTCTCCATCACCGAGGCCATGAAGCCTGAAGACGGAATCAGCTTCTCTTCCGTAGCCAGTATCTGACCAATCTCCGCCTCCATCCTTGCGTTCCGGTCGGCGCCGGCGCCGTTTTGTTCGCTGCGAATTGTTTTGGCCCGATTCAATTTGCGGCCTCCTTTCCTGGGTTGAGAGCAGTCAGTTCCATTGCGGCGGACTCTTCTTCGAGATGCGGAAATCGCTGTCGCAACAAAGCCCGCGCCCTGGAGAGCCGGGCTTTCAAGGTTCCTTCGGGCAAGCTCATGGTCGCCGCTGCCGCGGCCAGATCCATCTCATGAAAATAGTACAGAATCACCGGCTCGCGATAGCGCAATGGCAAGGCCAGCACGGCGCGGCGAAGCGCTTCCTGCCGCCCTCGTTCTTCCAGTTCGTGCTGCTGAGAGGCGGGGCTGGAGGGTTCGTGCGCGGTGTCCAGCGGCAGCGTCTCCGCAGGAAAGCGCTTCAACTCGGAACGATAGACATTCGCGGCCAGCGCAAACAGCCAAGTCGAGAAGCTCGACTCGCGCCGCCACCGGCCCAACCCGCGCCATGCTCGAATGAATGCCTCCTGTGCCATCTCCTCAGCGCGGCTGCGATCGCGGCAATAGCGCCAGGCCATGTTGATCAGCGGACCCTGCCAGCGCCGGACAATCCCCTCAAAGGCCTCCATGTCGCCGGCCAGCACCTGCTCCACGGCGGTCAGATCTTCTTCGGCGCTGGTTGTGGCGTTCATTCTGGATCGAGTCCTCTGCGGCAAGTAAGACAGGCTCTCGCCTGTTCTGGTTGCATTTTCTCGCAAATGGCTTGGTTTTTGAAATTATGCAACCGGATGAGCTAGCCGGCTGTCCTACCGATCGCATGGGGAAATACCCCAGCAAGGAGGAAATGATGAACCCGGGAGTAATCGGAGCATTTATTCCAATCGTGATGTTCATATCGGTGTTTACGTTTGTCACTTTCGCCGTTTGGTTCGGCACCCGCCAAAAGGAGCGCGAAGCCTTTTACAAATCGGAGACGCTCCGGCGGATCACCGAGTCGTCGGGCGAGGGCGCCAAGGCGGCAATCGACTTGCTCCGGGAAGAGGAGCGCCTGAAGCGCATCAAAGCTCGCGAAGGCGTGAAGATCGGCGGCGTGGTATGCGTCGGCGCTGGCGTCGGGCTGACGGCCCTCTTGCTGACGCTTGAGGGAGCACGCCCGGGTTCGCCCTATATGGTTGGCCTGATCCCCGCGCTGGTCGGCGTCGCACTGCTGGTTTATGTCTACAAACTGGCCGCCCCGGTCGAGCAGTAGCCGGTAACGCAAACTCCTATTGGCGCGAATGCGGCTCCTCGAGGCTGAAACCGCGCAGCGCGTTCAATGAACTATGGCGGGGGCAGATTCTAGCCCCCGCCCTGGTACCAGTGCCTTCTGCGGCCCACTCTGAGGCCGGAGTCGATCATAACGGCCACCAAGCCAAACACCATGCATAGATCAATGCGCGCTTCGTGAAGAAAGCTCAGCCAGCCGTAATGGTTCAGCTTGGCCAGCGCGAACGGACCCAGCGGCCTGCCCAGCAGGATGGGAATCTTGGTGGTAACCACTGCCGTAACGATGACCACCAGCAGCGCCAGCGCGGCATCGCCGGCATAGAAGTTCAGCAGGATGGCGATGCCGCCGATGATCTCCACACCGCCCACCAGCAGAGCCAGCGGATGAGCAAACGGCAGGCCGATAGCCTCGAAGCGCCCCGCACCCAGCTCTTCGGGGCGCAGAAACTTAAGGCTGCCTTCTATCACAAACGTCAGACCCACAATCACACGGATCAGGATCATGGGAAGTGCTCGGCGCACCGCTGCCTCCAATCGCTGGTTCCCCCGGCCAGACCTGTTCCATTAGACGCTCAAAGCTGACTTGCAAGCCGGATATGGAAAATCATACCGCAGGTACCAGTCAGAGCACGGGAAATGAGAAAGATTCGCGAACAGATCGCGGATGAACGGCTCGCTTCAGAGGCCATGCACACCTGAGGACGACCCTCCGGCTCTCTTCCCGGCCCTTTCCCGCCGCAAAGACGCCCGCAGCGCTCCGGCCTGCATTTATTTGGGGACGTTCCGCTGCCTGGCGGCACGGAAACACGCCCCAACCCGCCTGCGTCCGTTAGACTGTGAAATAGGTTCCAATTTACCGGTGTCCTCAGCGGCGGGTCTTCGTCTATGGGATAGTGACCGTAGTCCCTGCGAGCGATCTTGATCGCTGGGGTGATTGGGGACCGGCCCGAGTCCGAAGGCGGCAGGCGCGGCAGGGTGATGGCAGGAGAGACACGATTTCCGAGCCCAGAGACGGCCCAGCCGTTTGGGCGGGGTGGCCGCGTTCCAATATAATTGGTCTTTCCTTTAGGCAGTATCAGATTTTTAGGCAGTATCAGATTTTCAGCAGCGAGGGTGTCGATATTCTTCCCGTGAAGCCGAACCTGATGGCGAACT
>PLOI01000064.1 GCA_003142015.1 Acidobacteriaceae bacterium | reverse complement strand
GCAAACCGCTTGCCCTTGGTGCCAGCCAGCAGCAGAAACGCGCCCATGCTGGCCGCCTGGCCAATGCAGATGGTTTCCACCTTGTTCTTGATAAACTGCATGGTGTCGTAAATGGCCAGGCCCGCGGTGATGGAGCCGCCGGGGGAGTTGATGTACAGATGCACGTCCTTGTCCGGATCTTCGCCGGAAAGAAACAGCATCTGCGCCACAATCAGGTTGGCCACCTGGTCGTCGATGGGCGTGCCCAGAAAGATGATGTTGTCGCGCAGCAGACGGGAGTAGATGTCGTAGGCGCGCTCGCCCCGGCTCGTCTGCTCTACCACCATGGGAACCAATGCCATAGAGTCTTCTTCTCGCTCTTCTGTTGGGGGACGCTTGCTCCCCGATTCATGTTTGCGGCCCTACGCGGGCAGCCGTTCATACAGCAGGCTCGCGGTTTTCTCGCGCCGCATTTGTTCCCGGATTTTAGCCAGTTCGCCGTCCGCCGTCAAACGCGTCCGCAGAGTATCGAGCGGTTCGCGCGACTGCAGGGCAGCCAATTGCAATTCGCTGTCCAGTTCCTCGTCGCTGATGTGGATCTCTTCTTCGGCGGCGATGCGGTCCAGCAGTATATTGGTTTTCACTTCGGCCACGGCGCCGTCGCGCTGGGCCGCGCGCAGGCGGCCAAAGTCCAGCTTGCGCATCTGCTCGGTCTGCATCCCTTGAGCAGCCAGGGCGCGCAGGCCGCGCTCCAGCCGCGTGTCAATCTGCGCCTGCACCAGAGATTCGGGCACCGCAAACGCGTAACGCTCGGTGAGCGCGGCGAAGAGATGGTCCTTGGTCTCGCCTTCCACGCTGCGCCGCTTGCGGCTGGCCATGTGCTCGCGGATGCGGCTTTCCAAATCCGCCAGGCTCTCGTATTGGCCCAGCTCCTTGGCAAATTCGTCGGTCAGCTCCGGCACAATCCGTTTCTTGATTGCCTTTACTTCGACGCTGTAGCTCACGGTCTTGCCGGCCAGCTTGGGCTCGGCATAATCGGCCGGATAAATGACCTCGGCCTTCAGTTCCTGGCCGGGTTTGGCGCCGCGCAAAGCTTCGGTGAAAGCCGCCACAGTGTCTTTGCCGCCAATTTCCACCAGGGTGTCTTCGCCCGCCACCGGGGCAGCCTCAGGCTCGCCGTCAATCAGGCCTTTGTAAGTGATCTGCGCCCAGTCGCCAGCCTTCAGCGCGCGGTCTTCCTCCACCGGCTCGATGACAGCGCGCGACTCGCGCAGTTGCTCCAGCTCGTGCTGGTACTCCTCTTCGGTGACTTCTACGGAGGTCTTTTCCACCGTGACCGTCTTATAGCCCTCGATGGAAAACTCGGGGATAAACTCGAAGACCGCCTTCACGTGCAGCGGCTGGCCGTCATCGATGGTCAGTTCGGTCACTCGCGGCTCGCCGACAGGCTTCACGCCCAATTCGAGGACCGCCTTGTTGAACCGTTCAGGCAACAGGCTGTCGACCACTTCCTTGCGGATGCCGTCGGCAAAGCGGCGCTTGATGACCGTCTCCGGCACCTTGCCGGCGCGGAAGCCGGGGATCTTGGCGTACTTCCTATAATTGCCGGTCACGGTCCGATAGGCCTTGGAGACCTCTTCGGCGGGAATGTCCAGCACCACTTCGCGGGTGCAGTCCGGGTTCAGAACTGGTCCGTGCTCGTGGCCTTCGTGAGTGTGGTCGTGACCTTCGTGATCATGACCTTCGTGATCGTGGCCCACCGGCGTCTCGGTCACTTCGGGTTGGGGGTTGTTTTCGAGGGTGTCGGTAGGACTCAAGATTTTTGCCTTCCATGCGTTGCGAGCGCCAAAAAATAACCGGAATTGGAGGAAAACCGCCTGTTTCGGCCGTCAAACTACCCACTCTTGCGGCACACTTTTGCCGTGGGCTGCCGCTGGGGGGCAAAACCAGCCCGCGCAGCCAGGGAGATACCCCTCCTCATGGTAAGTGGGTTTGCTGACAGGGTCAAACCGGCCGGCCGGTTTTGCCGCCGGGGGCACCGGGAAAGTTACTACTGCTCAGTGAGTTCGGCCTTGCGCACGTAGGGAAGAAACCGGGGATGGGCTGCGCCGCACTGGGCAAAATGCGCGCGAGCTTCGGCCAGGCTTAGAGCGCCGTTCACCGTGAGCCGGACATCCGAGGCGTCTTTGTCCTCCTGCCCGTCGTCCTCCCACCAGCAAACCGGGCACAAGGCCAGCGCCTCGGGCGCCTCCAGCGTCTTATATCCGCAGCATGGGCAGCGAAAACGGGTCTCCACGCAAATCCTCATGACAGGTGGACGCCAATTCTGGCCCGCGGGTTTACATGGGATGCGGATTCTGGCCGCCTGCCTTCATTTTTGAGCCTGTTACGCCTCTGTTGACAGCGTCAAAACTCACGATATAGCATCCGACAAAGCCCTGAGGATTCACAATGACCATCTCCTGCGCCACTTGCTCGTCTGCGCTCGATGAAGGCATCCAGATTTGCCCAAACTGCGGAAGCGCGGTTGCGGCTCATCCCGGAGTCGTGGAAACAGGCGCCACAGAGACGCCGGCCTACAAGCCTGCCAACGACCTGAAGGCCATCGGAGGATGGCTGGTGCTGCCAGCCGTTGGCTTGGCGATTTCACCCATTGAGCGCTTGTTTCGAATCACTTTTAACATTCAGGCACTGATCGCCAGAGAACGCCTGGGCGTCGTCGAGAATCACCCATCGCTTGACGATCTCTTCATCTACGAAGTCGTCATCGATGCAGCATTTATTGCCGCTGCGATTTTCCTCAACATCCTCTTCTACAAAAAAAAGAGGCTCCTTCCGAATTGCATGATCGCTTTCTATGCTGCCCAATGCTTCTTTGCGCTGACGGACCTCATGGCCACTTCGGCAATCGTCCCACCTCCCCATCCGTTCGGCGGGTTATTTGGGGTCATCGAGGTATTCATAGTGGCAACTGTCTGGATACTCTATTTCCATAGTTCGATACGAGTTGAGAACACGTTCGTGAACTGAAGCGATCTGCGTGAGGGTGCTGTGTACCAGATCTCGCTTTCCGGTTGGGTGCTCGGGGTGTACACTGCTCTTTCCGTTCCAAGATTAAGAGCCATGCCTGTAGAAGAAGACCTTTGTACCCTCAGCCACACGCGCGGCCCCAACCGGCCTCTCCTCGAACTGACCATTGGCGACCTGCTCGACCGCACCGCTAGCCGCTTTCCTGAGCGCCTTGCCGTGGCATCGTGTCACCAGCAGAAGCGGCTTACCTGGGCTGAACTGAGCGTCGAGGCGGACCGCGTGGCGCGTGGGCTCTGGTCGCTGGGCATCCGCCGGGGCGACCGCGTGGGGCTCTGGTCCACCAACTGCATCGAGTGGATTGTGATGCACATGGGCTGCGCGCGGGCTGGAGCGGCGCTGGTCAACGTGAATCCGGCCTACCGCTCCCACGAACTCCAGTTCACGCTGCAACGGTCGCGCATGAAGGCCCTGTTCCTGTGGCACAAGGACAAGCGGGCCGATTACGAGGAGATTTTGGGCCGTGCCCGTCACGGGCTCAACTTGGAGCTCGAACACACCATCTACTTCGATTCGCCTGAGTGGCCTGCGCTGCTCGACGCCGAAGGCCGCTTGCCGGATCACGTGGCCCCTGACGACGTGGCCAACATCCAGTACACCAGCGGGACTACTGGATTACCCAAGGGCGTGCTGCTCACCCATCACAACATCGTGAACAATGGGCAGTTTCTCGCGCAGGGTTTCCACTATACCGAGCAGGACAAGATTGTCGTTCCGGTGCCCTTGTTCCACTGCTACGGGTGCGTCATCGGCACCATGACCGCGCTGAATACCGGCGCGGCGATTATCCTGCCCAGTTGGACCTTTGACCCGCGGGCCACGCTCAAGGCAGTTCACGACGAGCGCGCAACTTCGGTCTATGGAGTTCCAGCCATGTACGTGGCGGAATTCGCGCTGCCCGACTTCGCCAGCTTCGACCTCACCAGCCTGCGCACCGGCATGATGAGCGGCGCGCCCTGCCCGGTCGAGCTGATGAAGCGCGTGCTCAATGAGATGCACTGCCGCGAATTGGTCATCGCCTATGGCCAGACCGAGACCTCGCCAGTGACGACCATGAGTGACGCGGACGACAGCATCGAGATTCGCGTCAACACCGTGGGCCGCGCCATGCCGCAGACCGAGATTCAGATCGCATCGGCGACAACCGGCGAACAATTGCCCATTGGCGAACAGGGCGAGGTTTGTGTGCGCGGCTATGCGCTGATGAAAGGCTATGACGGCGACGCGGAAGGCACGGCGCAGGTCATCCACGCCGATGGCTGGCTGCATACCGGCGACCTGGGCATCATGCGCGAGGACGGCTGCATCCACCTCACCGGCCGATCCCGCGATGTGATTATTCGCGGCGGCGAAAACATCTACCCGCGCGAGGTTGAGGAATTCCTCTACACCCACCCCAAGGTGGACGAGGCGCAGGTGGTCGGCATTCCCAATGCGCGGCTGGGCGAGATTGTTGTGGCGTGGGTGCGGCTGGCGCCGGGCACGGAAGCTACGGAAGAGGAGATTAAAGAGTTTTGCAAAGGCCAGATCGCCTATTACAAAATTCCCGAACATGTTCGCTTCGTCACCGAGTTTCCCGCCACGCTCAGCGGCAAAATCCAAAAATACAAAATCCGCGAATTCGAAATCGAGGCGCGTGGATTGCAGTCAGTAGCCAACGCGGCCACGGCGTAACAGTTTCAAGCGAGAAGGTGAGTCGAGGTTCACCTTATTTCAAAGGACCCCAGAGCCTCACCTGCTCTCCCGCAAATCCGCTGATTTAAAACCAAGGGCGTTGAGTTCGTGTCTCACTTTTTCATCCTAGGAATATCGGGAGGACAAATACGGAACAGTCCAGGAGCAGAGCCAGCAGGACACACGTTGGGGTAAGAGAGTTCGAACAAATCCGCCCAAGGCAATTATCCCCGCACGTCAAGTATTAGGATAAAATGGTTGCGTGCCACGCCCGAGAACGAAGCCCCGATTAAGCGCAGAATCTCGCCTTATCTTAGTGCGCGCAAAGGTTGAGCGGGCCAAAGAGAATCTCCGTGACATGGAGCGGCTCTTTGCTCAGGATGGTTATATTCCGGGCATCAAAATGCACGTGACATCCAGAAAGCGCCCACCAGGGCAATTCCTTACTTATCATGTTCGTCTTTCGACTCTTGCCTCCGCAGGAGACGTGGTGGTCAACCTGCGAGGAGCACTGGACCATCTGGCTTACCAGCTTGCGAAAGTGCATCGTCCCCGCATCACGATTAGGCAAGAGAGGGACATTTCCTTCCCGATCTGTAAGAATCTGCCCAGTTACGAACAAGCCCGAAAGACTGTAATAAAGCTGGTCGGCCCTCGTGCCATAAAATTGATCGACGCGCTGAAGCCATACAAGGGTGGGAACGAAGCTCTTTTTAGGTTGAATGAGCTTAACAACATCAACAAGCATAAGCTTCTCCCCACCGTAGAGCGAATTGTCATCTGCCGCGATCAGTGGATTGGAAAGTCTTTCATGTATAAATTCGGCCGCCCACAATTCAGTGGAATTTTTGCACGTCCGAAAGTGAAGGATTATATTTTGCTGGGCGGAAAAGAAACGATCTCCGAATTGAGGTCGGGACGCCGAGAAGCGTTGCTCCCAACATTGCATTATCTTGTTGAGGTTGTGGATCGCATTGTCAAGGAGTTCTTGCCGGTCTTGGAGTGACACACTCCCGTCATTTCTTCCATCGTGGCAGGTGGCCCGCTCATCAACCCCGAAACTAACTCTCTAAATTGAGAAGCTGTGCCCCGTTCATCGCGGCTCTATCGTGATGAGCGGGTCGTAGCGAGCCGGGTGCCCCACCGTTGCGGCGTCCTTGCCTTTTCGCAAGGGTGGGAGACCTCAAATCTCCGTCACTCTCTTTCCGTAACGCGTTGTCGTGATCTTCAGCCTTACTTCGCCGTCATTCGATGCGCCGCCAGCATCTCCCGCCGCAAGATCGCGTTGATACGCGACTGATAGCCTTTGCCTTGCCCCTTCAGCCACGCCAGCACATCGGCATCCACCCGCGCCGTGATCTGCCGCTTCACAGGGCGATAAAAATGGCCACGCTCGGCATTCTTCCACTGCTCGTCGGTCATTTCGGGGATATCGCTAAAGTCGATCTCGCTGTCTGGCCTGGCGCCCAGCGCCCGCAGCTTTGCCCGCCGCACCTCGGTCAGAGGCGGCAGCGTGTTCAACGTGTGCTTAACCATTTTCGTCTTCATAGCGTTGTCTCTCCTTTCGCGATGCATATCGTGCCGGGATAATGCGAATCACCTCTACTACTGCGCCGTGCCCATCTTCCTCATTTACGGTGTGAGCCACCATGATGAGCAGCCAGCCATCAACTTCTCCGAAAGTCTGCCGGCGCTGCTCCCCGTCCTGAATGCGATCCTTCACAGACCCGTAGAGGGGATCTCGAAACACTTCACAGGCATCCTCAAAACTGACGCCGAGCTTGCGCTGGTTGGAGAGATTCTTCGCCTCATCCCACTCGAACCGGATTCCTGCCATGCCAATATTGTAATTATATTTTTGCCATTACGCAAGGCGGGCTACCCATTTCCTCACGTATAGGAATCAAAACGAATATCCGTGCACCATCCTCGAATCACCGCCAAAGTTAGGGGCCAGGCTTACTTCGCTGGACCGTGGCGAACACGTTGAGCCGAAGGCGGCGCGAACGCGGCTGGAACAAAGTTCCCGCGAACGGAGAAGGCTCAGTGCATGAACGAGTGAAAAACCTTGCAATTTCAATATGGACTATGTATTATGGTCCATATTGGAGCGAGCATGACCAGACTGGAAAAAACCGAAAACGCTATTGGCGTCACCGCCTTCAAAGCTCAGTGCCTTGGCCTGATCGACGACGTGGCTCAGGGCAAGACCGGCCGCGTCGTGCTACTCAAGCACAGGCGTCCCATTGCCGCTGTTGTCCCGATTCTCGCGGATGCGGAAGACTGCTTCGATCTTTGGGGCGCCATGCGCGGCACTGTCACTGTAGCGCCGGGGGTTGATCTCACCGAGCCTACGGGCGAGATCTGGGATGCGGAACTCTGACGTGGCCGGTCCCGTTCTGCTCGATACGTGCGCCGCAATCTGGCTGATGAGCCGGGCGCCTCTCTCGTCAGCCAGCCGCGCAGCGATCCGCGCTGCCCAAACTGCCAATCTCGGCGTCTATCTTTCCCCTTTCACAGCCTGGGAGATCGGGACTCTGGTTTCCAAAGGCCGCTTGCACCTCACGCTCTCGCCCGAGGTCTGGTTCGAGAGCTTGTTGGCGTTACCGGGAGTGCGGCTGGCGGAGCTTACGCCGCGGCTTCTTATCGCCTCGACGGCATTACCCGGAAAGCCGCCCAGTGATCCCGCGGATCGGATCATAGCGGCCACGGCTCGGCTCAACGGTTATCGCGTCATCACCCGTGACAGTAAATTGCTGGCCTACGCAGTGCAGGGCCATATCCTCGCGACTGCCTGCTGATACGCCCGGCGCGGCGGTGAATTTTCCTGCAAATGGGGCAGGTTAGCTTTGCCTGGCGGGTTGGCGAGTTTATCGTTTTGCCATTTCCACCGGTCTGTCGTAGCGTCCGCGGAAGGCGTTCCAGCGGATGACGGCGAGTTCCTGAAGCATCCTGAAGCCGTCTTTCAGGTAGCTCATGCGGGTGCGCTCGTCGTGAGCCCAGGTTACCGGCACTTCGATGACCCAGTAGCCGTGCTGGATGGCGATGAACAGAATCTCCGGGTCGAAGCCCCAGTGCTTGATGGTCTGGAGCTGAAATACGGTCTGTGCGGCCCCGCGAGAGAATGCCTTGAGGCCGCACTGGGTATCGGCGAAGGGCAGGTTCATGACGGCGCGGGTGACGGCGTTGAAGCAGCGGCCGAAGAACTGGCGGTAAAGCGGCTGGCGCTGGGTCTGGCGGTCGCTCTGCAGCCAGCGGGAGCCAATGGCGATGTCCGCGCCCTGGCGGATGGCGTCAAAGAGGCGTTCGGCCTCTTCGATGGGCGCCGAGAGGTCGGCGTCGGTGAAGAGGACCACCTCGCCCCGCGCCGCGAGCATTCCGGCGCGTACGCTGTAGCCTTTGCCGCGGTTGCCGGGGTTCTCGAGCAGGCGGAGTTCGACCGGGCGGCGTTCATCCGGCGCGGCCTGAATCGGCCGATCTACAATCAGCCGCTCCTCAATCGACCGTACCCCTGGCGTGTTGTTGGCAAACTTATGCACCACGTCGGCGGTTCCATCGGTTGAGCCGTCGTTGACCACGATGATCTCGGCATCCCAGCCGCGCGTGTGAATGCAGCTCACCACCGAGGCGAGCGTCAACGGCAGGCGGACGTACTCGTTGTAGGCCGGAATCACGATACTGTATTTCGGCCCAAAATTGCTTATGGATTCCACAGCCACGTTCTCGCCTCCCTTCCTCAAGCCTTGCCTTACTTTCAGCCCAGCGACGAAGACCTGTCGCCGGGGAACAATCTCAAGGAACGGCTCTGGCCATCATAAATGGCGCAGGGTGTAGTTGGCTTGCTCCATCTGCAATAGGGTTTTTTCCGCCAAGCTATTGAGGAGAAAAGGTCCAAATTCGCAAAGGAGTCTTGATTTTCGTCCCAGATTGGGTAGAATCCGGTTATTCTGTGAGCGGAGGTTAGAGGACATGACAAAGGCAGACCTTGTGGAAAAGGTGACCGGAGTGGGTGACCTGACGCGCCGCGACGGCGAGGTCATCGTCGAAACTATCTTCGATGCGGTGATCGGGGCTCTCAAGAGCGGGGACAAGATTGAGATTCGCGGCTTCGGGTCCTTCCGCATTCGCCAGCGCAATTCTCGCATCGGGCGTAACCCCAAGACCGGGGAGCGCGTCGAGGTTCCAGCCAAGAAGGTGCCCTACTTCAAGCCGTCGAAGGAGCTGCGCGACCTGGTCAATCCACAGGCAGCCGCCAAGGTCGCCTGAGCTTCGCCTCTCTGCGCCCCAGCGGCGAGGACCTGTCGCTGGGGCCTCGTCTCTGCCGCAAGAGAGTTCAGCAACTCCCTCGTCCCGGTTCGCTGACCGTTTCTTCCCTCGCCGTCTCCCGCTGATTGAGCCAATCCAGAAAGAAAATTCCAGCCAGCAGCGGGATCAGCCAGATGATGCGGCACCCATAGCGATCATCCACCACCGACATCACTCCGGTGACCAGCGCGTTGGCCACGACCGTGGCGACGACGACAAGGCTGAGCCCGGCGAGCCGCGGGGAGTGGCGTCGCCAGAGCAAGGGAATCAGAGCGGCAATGGCTGCCAGCGAGGCGACGATGGTCCACCATTGAATCTCTGTGAGCAGGTCGAGTGGAAGAGCGTCGCGCGCCTGCCGGCTCTGGAGATAACTCGACCGCGCCTTGGGCATCACTTCATCGAATTGTTCCAGCATCCAGGCGCTCGAATCGAAACCAAACAAGCCGAAGCTCAGCAACTGCTGGCTGAAGTTGGCAGCCGAACGTGAAAGCTGCTGGCGGGGATAGGCGCGAATCGTGGCCAGAACCAGAGGCATCTCCTCGTGATCGATCTGGTTTCTTTCATCGTCGGTTGCGCTCTGGTAGGCTCCATCCGCATCCCAAAGAAGCGTGTCCGGATTGTCAGAGAGCTGGCTCAGATGGTTGCAGATGGCCCAATGCAACTGGGGGCAGTTCTTGTCGAGATACCAGCGTCCGGGGCCGTCGGCGATGACGCGCGCCATCAGATAGGGTGGCCGCTGGCCGTTCAGCGTGGGCTTGCCGTAGAGATAGCCATGCAGCGCCATTTGAGATGCCGCAGCAACGGCGAGGATAGCCAACACCACACGAAGGCTCCGCGGGCGGCGCCAGAACGGCCTGCGCTTGAAGGCTACAAAGACAACCAGCAGCAGCCATAGTCCGGCAGCCAGCAACAGGTGCGAGGAATGTGCGGTGATGCCCCACCATGCGATGAGACAGAGCGCCAGCCGTTCGGCGCGCGATAGCGTCTCCCGCGCGAAGGTCAGCAGATAGATGGAGAGATAGGCCAGCGGACCCAGAATGTCGGGCATGACAAAGGCCGCATACCAGCTTGCGCTGGTAAAAATACTGAGCGCCAAAATCAGAATGAGGTAGCGGGCAACGGTGTGCCGCGGCGCAACGGAGCGCACCACCAGCCAGACGACAAAGGCAACAAGCAGGCATTGCAGGGCGACGATGGGCCAGGGCGAGATGTTCCAGTGAAAGGGCAGGATGACGAGGCTGTAAAAGAAGGAGCGCACGCCGTAGTATTTCGAAAGCTGATGCAGAAACAACGCCCTCGCCACGACGCGGCCGTCGGAAAGATAGGTCATCGAATCTGGATAGAGTAGCGGAAAGCCGTTATAGAAGGCCGGCCATGCGAGGAAGAGCGCGCCGAACAATACAGCCCCGCAGCGCAAGACGCCAAGCCGGCCTTTCCCGCGCTGCACGAGTTTTTGCCCCACAGTTCCGGCAACTGTCATGGTTTGGCGCCCTTCCCGCTGTTTATTGAGAACGCCCCATGGTACCACCCGCAAGGCTCGAATTCCTCAATGCCGGGAGGCATCGGGCCGGATGCCGATCACGCTCATCATTCGCCCGGTGCGGCCCTCGGAGGCGCGATGGGAGAAGAACAGCTCAGGCCGGCAGCTTGTGCAGCCGCCCACTAAATGAATTGCCCGCGGCTTGAGGCCGGCAGCGAGCAACTGGCGGCGGTTGGCTTCGGCGAGATTGAGGTGCAGGCTGGGGCCGATATCCGAGTGGCCGGGCGCCCTCTGCGTCAGAAACAGCATCGGGTAGCGCGTGCGAATNNCGATGCCGGGGCCGATGGCGGCCGTAAGATCTTCAGGCCGGGAACCGAAGGCGAGCCTCATGCGGCCAATGCCGCTCTCGACGATGCGTTTGACCGTCCCGCGCCAGCCGGCGTGGAAGGCGGCTACCACGCGCCGTTTGCGGTCGGCCACCAGAATCGGGATGCAGTCGGCCGTCTGTATGCCAATGAGCAGGCCGGGCTCATCGGTCATTAGGCCGTCGGCTTTCCTGGGCTGCTCAAGGCTGGCGTCGGCAAGAACCACCAGGTTGGAATGAATCTGGCGGAGGGCGACCAGCGGCGTGGCCGCGTCTCCGGTGATGGCTTCGGCCAGCAGGCGGCGATTCTGGGCCACCGTCTCCCGGTCGTCCATCGCCTGCCCATGAGGGGCAGTAAAGCCAAGATTCAGTTCGCCTTGGGCATCATCGTCGCAAAAGACCCGGCTAAGGCCGCCGCGGCGGGTACTGAAGCCGTGCCAGAGCCAGCTAGTCTTTTCCCAGCTCGGCACTGAAAGCCATTGGACGCCGTTCGCTGCTACGCGGGGAACCGGCGCGGCCGTCATCAGCTCCTCCCGCGACAAGCGCTCAAAACGCATCCGGCCTGTTACGCCGGCGGCCTTGCCGCGCAGATTGCGCTGGAGGCCCGCGCGCTGAAAAAGCGCGTCGATGGCATGAATTTCCGAGTCGGGGTAAGGCTCCGGCGTGGGCGAAGAAGGCATCTGGCTTATTCTATCCGGCGGCAGATGAGCGCATGGGCCTGCCTTCCGGCAGGCCCGCTAGAGAGGCATTTTAGGAGGGGATCCAGAAGGGATATTGGGGAAGAGGTCCATACAGGACCTTCGCAAGGAAGGGAAACCTTTCTTGGGCGGGCGGTAATTCGGGGAAGCCTCTGCTTGTTATCCATATGATGCACGAAAACGGGAAAAGTTACACCTCAGATTTGAGATTTTTTTGAATTTGCTGTGGCTTTCCTGTGGGTAAATCTTGCCCTGACTCCCGGCCGCCTTCTCCCGGCAAGTTTCAAATTGGGAATTTGGCCTTGTGGCCGACCAGTGGACGTCACCGGCGGTCATATAGAATATGTCTGCATATGGTTGACAAAGATACAGGTAAAGCGGCTGAAGCTGCACGCCCTGACGGCGCGAAGCGAGTCCTTCGCCAACCGTCGATCAAGGACATTGCGCGGCTTGCACACGTGTCGCATCCCACGGTCTCCCGCGCCCTGCAGAATAGCCCGCTGGTGAATCCCCGCACCGCCGAGAATATTAGGAGGATTGCCGACCAGGCGGGTTATCACGCCAGCGCCGTGGCACGCGGGCTCGTAACCCGGCGGTCACGAACCATCGGATTGGTGGTTACAACCGTCGCCGACCCGTTTACGAGCGAAGTTTTCAGCGGAATCGAGCAGGAGGCCCACGACCGCGGCTACTGTGTGTTTCTCTCCGAATCGAATGCCGACCCAGAGCGCGAGAGGCAAGTGGTCAGGACTTTCGCCGAACGGCGTGTGGACGGAATCATCGTCACTTCTTCGCGCGTGGGCGCTTTGTACCTTCCGCTGCTGTCAGAGATGATGGTCCCGATTGTCCTGGTGAATGATCAGCATCCGGGGGCGTTTGTTCACTCGGTGATGATCCGCAATCTCGAAGGCAGCCGCGCGGCGGCCAGCCACTTGATCGAGTTGGGCCATCGGCGGATTGGATTTATTGGCGACCAAATTGGCTATCAGTCGGACGCGGAGCGGTGCGCAGGCTATCGGGAGGCGCTCGAAGCAGTCGGGATTCCTTTTATCCCGGAGCTGGTGGTTCAGGGCGACGGCAAACCGGAGGCCGCTATGCGCGCCATGGATCAGCTGCTGGCGCTGGCTCACCCGCCGACCGCGGTCTGCTGCTACAACGATATGACGGCTCTGGGAGCGATGCGCTCGATTCGGCTGCACGGGCGGCGCGTGCCGGAGGATATTTCCGTGGTGGGCTTTGACGATCTTTTCTTCGCCTCGTACACTCAGCCGCCGCTGACCACAGTTCGCCAGCCCATGCGGCGCATGGGACAAATGGCGATGGAGAGCCTGTTCAATTTGATGTCGGGGGACGCGTCGGAGATCAGGATCAAGGTAGAGGCGGAGCTGATTGTGAGGGAGTCAACGGCGCGGGTGAAGCGGGGATAAGGCTGGTCGGCACCGTTCGCCGTTTTTTCCTCGGAATGCCGAGAAGGATGAGGCACTGCGAATTAGCGCGTGATAGTATTGGCCTCGCACGTCTGTCATCAATCAAGAAAACATGTACGAAGCCGGCACTGACAAATGATGGAACTGCCAAGCGAGAATGGCATCCAAACGCCGCTGCCTAGAATCAGGCAGCGGCTCGTGGGCGCCGCTTTCTTTGGCCTTCTGGTGGGCGGATACGCACAAAACGCCGCCGCCTACACCTTGCCAGCTATTATTTCCATCGTCCAAGGGACGGACTTAGACGCGGCCAAGGGAATCTACGACGATTCATCGTTCTATCACACGTTGGTTTTAATAGCTTCCACGTTCATCGGGGCGGCTGTGGCTGGGTTTCTCGCGAGGCGTCGGGGAACGTTGGCTGGCATTTTGTCCAGTTCGCCTTACATTCTCGCTGCGGCATACCTCGTTTTTGCCTCGGACCAACTACAGTACTCAGCGATCTTCTCTCAATCCCCCACATCCATTGGATCTCAGCTCATTTTGCGATTGATATTGTTCACTCTGGCAGGCTCTTTGGGCGGACTGATTGGACAACGTTTGTATGCACCTGAAATAGATCTCGATCTCGGACAAGCCAAAGTGACAATCTTCGGCGTCAGGTGGGCTCATTACTTCTGGATACTTCCGATCATCTATTTGGCGTTTCTTGCTTCTGCGTTGATGATCATATACGCGGGAATCGCCGTGATCTTTGCAGATATCTCCCTCGCTTGGCATCCCTCTTTGTGGTTTAACTCTGCTTCGAACGCGGGCTTCCCGGTTGGTCCAGCTCTTGTCTTGCTTGCCGCGTGGATCACAGGTGTGAGCTTCGTGCGCTTCTACTCGAATATGCAGTACGGCCAGACAATTTCTCGTCGATGGAAGAGAGCGGGATTGGTTCTCCTTTATGGAGTAGGAGCACCAACCCTCACATACACTTTGGCTGCTCTTGGCGCTGACGTTGCTCGGGCAATGCCTAAGCCCGCCGAGGGGGACTGGAAGATTGCTGTTGGCATTTTGGTGGCAATTGTGGCAATCGGTGTTATTGCCTCGACCATTTCGCGCATTCGTGATGGCTATTCCAGATCTCGCCTCTAAGACCTGGGGAGGCATAAGCCCCGGTAATACCACAATCCTCTGACGGGCACTCCGCTCAGGATGACAGCTTTATGTTGGTTACCACCCTAGCCGCAAGAACAAAGACGCGGCGAGGGTGGGGCACCCAGATTCCTGTAACAGTGAAAACACATTTACGAAAAGCGGGTCCGCCTCCAGAGCAGAGTCCCGCAGACGCCCAGGGGCAATATGGTGCCCACCACCAGAACGATCATCCAGGGCATGCTGATGGAAAGGTGCTGGCTGCGCGTGCCGATGGCCAGCCAGACAAAGACGCCCGTCGCGGCCAACATAATCACAGCTTCCCACCAGCGCCGCACAGGCGGGTGCTGAGCCAGCGGATCATCGCCCGCCACCACCTCGGCCACCACTTTTGTGTCGAGGCCATAGCGGTCACATTCCCGGTTCATGGCCCGCCTCCAGTTCACCAGTTCCGAAGCACCTGGGTCGGCCATGCTGATGGATACTGCGCCCAGAATCATCACCAGCGAGCCGGTGATGATGAGAGCTTTTCCGGAGGGGCTCAATCCGGAAAACTCTGCAAAGACCAGCGCGCCCCATGCCAATCCCCAAAGCTGATTGGTATTCGAGAGAGGAATTCCGCGCCCGATGCCGATATATTTTGCCGCAAAGTTCTGGAAGAGGTCGCCGATGACCCAGCAGAAGCCGCCGAGGAACGGCCAGAAGAGCATGGGTCGTGCGCGGTGGAGTTCGCTGACGACATGGCCGAAGCCGCCCATATAGATCGATCCCAGTGTGAGCACGGTGCCCAGCTCGCCGAAGGTGAAGATGGTCACGAAGGAGAGCGGGTTCATGCCGCTGATATAGGCCTTGCGATAGGGAATATACATGGTGCCCAGCAGGACGCCCGCGCCCAGCGCAGCAATGATTCCGGTGGCTGCTTTGCCCGGCGTATCGGACTGGTGCGCCGTAGCGTAGGCAAGAACGGTCGCGCCCCCGACAATGGCAAACGCGCCTCCCAACACCTTCGCCCATCCCTTGAATCCCGAGCCGCGTAGTTCTTTGAAGAGCAGCCAGCCCCAGAACAAGCCCACCAGGCTGTTGGTGTTCCACAGCGGAAAAGCGATGGCCAGGCCCACGTTGCGCACCGCGAAGATGGTGAGCGTGTTGGCCACCGCCCACAGCATTCCCGCCAGCAACGCCCACACAATCAGGTGCGGTTTGTCGCGCAGATCGGCGAAGAGAAACCCCGTGCCCTTGAGCAGCGTGGGAACCGTCCAGCGCGCCACAAACGCGCCCATCACCATGCCCATGGAGATGAGGAACGGCGAGAATCCCGCGTTCACCAGCTTGGTGGGCGCTTCGGCGGTGCCCAGCCAGACAGCCGCGGCCAGCCCGCAGAAGACGCCCAGCTTGTGCAGGGATAAGGTCGAGCGCCCTTGCGCGGCGAGCAGATCGTCGTTCACGAATTCACCTCAGGCTCATCAGAAGGAATATTCCCAGAATCAATACACCGACGGGCACCCAAAGATGCACGTCGGTGAGGATGGAAACCAGCTTGGATCGTCTCATCCACCCACCTCGCTGAGGCGCACGGGCCGATGCTCATCGTACGACTTGCGCGCCGCAAGCGCCATCGCCACGGGAATTCGACCGTCGATGCCGGTTACCGCGGTCGTCCGCTTCTCGAGCACGGCTGCAATAAAGGATTGCAATTCCGCGACAAAGCTTTCCGTATAACGGTCCATGAAGAAGTTAAGGGGCAGGTCTTTGTATACTGTATCGCCGGTACTGATGACAATCTGGTTCGGATAAAAGTTTTCCGTGGCAATCTTCCCTTTGCTGCCCAGAATCTCCACGCGCTGGTCATAACCGTAAACGGCTTTGCGGCTGTTATCGATAGTGCCGATGACGCCGTTGCGGAAGCGCAGCACGATCAGCGCGGTGTCCAGATCGCCGGCCTTGCCGATCTCCGGGTCAACCCTTACGCCCGCCGCTGTGTAAATTTCTTCCACTTCGTCGCCGATGAGGAAACGTGCCATATCGAAGTCGTGAATGGTCATGTCCATGAAGATGCCGCCGGAGACTTTGACGTAAGAGAGCGGCGGTGGCGCTGGATCGCGGCTGATGATGTGCATCAGGCTGGGCGTGCCGATTTCGCCCGAAGCGACAGCTTGGCGGACGCGCGCAAAGTTTGCATCGAAGCGCCGGTTGAAGCCGATCTGCAATTGCACTCCGGCCGTTTTCACCGCGGCGAGGGCGTGGTCAATCTGCTCCAGGCTGAAGGCGATGGGCTTTTCGCAGAAGATGTGCTTGCCGGCTTTGGCGGCCTGCGCGATCAGATCCGCGTGTGTGTTGGTGGAGGAGCAGATCAGCACCACTTCGATCTGTTTGTCGGCGAGAATCTCGTCGCTCGATGCTGCGACCTTGGGAATGTTGCAGCGTGCAGCCAATGCTTGCGCGGCCTCGCGGTTGACGTCCGTGATCGAGACGATCTGGGATTCTGGCAGGCGGAAGGCCAGCGTTTCCGCGTGGACACGCCCGATGCGTCCGGCGCCGATGATTCCGATGTGCAGCTTTTGCGTACTCAATGTGCCCCCCCTTGATGCCTTTCTCGAACGGTATGAATGTTGAAGCGTATTTCGTCACATATTCCAGTGCTTTGAAAGGGCGCGGCTTTAGCCGCGCCCCAACTGGACAAAATCCATCGCCTCAGGCAAAATACTTTTCCACGGAGCGAAGGTATTCGCGGCTGCGCGCTGCGCTCTCCTTGGGCGTGCCCATGCCGGGCAGAATGTCTTGCTCCACCAGCATATAGCCCTTGTAGTCGCGCGCGCTCAGCCAGCGCAGCATCGCCGGGAAGTCAACGCAGCCCTTGCCCAGCTCGGGGTAAATGCCCTTGCGCATGGAAGTAAAGTAGTCCCACTCTTCTTCGCGGCACTGCCTGGACACATTCGGCTCAATGTCCTTCAGGTGGATGTACCACACGCGGTCTCCGTAACGATCTAGAGCTGCGGCCACGTCGCAATCTTCTCCGCCAGTGCCGTGATAATAGTGGCCTACATCGAAGACCAGACCGATGTGGCGCGGGTCGGTCAGATCGAGGAATTTTGCGATCTCGTCGGGCGTCTCCACATAGCCGGCGCAGTGGTGATGGAGGACCGTCCGCAGGCCTGTCTCGTCGAAGACAGCCTTCGCAATCTTGTCCGCGCCGCCGGCGAAAATCTTCCACTCCGCCGCGCTCAAGCCCATCTCCGGCGTGATGCGCCCGGCCATTTTGGTGCGCACGGGGTCAGTGCCGTTGTCGTCCGAGAGCACCAGGTAGGGCGCCGGCGCTGTGGCCACGGCGGCCAGCAGGCGCGCCGTCTTCACCGCATTCGCGACGCCTGCGGCGTGGGCGGCGGGATACTTCATCGCCACCGGCACAAATGCGCCCAGCATGGCGAGGTTGCGCTTCTTGAGCTCCGTGCTCAGCGCGCCCGCTTCCGTGGGCATATAACCCCAGTCGCCCAACTCTGTCGCGGTGTAGCCTGTCTCCACCAATTCGTCCAACATGCGGTTGAACGGAATCTGCTGGCTGTTGTCCTGGTGTTCCAGCGTGCCCCATGAACACGGGGCGTTGCCAACCAATAACTTCTTCATAATTTCTCCTCTTTCCAATTTTCTCGGTGCTTCACAGATGATGGCGTTCGCGCTTGCGCTCCTCGACATAGCGGGCTCTGGCGGCGCGCACGCTCTCCATCTCGGAGACTTCGGCCACAGCGACATCCCACCAGGATTCATAGCCGGGCACACTCACTGCTGGGTCTGTCTCGACGACGATGACCGTGGTGCGATCCAGCGTTTTGGCCTTGCGCAGGGCTTCTTTCAATTCCTCCAGCGTAGAGGCCGTCAATGCATGAGCGCCCAGGCTGCGCGCATTGGCGGCGAAGTCCACTTTCAGCTGGTCTCCGTCCAACTGCCCGGAAGCCTTTGAGCGGAAGCGGTAGCTGGTTCCAAATCCGCTCATTCCCAGCGAGCGGCTCAATGCGCCGATGCTGCCAAAGCCGTGATTGTCCACGAGCACAATGATGATCTTCACGCCTTCCTGCACTGAGGTCACAATTTCGCTGGGCATCATCTGATAGGTGCCGTCGCCCAGAAAGACATACACTTCGCGGCTGGGATCGGCCATTTTGGCGCCGATGGCCGCGGGAATCTCATAGCCCATGCAAGAGTAGCCGTACTCCATGTGATAGCCGTTGGGTGTGCGTGTGCGCCACAGTTTGTGCAGGTCGCCGGGATGACTGCCCGCGGCCGATAGCAGCACGTCGCGCGGGCCGGATGCCTCCCAGATGGCGCCGATCACTTCGCTTTGCGCCGGCCGGCCGGGATTGTTCAAGTGGAAGAGCCGGTCCACTTCGGCTTCCCATTGAACTTTCAAGCTGGCAGCCTCGGTCTCATATTCCTTGCTGACGCGGTAGGCGGAGAGCCAAGTGGTTAATTGTTCGAGCGCCACNNGTATTGATATTCACGAACCGGACGTGAGGATTTTGAAATGCGGTCATCGATGCCGAGGTGAAATCGGAGTAGCGCGTGCCGATGCCAATGACCAGATCCGCTTCGCGCGCCAGTCGGTTAGCGGCCAGAGTGCCTGTGGCACCGATGGCTCCCACGGCCTGCGAATGGTCCCAGGGCAGCGAACCTTTGCCCGCCTGCGTCTCGGCTACCGGGACTCCTGTCTGCGTAACAAATTTGTCGAGCGCATCCCAGGCCTCGCTCATCAGCACGCCGCCGCCCGCCACAATCAGCGGCTTGCTGCTTGAACGGATCGCTTCTACTGCGCGATGGAGGGAAACTTCATCGGGTTGTCCGCGGCGAATCAACCACACACGCTTGCGGAACAACTCTTCCGGATAATCATAGGCTTCAGCCTGCACGTCCTGCGGCAGCGCCAGCGTCACCGCGCCGCAGTCGGAGGGCGAAGTGAGCACGCGCATCGCTTCAGGCAGTGCGGTAATAAGCTGCTCTGGGCGGTAGATGCGATCCCAGTAGCGCGAGACCGGCTTGAAGCAATCGTTGACGCCGGTATCCTGCGTGGCGGGCGATTCCAATTGCTGGAGCACCGGCGCTACGTTGCGGCGGGCGAAGATGTCCCCCGGCAGCAGCAGCACCGGCAGGCGGTTGATGGTGGCCAGCGCCGCGCCAGTAATCATGTTGGTCGCGCCGGGTCCGATGGACGAGGTGCATGCAAAGGCGCGCAGCCGGTTGCTTGCCTTGGCAAATCCCGCCGCCAGATGCACGC
>PLOI01000038.1 GCA_003142015.1 Acidobacteriaceae bacterium | reverse complement strand
TCTGTAGCTGCCCCCAGACAATAGCCGTAAGATGGTTTCCTGAACCTGCTCGATCGGCAGCGGTGCCTGGTCGGGTCCATCATCTAGGTCCGCCATCTCACCCTCCGCCCCCAATTGCTGCAAGACCTGGCGGAACTTTGGCGCTCGGTCCGGATCCAGTGCTCTGCATAAGGTGACGACACGCCAAAGAAACTCCTGATGGGCCAGTATGTAGCCGCCGCACCAGAGTGTCTCGTCGTCCGGGTGAGCGACGACAACGGCGGCCCGGGGCCGAGTTTCCGACCTCACCGCTTCAAGCGGGACAGGGGTCATTGTTTTCCTCGATGGAAGCAAGAGCATGGACTCTGAGACATTTGCATGTCGGCTTGTACTGTTATTTTCGACAGATGCTACCGAACCGTTGGACTCTTCACAATTGGGATCATCAAGCCGCATGCCTCCCCAAGGATGGTCAAAATCGAACTTATATCCCGGTAGATCGGACTTTTCCGTTTGCTTTCTCATTGAGTGAGACCACCAGGCAGGCTTTGCAATGCGCTGCTGGGGCTGGACCTAAACGAAACTGGCCATCTACACAGCAAACGGCGTGATCCCGGTTGGCCGGTGTGCAGCTTCGCCTTTAAATCTATTGTTTACAGCTTTCATCTAAGGATTAGTCCCCTGAAGTCGGCATTGCGTCACAATTCCGCGGCAGAGCCGGACGCCTGCGAAGGAAGTACTATGTCGGCGCGAATTGCGTTATCCTGATCCTTAGGTGACCCAACCCGGTCGGATACGGAGCCTGAAATGGGCGAGTTTGTCCTGAACGTCAACGGCGCTCACCTCCGCGTGAACGCTCCCCCTGAAGAGACTCTGCTTTCTGTCTTGCGCAATCGGCTCAATCTGACCGGGACCAAATACGGCTGCGGCGAGGGCCAATGCGGAGCCTGCACCGTCCTGCTCGACGGTCGAGCCACCCGTTCCTGCATGCTTTCCGTGGCGTCGGCGGTCAATGCGAAAATCACCACCATCGAAGGCCTGGAGACGAACGGCAAGCTCAGTCCCGTCCAGCAGGCTTTCCTGGACGAGGGCGCATTCCAGTGCGGCTACTGCACCTCAGGCATGATTCTCAGCGCCACTTCTCTACTGCATCAGATGCACAACCCTACCGAAGAGCAGATTGCCGCGGCAATGGATGGAAACATCTGCAGGTGCGGANNGATGAGCCCGAGCTTGAATCTTTCCAAGACGAGTACTGGGGTCCTTCAGGCAGCCTTCACCTCGACCGCCGCGACTTCCTGAAGGTTTTGGGAGGAGGACTGCTCGTCTGCCTCGCTCGCACCCCCGCGTGGACGCAGGAGTCAGGCCGGGCCTTCGGCGGCCATGAGCTTCCCAAAGATGTGGGCGCGTGGCTGCATATTGCGGCCGATGGCCAGGTGAAGGTATTCACCGGCAAAGTTGAGGTAGGACAAAACATCCGCACCTCTCTAGCCCAACTTGTCGCCGAGGAACTGCGCGCACCCATTGACTCCATTGTGATGGTCATGGGTGACACTGAGCTCACTCCCTGGGATATGGGCACCTTTGGCAGTCGCACCACCCCCACCATGGGGCCGCAACTTCGCACCATGGCCGCGGCGGCGCGTCAAATGCTCTTGGAATTGGCCGCCGAGCGCTGGCATCTTGACCCCACGGCCTTGACCGCTGCCGGCGCCAGGGTCATCGACCCTCAGACCTCGCGGTCGCTCACCTATGGCGAACTCACCCGAGGCGAAAATCTCGTCAAGATTGTCTCCGGCCAGGAGAGTCTCACACCTCCCGATGAATGGAAGATCGCCGGAACATCCGTTCCCAAGGCTGAAGGCCGCGACTTTGTTACCGGCAAACACACCTATCCCTCCGACATCACCCGGCCCGGAATGATCTTCGGCGCGGTGCTTCGTCCCGATGGATTCAATGCAACACTCGAGTCGATCGACACCGGCGCGGCGGAAAAACTTCCCGGAGCCCAGGTCGTGCGAGACGGCGACTTCACCGGGGTCGTCGCCACTGATGCCTTTTCTGCGCAACAAGCGATCTCTACAATCCAGGCAAAATGGAATGTGCCCGCGCAGCCCTCCAACCGCGATCTCTTCGAGATTCTGAAGGCCACTTCCGAGTCCGGCGGTGAAGAAGGCTCGCAGCACGTGGTGGGTTCGGTGGAGCAAGCCATGGCCAAGGCCGGTTTGAAACTAGAAGAACAGTACACCGTCCAGTACATCGCGCACGCGCCCCTTGAGCCTCGTGCCGCCGTGGCCGAGTGGAGCGGCGACAATCTCACGGTATGGACCGGTACACAGCGTCCCTTCGGAGTTCGCGACCAACTCGCACAGGCGTTTCACATCCTCCCCGCCCAGGTGCGCATCATTCAGCCGGATATGGGCAGCGGCTATGGCGGCAAGCATACAGGTGAAGCGGCTCTTGAAGCCGCTCGCCTGGCAAAAGCCGCCGGCAAGCCCGTCAAGGTCGTGTGGACGCGCCAGGAGGAATTTACCTGGGCCTATTTTCGCCCCGCCGGCCTGATTGAGATCAAAGCCGGCGCGCAACAAGACGGAACGCTGGTTGCATGGGAGCACCACAACTACAACTCGGGCTCCGCTGCCATCGCCACTCCATACAACGTTCCCAACCAGCT
>PLOI01000140.1 GCA_003142015.1 Acidobacteriaceae bacterium | reverse complement strand
CATCCGTTGCATGAAAGCTCCGGATCGCCTGAACGTAGGTCGTTCGACCCGTGGAATTCACCACCTTAACTTCTATATCGCCCCACGATTGGTCTTTATAAAGCCGTAGAGTGCAGACCAGATCCGGCGTGTCCGAAAGGCCAGTGTGAGTTACGACTAGCTTCGTTCCTGAACCGAATTCATCTTTAAACTTAGATTGCACTGTATGATGTTGCGGGTATGCCGAGGAGCGCAGGACATGCGAGTCTACGTCGGCTTCTACATCGGAACGCACCACGATACCCAGGATGCCAGGTGACGCGATGGAGTAAGATCCGTCGGAGTAGACAGCCACCGACAAGGATTTCCCTTGTACCGAGCCGAGAACGGGTGTCTTATCGTTCGGCGCCACGGGGACATGCTGACCCGCGAACGCGGTGCTCCCGCAGACAGCCAAGGCTGCCGCCAGCGCAGCGCACACGGTCCATTTACACAATTGCTTCACGTGAACTCCTTTGTTCCGGTGTGGCATAACTCAAAACCCACATAGTTGCGGCCCGGCCAGCACTCTGAACCGGGCCGAAAGCGGTATGCGTTCTCAATAGTAGAATTTCGCGGCAAATCGAACAAGTTTGGGGGCCAGTGCACTTGTCAGGTGGCCCTTCATCATTACCTGGCGATGCCCGTACTTAGTCGGCACCGAGTAGTCGTTGATGCGATAGCGGACCAGCGAGACCGAACTGAAGGGCCTGAGCCGTCTGTCTTATCGCGTTCAAAGGTGAGAGAGAAGTAGAGAGCACCGGAGCCCTTGAAAGCGACCTTCTGGCCTGGGTACATACAGGAGAAATGGAATGCGTTGCCTCTCAAAACGTCTACCGGTTCTCAGACGGAAGTCGTATAGCCGCGCGCTTCGAAATGGGCCTCGATCTCTTCCAGGGTTTTGCCTTTGGTCTCGGGCAAGAAGAAGGCCGCGACGATGAAGTAGACCACCGTGAAACTGGCGAAGAGGAAGAAGATCGACGAGTAGCCGTGTTTGCTGACGAAGGGCAGGAAGATGCCGGCCAGCGTGGTTGAGGCTAACTGGTTGAGGACCAGCGCGATGCTCATACCGTTGGAACGAATGCGCGTAGGCATCAGCTCGGAGAGGGCCAGCCAGACGCACACGCCCGGCCCCAGCGCGAAGAATCCCATGAACAGAAACAGACCCAGAGCCACCAGCCAGCCGTGGCTCGCGTCGGGCACCTGGCCGATCAGGGCTTTCTCGATCTTCAGCGGCGCGGTCTGCGCGGCCTTCAGATTGCCCAGCGGATTTTTGAAGAAGGCCACAACCTTGTTGGCGGGCACGCAACTGGCGCGGGTGATTTCAATGGGCCGGGCGGCGGGGTCGTCGGAGCGCACAAAGCTGGTGGTGGAGGTGAAATCGCCATAGGAATAGATGATGGCCAGCGATGCGCGTCCTGCCTCGATCCGTTTGCCCGCGTCGCCCTGGGCGGCCAGCAGTTGGGCGGCCTGGTCGCGGTCGAAGTGCAGCGTCATCTCCTGGTTCGGAATTACCATGCCCTGCACCTGGGCGCGCGCGTCGAGGCTGACTTTCTCAGTGCGCAGAAACAGAATGCCCACGCCTACAAGCGAGAGAATGATGCCGCTCGTGCCGAGGATAAGCAGGAACTTGCGGCCCTTGCGATCAACCAGTGCCATGCCCACGATGGTCAGCAGAAAGTTCATCGAGGTAAAGACGACATAGCCCCAGTGGGCGTGCAGATCGGAGAGTCCGCCTTGCAGCAGGATGCTGGTGTTATAGCCAATGATCGAATTGACGCCTGTCGTCTGGGTGCAGAAGAGGACGAGGCAGGCCAGCACGAATGGCACCATATACTTGCGGCGCAAGAGCGACTCTTGAATCTTCTCGCCGGTCGAGCTGGTCGTCGAGGCATTGCGCGCCGACTCTTCCATCTCCTGTAATTCGAGTTTGGCTTGTTGCTCTGCGCGTGAGCGCAGCAGGACCGCGTATGCCTGTTCCTTCTTACCGCGCTTGAAGAGCCAGCGCGGCGATTCAGACACCATCAGGCTGCCCAGCAGAAACAGAATGCCCGGAGGCAGCGCAACCCAGAAAAGATTGCGCCATGCATGATCCTTGTANNAGCCACTGAAATACGGCCGTGCCCTTGCCCCGCTCCGATGCCGTTAGACACTCGGCCAGATACAAGGGGATCACGACGCCGATTAATCCGGCGCTGACGCCTTCCAATAGACGGCCGAAGAATAACGGCGCATAGCCGTGCGAAAGGGCGATGACCGGAATGCTGACGACAAAGGCGATGCCGCAGAGGATCATCAGCGGCTTGCGTCCCATCCACTCGGCAAGCATCCCGGCGAACAGCGTGGAGACGACGCCGCCCAGCATCATAGCCGCCACGATGACGGAGAGCTCTGCAGTATTCAGGCGCGAGGTGGCCGCCAGATAGGGCAGCGCGCCGCCGATGATGCCGATGTCCATCCCGTAGAGCAGGCCGCCCAGCCCCGCGACCACAAGGAGAAAAAGGTTGTAGCCGCGCTTGTCGGAAGAATCAACGGATACGGAATTGGCCGTTGAAGAGTTTGTGATTACCATCACGGTTGGGACTCCCTTCATTTATTCTGCTTCCGTTTGTGCAGCCAGGAAGTAACCGGCCTGAGAAAAGCCGTCTCCAGGCATCCAGGAACACCCTCCGGTGTCCCACAAACGATTTTGCGCAAACCACTGCTTATGGGAAAAATCTGACGCACACATTTCCTCCGCCATACCACCCAACTCTCGCAGCCCACTGTGGCCCTTTGTTCCTCTGGCGCGCATATGCGTTTGTCACGCTTTGGGCTGTATTCTCGGAACAAATCTGACAATATTTCCTCCCCAAGGGACACGCCCCATATAAAGAGGATTGATTTACGCAGAGGTTCGCCACCTAACAGCCCGACGAGAATTTCGAGTCGGATACATATTAGCATCTCAGGCGTGTGTTTTGTTGTGTTGTGCTTCCTTTTTATATGCTATTATTTCTTTTAGCTGCAAAATAACGCAGAAAACTCTTGCTAATGCGGAAGAATACAAAACTTCGGGAGGCATTGATTTTCTCTGTCCCCCGCCCAATACTGACGCTGACCGAATGGAGCCACGATGGAACACGGAGCAACGACACTACGCGAAATCTACAGCCAGCCCGAAGTCTGGCGCAACTGTCTGCATACATTAGACAAACTCGAGCTGGAGCCGCTTGTCGGCGACAAAGATCCGCGCTCTCATGAATGGATCTTCGTGGGCTGCGGTACCAGTTACTATCTGGCGCAGGCCGCTGCGGCCACTTTCACGATTTTGGCCGGTGTGCCCGCACACGCTGTGCCTGCCTCTGAAATACTTATTTTCCCAAAGCTGGTGGTTCCAGTCGAACATGCTGCGATCTTTCCTGTTCTGATCTCGCGTTCAGGGCACACCTCCGAGGTTCTGCAGGTAGCTGAACTCCTCAGCCAGCGCGGCGTCGAATTCCTAGCAGTTACCTGCGATGGCAACGAACTTGTCGGCCTCGCCACACGCGCGCTGAAACTTCCGGTGACAGAGGAGAGCACAGTGATGACCTCTTCGTTCACCTCCATGCTGATCGCGCTACAATATATCGCGGCGCGGTTTGCCAGGCAGGATGGGTTTGTGGACGCACTGCACACGCTGCCCGCGGCCTTGGGCGCGCTACTCCCCATCTACGGTCCAAGGGTCGAACAATTTGCTCAACAATCGTTTGATGACGTGGCATTTCTCGCACAGGGCGCGCTGTACCCCATCGCGTCCGAAACTGCTCTGAAGATCATGGAGTCTTCGTCGAGCTATGCTCAGTTCTTTCATACACTTGAATTCCGGCATGGACCCAAGTCCATTGTGTCGAAGAGGGTTCTGGTAGGGGCGTTGCTCTCCGAGACCGGTTATGCGGAAGAGAGCGCGGTATTGCTGGAGATGAAGGATCTCGGGGGGCGCACTTTGGCCATTGCAAATCAGTTATCGCCCGAGGTGCGGCGCTCTGCTGATCTGGCCATCGAACTCGCTCTGCCGGTGCCCGAACTTGCCCGGCTTGTCGTCTATCTCATATGGGGGCAGTTGCTCGGCAGTCATCTTGGCTTGCGGAAAGGACTCAATCCCGACTCCCCTCGTCATCTTAGCCGCGTTGTCACGCTAGCAGGCAGGGCGATATGAAGAAGCGCTTCGATATAACGATTGCGGGTGAGATCAATCTGGACCTCATTCTCTATGGACTCCCTGAAGTGATGCCGCTGGAACGGGAATTACTGGCCAGCGACTTTCGGTTGACCTTGGGTAGTTCCTCGGCAATTCTCGCGCACAACCTCGCGGCGCTTGGTGTTTCAGTCGGCTTCATCACCCGGCTTGGGGATGACGCACTCGGCAGCATTGCCCTGGAACGGCTGGCGGAAAAAGGGATCGACCTCACTCGCGTCAAGCGCATCTCCGGCAGCACATCCACAGGCGTCACGATCCTGCTGAACCATGATGGCAAGCGCCATATTCTTACCTATCCAGGAACCATGTTCGAGATGGCCGCCGCGGACCTCGATATGGCTTACCTGGCCTCGGGTCGGCACTTCCATCTCTCCTCGCTTTTTCTTCACAAGGCGCTTCAGCCCGACCTGCCCAGGATATGCAGACAACTGAAGTCCGAGGGTCTCACTCTTTCCCTCGATACCAATGACGATCCTGACGACAGGTGGGGCGGCGCACTCGACGAACTGCTGGGCATCGTCGATATCTTCCTGCCCAATGAGGATGAGGCTTGCCGCATCAGCGGAAAAGCAAATGCCGAAAGCGCCATCGAAACTCTGGCAAAGCGCGTTCCGCTCGTTGCCGTTAAGTGTGGCAAGCGGGGTGCACTCGTACAGACGGGAAACCAGCACTGGCACGTTCCCACGGAAGTCGTCACTCCCATCGATACAATTGGCGCAGGTGATAGCTTTAATGCCGGATTCCTGGCCGCCTACCTGCGCGGCGAGGCACCTGATGCCTGCGCAGCTTTCGGCAATCGCACTGCGGCCCTCTCAACCCTGCGCCCAGGGGGCACCGAGTCTTTCCGCGATCCCAGCCTGGTCCAGGACCTACTGGCTGACGCCCGCTGAGAGGATGACCACGATCCATGCGCTTCACGGGCGATCTATCGACTTCTGGCATTACGCTCCACAATGAGCGCCTGCGTGTGCATGTTTTGCCTGAGGAAGGTGGCCGGATCACATCGTTTTTCGATGTGAGATCGAGAATCGAGTTCCTTCTTCAACCTTCAGAACCATATCGCCGGCCAAGATCGCTCGACCCGTGGGATCGCTTCGAGAACTCCGCCTGCGCCGGCATCGACGACTGCCTTCCCAGCGTTGGCGCCTGCGGCCCTGAAACTCCTGGCGGTCCGGTTCCCGACCATGGAGACTTCTGGCGCCTCCGCTGGAATGTTGTGAGCACATCTGAGAGCGATTCCGTATCGATGGCGGCCACCGGTTACAGCAGGCCACTGCTCTTTGAAAAGCAGCTGGTCCTTCATGACTCGTCTTTGGAAATTCGCTACCGCATCCGGAATATGGAGGATACGCCAGTCCCTTTCCTCTATGCTTTGCATCCTCTTCTCGCCATCGATCCGGGAGATCGCATCGTCTTGCCTCCCGAGGTTTCCACCGTACAGGTCGAGTCTTCCCNNGACCTGAGCCGCACGGAAGCAATCTCAGCGTCCACGGCAGAGATGCTCTATACCAGCAGATTGCAGGCGGGTTGGTGCGGACTCTACCGTATACAGAGCGGACAGGGGATTGCCGTGCGATTTGATACACGGCAACTTCCCTATCTTGGCCTATGGCTTTGTTATGGAGGCTGGCCTGAGGATCCCACGCGGCCGCGTCAATACGCAGTGGCCTTCGAGCCCACTGTGGCTCCTTGGGGAACGCTAGCCGCTGCTTTGAAGCACGGGCAGGCACCGGTGATCGGTGCCTATGCTTCCTTCGAGTTTTCTATCGTCCTCGATCGAATTGGGATTGACCCAGTGGACTTTGATACATTCGCCGCACAGTGCTGCGAGAATGCTTACTTCTGAAGAGTTGTTTCCTGCTTCACGCTTATTCAGAACAGTAAATGCCCACCACACGGTGGGCATTCATGTTTGGCGACCGCTTATTCTAGTAGCGGTAATGTCAATAAGCCGTGAGAATATCGAGCAACAAAATGGGGCATGTTGAAGCGGTTTTCGCTTCAATATGCCCCAATGCAACTGTCCAACAAGTTATCCGACTCCCGCGCCACGATTACTCTGCGAGGTAGCGAGAACCTGACCGCCAGCAATCGAACTCAATGATGGCTGGCGGACCTGCGTGCGGTTAGAAGACGAACTTCAGAGCAGCCTGCAAATCACGAGGTTTAGCGGCGCTTGTAATCGTACCAAACAACGCTCCTGCACCTATACTGTTATTGGGCTGGCCCAGGTTCGGGTGATTGAAAAGGTTAAATGCCTCGAAGCGGAAATCCAGCCTCTGCTTTTCGCGGAACGGCCCGAAGGGCAGCGCGAAAGACTTGATCAAGGCAGCGTCTACATTCACAAACTTCGGCCCGCGCAGCATATTCCGCGCAGAATTACCGTTCGAGTTCGTCGGTTCCGCAAAGGCCTTGGTATTGAACCATTCCGAGATGGTCGAACCCCCTGTTACGGCTGGATCACCCACCAGGTTCGCGCGGCTCAAATTATCACCGTCCCCGTTGGGAGCGCCGGAGCCCATGATCGAGAATGGGAATCCGTCATGCCGGTCAAGAATCCCACTTACCGACCAGCCTCCCAGAACCTCCCGGCCAGCAATGCCAAGCGAATTGAACTTGGGGGTCTGCCAGACACCGGCCATCTTGAACTGCTGCGCCAGGTCGGAGTCGCAGATGCCGCGGTCCAGGCTAGGATGCCGAGGATCGGTGAATTCGTTGACGGCAAAGCTCGAGATTGAGCCGCCCACGTCAATGCACTTCGCCCAGCGGTAGCCACCGAGGAAAGACACGTTGTTCGACATGCGCTTTTCAACGGAGACAACCATGGAGTTATAGCTGGATGTGAGGAGGCTCTCATTCGCGATCACTTTTCCGCTAAAGCCTGCTCCGTTCGCGTACATAGGCCGGGTCGCAGAGGTCCCATCCGTCGCCGGATTGACATCACGGGAATCGAACATGTGATCGCTTTCAGAGGCTTCATAGCCAACGCTCGCCATGATTCCGTAGCCAATCTGATGCTCGGCGGTCAGGTTCCACTGCAGAGTGGCCGGCGCTTTAAAGTCGGGCGAGAAGCCGATGGCGAAGGAAAGCGGTTTGGGAAATACCGTGCTGCTCGTCGGCAGGTCAGGCGAAGGAGGAGTTCCGTTGAACGGAGCCGCAGCGTAGGGGTTGTAGGCGCTGATCGTTGTTCCGCTACTGGAATTGTCGATATCGACGCCCGAGTTAAAGGGCTCCGTATCGGTCATTTCGTTATACATTCTGCCGAAGGGCTGATCGTGATAAATGCCGAACCCGGCGCGAATGCTGGTGCGCCCGTCACCAAAGACATCCCAGGCCAAGCCCACCCGCGGATCGAGCAGCTTCCAGTTTGAGTTTACGAGACCTGCAGGCACACCGGGATCGCCGCGCACGAGCAAGCCCGCGGGAAGATTGGGAAAGCGCTGCGAGTGAACGCCGTTGGCGAAGTCCGCCAGGTTGATCTGGCTTCCAACCTTTCCTGCGCTGGCGTCTGCCCAAGGCAGCCAAGGCTCATAGCGAACGCCGAGGTTCAAGTTTAGCCTTGGCGTGACGTGCCAGGTATCGTTCGCGTAGAAGCCGGGACCGATGCCCCGCGGAGCCACGTTGGAAGGAACGTACTGTTCAAAGAATTCATTGGAGCCGAGCATGAAGTCCAGCGGCTCGGAGCCTGAATTGGAGCTATTGAAGTTGGGACCCTGCCACCAGCCCTCGTAACCGGCCGATACATACGCCTGGTAGTTGGAACTCTGGTAGAAGGGCAACTCACCGCCGAAGTCGAAGGTGTGATGACCCTTGACATAAGTCCAGTTGTTGGTGATGTCGGTCTGGTTGCGGACTACGTCGAGCGCGCCATTCCAGTAAGCTGAGATGCCCCAATCGCCGCCGATGTAGAAGCCGACCTCGTCCAAATTGGGAGCCCAGTTGGGATAGTTTGCCGGTGGAGTGAGGCTGGACAGGCCGTTCTTGAATTGCGGCAATCCGGACTCGATGTAGACAACGCGGCTCAAGGTACCGCCCAGAGTCGACAAGAGGTTGTTGCTGAAGCGATAGGCCAGGTTCAACGCAATGTGCTGGCTGGTAAAGACCTGATTGGCCGCGCCACTCTGACCGCCGCTCAGGATATTCCCGGCAATGGCAATATCCGGATTGCTATACCTGTCCCACAGATAACTGGCGGAAATGTTCAGATTTTCCCCGACATGCTGGTCCACCCTGGCGACATACTGTGTGTCGTCCTGTTTGGTGATCGTGGGGAAATTGAACTCTCCGGTGAGCGGATCGCCGGTGGGAATCAGTTTGAGCAGCGCGAGCGAAGTTGCGCTGTAGAGGCTTGTGTTCACTTGGTTACCCGTGAACGCTGCGCCGGTAAACGGGTTGGTCAACTGGTAGCATACGGTGGGATCGCAACCGGAAGTCACTGCTGGCACTTCGGCAGACCAGTCGCCGGCAAGTTCCTTAGCTGTAGGACCGAATCCAATATTGGCAGAGGTTTGATAGCGGAAGGGCGTGCGCTGGAACGAACCAAACCAGAAGGTCTTGTTCTTAAACAGCGGGCCGCCCAGGCTGAAACCATACTGATTGCGCTTGAGAGTATCTGCCGCCCCCGTAGCAAGGCCGGGGGTGTCCTGAGACGCGTTTACGGCGCCATTTCTCAGATATTCAAAGGCGCTACCGTGAATCGAGTTCGATCCGCCCTTTGTGATGCCATTGACGATGGCGCCGCCGCGGCCACCGAATTTCGCGTTGTAGGAGTTCGTCTCAACGGTGAATTCCTCAAGCGCGTCAGGATTGGGATAGACGTTGGCGACGTCGGTATAGGCGTCTTCGTTGAGGCCGCCATCCAGGTAGTAAGCGGTTGAATTCTCGCGCGCCTCGCCGCTGGCCGTGTTGAAGCCGGCTTGGGCATTTTCGGGACGCGATGAGATCTGATTGGAGTAGTTGTTTGCGGATGGATTGTGCCCACTTGTGTCGGGAGCTAGAGCAATCAACTGAAGCGCTTGACGATCGTCGAGCGGCATCTGCTCCGTAAACTCCGGAGTAATGGCGAAGCTCACCGTTTCGTCGCTGGTATTCACTAGTGGCATCTCGCCCGTAACCGTAACCTGCTGGTTGGCCGCGCCCACCTTCAAGATCACATCGATCGTGGCGGGCTGCCCGACCTGAAGAACGATTCCGGTCCGCTCGTACCCCTCGAAACCGGCTTTCTCAACATGCAGTTTGTACGAGCCTGCGTTCAAGTTGGAAACCACAAAGTAGCCTTGCTCGTTGGCCTGCGCCGACGTGCTGACGCCCGTTGCCGTTTCGGTTACCGTGACGTGCGCCTTGGGAATGACCGCGCTGCTCTGATCCGTGACCGTCCCGGATAGACTTGCCGCAGAGCGCTGGGCCGCTACTGGAACAGACATGCATAACGCCGTTAAGCATGCCGCAATCAGAAATGTGTTGAATTCTTTCAGTGACCATCCCACCCAAAGCCTGGGTAGACAGAACAACCGCCACTGCTCAGATTTGCTTTTCATTGCGCATCTCCCCCTGTTGAAAGTTTTTGCCGGCGGAATCGCGCCGCGAGGATCGCTCCCGCTAGTCAGCGCCCGCCCACACATTTGCCCATGCGCCATCTTATTGACGAGCGCATTTTTGAAGAGCGCTCTTAGAGGGCTACTTGGTTGTCAAGAACAATAAAACATAATAAAAGAAAAGTCAATAGAAATATTAAAATATATAAATTCGGCATAATCAACAGAAAAGAATAGCTAATTTGCGGATCTGCGAGAGTGGTTCCGGACACAATTTTGAGCAATCGCGCAAACGCCAGGTGAGGCCATTGGGTTGCAAGGGACAGCTGCGGGCGCGGGCATGGAGCTTTTAATCCATCTCGCCGGAGTGCCGCTTCAAGCTGGGCCGGATCGCGACCACCCACACGGCCGCTCGATAGCGTTGAGTGAAGGCTGCCATGGGCAAGCGGCGGATGCTACCGCCATCAATCGAGCTTCTTCTTCTGATTGGAGGTCAATCTCCGCAAAGATATCGGCCACAGCCGGCGCTGCCGCCACCAACAACTGCACCAGGGCTGCCTCACCGTCGGTTCTTGTCTGTAACCTATATTTATTCAAACACTTACAGCATAAGCAACCGCCTGGGACTCTTCGCATTCGCCATCCATGCACAGAGCCGGATGCGGATACCTACAGGGAATCCCCGGCTAACCCAGGAAAGCGATTCGCTCATGTGATCGTTTTGAGCCGCAATTCCACGCTTTTCGATGGCGAATGCAGGTATGATAAGAAACGATTCATAGGGATAAGAAACATGGAACCCATTACAAGAGACGGGAGCAATATGCTCATCGATGAGCGCCGCCAGCATATGCTCGCCAAGATTCAGCGCGATGGCCGTGTCCTGGTATCGGAACTCTCCGATGCGCTTGGCATCTCTCGCATCACGATCCGCAAAGATCTCGACTATCTTCAGTCGAAGGGACTGGTGCAGCGCACACACGGAGGAGCACTCTCCGCACAGAGCAGCGCGCTGCTCGATCCTTCTCTGCGAGAGAAGGAGCAAAAGCAGTCCAAGGAAAAACAGCGAATAGCCGAAGCGGCCGCCTTGCTTGTAGAAGAGGGCCTGTGCGTACTGCTCGACTCCGGCACCACAACCACGGCCATCGCTCGCGAACTGCGCCGCTTTTCGCGCCTGACGGTCATCACCAATGCGGTAAACATCGCCACCGAGTTGGCGGGGACGGACTTTGAAGTCATCCTGACCGGTGGAACGCTGCGCAAAAACTCGTTTTCCTTAGTAGGACCTCTGGCCGAAGAGGCGCTGAGCGAGATGCATGCAGACATTCTCTTTCTCGGCGTCGATGGATTTGATACAAGAGTTGGGCTTACTACACCGAATTTCCTCGAGTCGCGTGTGAACCGCGCCATGGTCAACGCTGCCACGCGTGTGGTCGTCGTCTGCGACTCCACAAAATTCGGCCGCCGCAGTCTGGCGCTAATCGTGCCGCCGACGGCCATCCACACTGTCATTACTGACAACCAGCTCGGCGATGAGGATGTGGAAACGCTGAAATCGGCAAGTATCGAAGTGATCCGCGTCTAGCGCAGTCACACCGCCTTGGCAGAAAACACTCTGGCTTATCGCAGAAGTAATAGATTCCGCAGGAGCGGTGTGATTGCTTCGACCCGCCTACGCACCGCAGGCGCCCGCATAAGCCCGCAGCACCTGCCGAATGCGGTGAGTAATCAAAGAATGAGCGTCAGGCTGCAGTGCATTGGCACGGACAGCGAGATACTGCTCGGGCAGGAAGGCGCTCAGCATCGTTTCCGGAATGGCTACTTGCCGCAGGTTCAACAGGAGCGTCGCCACCGCTTCCTTCACCAGCGGAGCGTTCCAGTAGTAGCGGACCCGGTCGCTGTAACTGTAGCGCCGCAGCAGATGCATGGCCTGTTCGTCTCCAGTGTAGTGATGCTCCCAGTTGCGCCGGTCCTCGACCATTACGCGCTCCAGAACATCCATCAGTAGCGAAGATTGCGCCGGTCCCACGAGCTCAGTCTCGATCGATGAGAGCGCGGCCAGAGCCTCGCGCATCGCAAAGGTGAGCGCCGGACCAACCTTCAAGATGGCAAACCCGTCACGCACTAAATTGCGGTATGCCTCGGGCCGCTGGTAGTCCGTGGAGTGCGCTTCATAAACCAGCCCTTCTTCCTCTTTTAGCAGTTCGGTGAGATGCACGGCGCGCGCAGGGTCATAATCGACCACACTGTCATGGTTGAATTCAACTCCCGGCTGAACCACCAGGGCGATCACCCGAGGCCATACATGGGCAAGTCCTGCCTCTTTGAAGACTCGCCGATGTACGGCAAGAGTCTCGGCTGCAGCTTCGCGGCTGGTCACTGCAAGCTCTGTCAGGCTCTCAGTCGCGCCCCCCGGAATGGGCACTTCGGTGCCAATCACGTAGACAGGCTTTTGCTCGCCACTCACCTGCTCCGCGGCGGCACAGAGGACCGCGGCGCGTCGTGCAATTGTCTCGCCTGTGAGCGGGCCGCGATCGTCCGCACAAGCCATACTGGCATCGAGGTGTATCTTCTGAAACCCTGCCCGCACATAGGCCTGCACAGTCCGTTCGGCTTCGCGCATGGCCTCAAGCGCCGGCTGCTTCTGCCATGGATTGGGTCCCAGGTGATCTCCGCCGAGGATCAGCCGAGACTCGTCGAATCCCTTGCTAGCGGCAATGTCGGTAACGCGCCGTCGAAAGTCTTCGGGCAGCATGCCCGTATAGCCACCATGGTGATTTACTTGGTTCGAGGTGGCCTCAATCAAAAGACATGACCCATCTTCAAGTGCTTGGTCAATGGCTGCTTCAAGCACCCAGTGATGCGCAGAGCAGACTGAGTAGATTCCCTTCGGTCGGCCTTGGCGCCGTGCAACGGCTAGCTGTTCCAAAACATTCGACACTGCTTTTCTCCATTCAGCGGCCCGTAATGGGCTTGTGTGCAAGCGGGGGCCGGGTTGACCTTAATGCTCACAAATCGAAGCCAGGGTGGATTGACTTAGATTTGTTGAAAAACCATGGTTGGCAAGTTAGTTTGCAGGTGTGGCCTCAAGCGTGAGCACCTGAAATGGCCGCAGCAGCATTCGTTGCTTATGTCCAGCGCGCAAGTAGAGCGAAGCCGCCGCCTGATCGCTCACCCACGGACTGTGTGCCCGGTAGCCGTGCGGTGCATGAAGCGGCAGTTCAAATGCCCTGCCTACATCGAGTGAAAACTTCTGAACCTGATCCGACGGATTGCGCAGCACCACGATACCTTTCCGTGGAGTCCACGAAGCCCAGCCATATACCTGGAGTTTCGCTGGATCCCCGCCGATCCAATGCGTGTCCTTCAGGATAGCGGCGTTGGATCGTGACCATCGCGCCGCCTCCGCCAGAACATCCCAATCCTGCGCGGAAAGCAGTGATGGAGTGATATACATCTCCTGCAGTTGCGTCCCGCTACCGAAATAGGAGTGCACCTCGTCAGGAAAGTCGTGGTTTGGATCGGTGCTGAGATGTTCCGCTTCCTTCGCGTAAATCAGACCGTGCAGCATGAGCGAACTCAACGGAAAGAGCGGCCCACCCTCAACCACATTGTGATAGGTTTGCTCATCGCGGTATGTGATCCATTTTTGGCGCCAACTTCCAACGCCGTCGAAGCTGTGATCCTCGCCACCGCGCCAGATGGAGTCCGCATATCGTAGCCAGAACGGCGAGGGCCAGGTACCCGTCGTTAGATTGATGAAGACGCTCGGGTCCTGCTGGCGCAATCGCTCGATGAGATGAATTGCCGCTGAAAAGTCACTGTCAAAAAGGCTGCCGGGGAAGACTTGATTGACATTTCCCGTACCGTCGATCTTGAACTGGTTCACGTCATACTTTGTGACCATTTCCAGCAGACTCGTCTCGAAGAGCTTGTAGTACCGCGGTCCAGAGAGCGCGAAACCGCCTTTCACCGTCTCGAAGCCAGCCTTCTCGCCCGTGGCGATTCGCTCCTCCTTCTCCTTGTCATATCCTCCCCACGGAGAGAACCAGACACCGATGCCAAAACCATATTGCGCCGCGGCATTGCGGACGTTCGTGAAGCCGTCTGGAAACCCGGAGTCGAAGGACCAGAGATCGCCCGTATTATCCCAGCCGTCGTCGAAGAGAAACGAGTCGATGGTGACGCCACGCTTGCGGACCAACTCTTCTCCGAAGGCGTGTATACGGTTGAGAGCCTGAGCTTCGCTATAGCGTCCACCCTCGCCCAAGTCATACCAGGTGTTGTAATGCAGGAATGTTCGGTATGGATGCGCCCGCTCCAGTTCCTCATACGCGAGAAAATCACGCCGCAGTTGGCCTGGAGTAGATACGCCAATCACCGAGGAATAGGTGATGGATTTCCCTGCGGCAAGAGGCAGTGTACGTGTCATGATCGCTGTCGCCCGCCCATTCTCTACCGAACTTGCCGACAGCGGAAATTCGAAGCCGAAGAAGAAGTCACCCGCCACAATCGGCGAACCTGCAACCTTCCCCGCCACACGCGCGCCGGGAGCCTTGAAGTCGAACAGCCGCACCTCGGCAACATCCAAAGGTTGCGCCAGGGCCCGCAACGTGACCTCCTGGCGTAGATAATTTGTGCCGTCTCGCACAACCGCGCACCAATGCACCGCAAACGAGTTGTCCTTTGCGCTCAGATCGGCGCAGAGCTTTCGTCCGGCAATCTGCTCCGCCTGCCGCGAAGCCAATGGGTTCGGCGACACGGCCTCCTCCTCAGGCGTTGCATCCATCTTCAGTTGGGAGGCGGCAATCACATGTCCATCGCGAAGAAGAAGAGAAAATAGCTCGCCCGGCCGCAGCTTTGCCCGACTCGTGAGATCCTCGACTTCCGTAGCCTTGATGCTGCCATTCGCCACTTGAAAGCGAGCCGTGAGGCTGTCTCCACGCAGTTCATATCTGCCCGTAACGTGCTCATCGAGCGTGTTCGGGGCAGCAACAAGAGCCCCAGAAAGTGGGAACAAAAGGACTAAAGGATACGCTGCAGATCGCAAGATCGGCAGTATTTGCCTCCCCGAAGAACTCCTCATCAGTGCCGGCCAGATGATTTCTCCCATATGATGCAGAAGCAAGAACAAGGGCTTGCACCGCCGCTCTGCTAGAGAACAGAACTCCGGGCGAACCGGCTCCCAGGGGTAGAAGGAACGGCAATTCATCATCACTCTCGCCACCTCACGAAGCTTAGGGAAGTGCTCTAATGAGCAAAGTATACATCAAAAGAAATTAAACGAAATAAAAAGTTGAATTAAGAATAACCGCGGACTATACTCGATTACGCAGAACCGGTTCGCAAAATAGCAGTGGAGGAGCAGGTATGTGTAGCGAGGATGCAAACCGCGAGGACATGTTTGTCGCCCTGGTCAACGCCAAGGCCGAAGTCAATCTCCGACTCAGCGACTTTACCCCCCGCTCGGAGCTGAAGCTGACGGCCCACCCCATCGAGAAGCCGCTATTCCCTGTTATCGACTATCACACCCATCTAGATTCGCAGTCGCCTCAAGAAGTGCTTCGCATCATGGATGCGTGCGGCGTCGAGAAGATCGTGAACATCACCATGCAGGTAGGCCAGGCTGCCATCGAGTCCATCGAGCGGTTTCATCGCGCCGCGCCGGATCGCTTTGCCACCATCGGGTGGATGGACTGGAGCGGCGTCGAGCGCAGCGACTTTGTTGAGCTCAGCCTGGACCGGCTAGAGCGCCTTGTCGAGCACGGCGCCGTTGGCATCAAGTTCTGGAAAGATTTGGGCCTCCACATCCGCGACGCCAGCGGCCAACTGCTGCACATCGACGACGAACGACTGGCGCCTCTGTTCGACAAGGCCGCCGAACTCGGCATTCCGGTCATGTTCCACACCGCCGATCCCGACGCCTTCTTTACCCCTATCGACCAGTTCAACGAGCGCTACGAGGAACTGGCAGCGCACCCGGACTGGAGCTTTTACGGCTCGGAGATTCCCAAGCCGGAGCTGCTGGCGCAGCGCGACCGCGTGATTGCGCGCCATCCGAAGACCACCTTCGTCTGCGCGCACCTTGCGGAAAGCGGTGAGAACCTGGCCTACGTGGCCAAGCTGCTGGACAGCAACCCTAATCTGTCGATCGACATCAGCGCCCGCACCCCGGAGTTGGGCCGCCAGCCCTACACGGCGCGCGAGTTCCTGATTAAATACGCCGACCGCATCATCTTCGGCACCGACCTGCTGCCCGACGTGGAGATGTATCGCCTCTACTATCGAGTCCTCGAGACCGCCGACGAGTACTTCGACTACCCGTCGCACGCCTCGCGCCAGGGCCGTTGGATGGTCTACGGACTCTTCCTGCCTGCGGATGTGCTGCAGAAGGTATACCGCGCCAATGCGCTCAAGCTTCTTCGCGCCAACTCCCACTAGGCCTGTTCACACTGACCGTGGCGTCCGCATCGGCGCATCGGCGCAGCGAAGTGCGTGGACTCAAGTGGGCAGACATCGATTTGGACAAGTGCTGGTTCAATCTCCAGCGTGGCTGTGAGTGGGCATCGACGAACCCAATCACCGCCGTCCGTACTTCGGCCAAACGGGTTCGCACCCCAGACATTCTCTCCCCTGAGGAGTTCCAGGCACTTTTGCTTGAACTGTCTCAGCGTGAGCGTGTGATGGTCATGCTGGACGGCAGCACCGGTCTGCGCCGCGGAGAGCTGATCGCTCTTCGTTGGCGCGACATCGACTTTGAACTCATGCAGGCTAACGTTACCCATTCCATTTGGCGCAATGTCGAGGGCGACGCCAAAACGGAAGCATCCCTCAAGCGAGTTCCACTGCGCAAAAACCGCGCACCTCTACAGTAATTACGGAGATGCTGAAACGCACAGGAGTATATGCAGACTATCTGAGGAAAAGCCGGAGTCCGACTCCACCCATGGATGGAGGCAGGAGTCATTCGCTTGGCTCAAGACACGGCATGGAGTTGCCGGCAGTCTGAGGACGTCTCCTGATTGTGACTTCCGGGGGGCCGCTCCTCTCGCTGGTAGCCACCCGATTCCTTTTTCAGGGGCGCGGTTTCAGGACTTGCCGGGCGCCGCACACGGCCTGCTGTTGCACATCGCGCCGGTAATTCCCTGGCCCTCGGTGATGGTGTAGATGCGGTCCACCGCGAGCAGCTTCACCGTCTCCCTGGCGCCGGAAGGCCAGTGAATCTCGGCCGTACCCGCGTCGGTCGCGTCCCCCAACCCGAAGTGAGGCCTGCGGTCGTTCGACGAAATATAGCTACCGCTGGCCAGCACATCCTGACGCATGCGCATCCCGTTGGCGTTCAGGTACACCGTGGCGCAAGTGGCGTCGCGCGGGCTTTTCGGGCCGCCCACCAGCTTCATCTCTACCCAGTGGTGATAGTCCGGGTTCACGTTCCTGAGCAGCACCGGCGGCGGGCGCCCGATTGGGCAGCGGCGGATAAAGCGGTTTTCCCAGTTTGTTCGGATAGAATGAGACTGTTCTCATCGACGAGCAGACGGCTTATCCGGTGATGAGGCAGTTGCGGGTATGGAGATGATCGTACAACCGAATCAGAGTTCCGAGATGGATGCTTTGGGTTCCATTGCGAGCGAGTTACACAAAATGCGCTCCTTCTATGCAGCCGGGATCTGCCGATCTCTTCTTGCGGCTCTCGGAATCCTTGCGGTGCTGTTCGGCGCATCGATTCCAGCGGCTGCCGCGCAGGAGGCGGCTCGGCTGCAATCCGGAGCAATTCGCATCCATGGAAGAGTTATTGCCTCGTCCGGTAGCCCGGTCAGCGATGCCCGGGTTCGGATGGAACAAGAGGGAGTTCCAGGCGGCCTGGATACGATGACTGATGCCGCGGGCGCATTTGCATTTTCTGCGCCTAAGAGTGGCAGCTATTCACTTATCGCGAAGAAATCAGGACTGTGCGACCGAGCCACGGTCGTGGTTGCGCCTTCGGGAGAGATAAAGCAGATATACTTAGTTCTCGCGGTTTCGGGAGAGTGTTCTGTGGCGCCAGCGAATTCCGGCGATTCTCCCACTCGGACAATGGAATTTGCCGATAAGCCCGCGTTTACGGTGGCGGGTGTTACTGATTGGACCGCGGCGGGCGGCCATGGATCGGATTCCAGCTTACGAACCAGTGAAGCTCTCACGCGGGAAACGCTCACGCTGAAACCGGAAGGTGCTGGAAGCAGCGCGGCAAATTCAGCAGGCGATACGAGTGGCGGGAACGAAGCGGACGCGCATCGGCGGGCAGGCGAGCTTGCTGAGAAACGGGGCGATCCCTTGGCCGCTGTCCACGAATATGAACAAGCCGTCCGCCTGGATCCCAGCGAGCAAAACTATTTCGAGTGGGGTTCCGAATTACTGCTTCACCGGGCCGTTTTGCAGGCGCAAGAGGTCTTCCAAAAAGGCGCGGAGGCTTATCCGAAATCGGCCAGGCTGTTGACGGCGCTGGGTACGGCCCTCTTTTCCGCTGCGCATTATGATGAGGCGGCGCTGCGGCTCTGCCAGGCTTCCGACTTGAATCCGGCAGACCCCGAGCCTTACACCTTCATGGGCAAGATTGAGATGGCGGCGCCCAACCCGTTGCCGTGCGTTGAGCCGAAGCTGGCGCGCTTTGCCGAGTCACAGCCTGAAAACCCTCTCGCGAATTATTTATACGCAATGGCCATCTGGAAAGCGCAGTCAGCTGGCCAGCAGTCCTTGCAACAGGTGGAATCGTTGCTGACAAAAGCAATAACTCTCGACGCAAAATGCGCCGATGCTTACCTGCAACTTGGAATTCTTCATTATTCGCAGCGCGATTTTGAAAAAGCCATCGGCTTTTACGCCAAGGCAATCGAAGCGAACCCGGAGTTAGCCGACGCATATTACCGGCTGGCGGTTGCCTATGATCGGACCGGTGAGCAGGAAAAGGCCAGGCAGGAATTCCAACTGCATGATGAGATCAAGAAGCGACAGGCTGCCGCGGTCGAGCGCCAGCGGAAGGAAGTCAAGCAATTTTTGGTCGGCGGGCAGCCGACTTATCCGGCGGCACGCTGAAGAGGGCCGCGCTCCATCTTTTGCGCGATGCAGCGCATTGCAGAATATGCGCTACATCGACTTAGGTTTGTATGTCGAAACTATGCCGTCGCCTTCGCGAATCGTGAGTATCTGATTCGCCTTTACCTGCGTAAATCGTTCGATTTTCTGCGTGGTCGGCCATTTGATCTCGATCCAATCCACGGTCTCCACTTTCCCCAGGCCAAAGTGCAGGCGGAGGTCGCTTTGCGACATGACGCTTGTGCCGCCATGAACTTCATCCATCTGAATATGCTTGCCCGTTGCAACCCGCGCACGAGCGCCGATGGCCGTGCGATTGCACTTGGTTCCCACCAGTTTGATCTTGATCCAATTCTGTTTGTTTCCTCCGACATTGTGAAGCAGTGAGGGCAGGTCGTTCATATTCAGAATCAGAATATCCATGCCGCCGTCGTTGTCATAGTCACCAAATGCCGCACCGCGGCTGGAGAAACGCGCGCTGATGCCGGGCCCCATCTCCGCGGAAACATCCTTGAAACGTCCATTGCCAAGATTCTTGTAAACCAGGCGCGGGTTCTTGAAACTCTCGCCGAAGTTATAGTTGTCGATCTCCGGATAAACGTGTCCATTGACTTGAACAATGTCCGCCCAGCCGTCGTTGTCGTAGTCGATGAAGCCGCAGCCCCACGCCACATAACTGTTGTTGATTCCGACGCCGGAATTGAACGACAGATCGCTGAAGGTTCCATCGCCGTTGTTATGGTAGAGGTCGGAGGTGTCGTCCGCGAAGTTCGTCTTGAAGATATCGAGCCAGCCGTCGCAGTCGTAGTCGGCCACTCCAAGGCCCATGCCGGCCTGTTCGTGACCGTCTTCGTTGTAGGCGCAACCGGCGATCACCGCGACATCGGTAAAAGTGCCGTCGTGATTGTTCTTGAACATCATGCTAGGTTCCGAATCCACGGCGACATAAATGTCCGGCCATCCGTCGTTATCGAAATCGTACGAAGTGGCTGAAATCGAGTATCTTGGGCCGGGCTTCAGAATGCCCGCCTTCTCTGAAACATCGGTAAAAGTTCCATCTCCGTTGTTATGGTAGAGAATGTCCGTGTCACCCGGCAGGCCGCGCGGACCGCACATGGTGGGCACGCCCTTCCACTGGCAGAAGCTCATGTCGTTGGTGGAAAGCGGCTTGTCCGGATCCAGCTTGACGAAGTTGCACACGAAAAGATCGAGAAATCCGTCCCGGTCGTAATCGAGGAATGTGCAGCCTGTGCCCCAGCGGCCCTTTTCCTGCGCAAGGCCGGCCTTCCGGGTAACATCGGTAAAGGTTCCGTTTCCGTTGTTATGAAACAGAATGTTATGCCCCCAAAATGCGCAGAACAGATCGTCCCATCCATCGTTGTCGTAATCGCCAACGCAAACGCCGGTTTGCCAGCCGGTGCGTCCCAGTCCCGACTTATCTGTAACATCGGTAAATGTGCCGTCGCGGTTGTTCTTGTACAGATGAGTGGTTGGTTCTTTTCCCGGCGCCCAATGCGCATTGAGCCGGCTTCCATTGGTCAAGTAGATATCCAGCCAGCCATCGTTGTCGTAGTCGAAAAACGCCAGCCCGCTTCCCTTGGTTTCAATGATGATACGCTTAGTATCTATGCCGCCCCACACATTGGGAGTAGTCAGTCCGGCCTGCTGTGCGACGTCGATAAACTGGACCGGCGACGTGGCGGAACCTGATACTCCGGTTTCCACAACAAGAGGACTCTTCCACTTCCAAAGTGGAGTTGCAAGGGCATCTGTCAGCGTGCTGCCGAGCAGGAAGAGAGATGAGCCGAGAAATCGTCGTCGCGGGATATTCATAGCATGCTATTATACCCGTTGAATATCGCCGTTGAGAAGACTTTCCGGCAACCCGATTCAATCGTTGCTTGAGTCGTTCCCGGCCTCATTTGACAGTCACTTTCGGAAACGGATGGGGCACGATTCCGACACCTTCTTTGACGGCGATGATTTTATCTACCTGGACATTCGTCAACTTATCCACCTGCCCGCTTGGCCATATGATGACGAGGGAGTCGATCTTGGTGTGCTTGCCCAGACCAAAATGAATGCGAGGATCACTAGCTGACATATAGCTCGTTCCGCCCTTCGCCTGGTCGACCCGCACGAATCCATCCGCCGTCAGCTTCAGAACGGAACCGATGCCGTCGCGGTTGGACTTTGTACCAATCAACAGAACCTCAAGCCAATGATTGGCGTTGCCGCCATCGTTGCGCAGGAGCTCCGGATAATCGCCGCGGCAATTGACGGCTATGCCGACGCCTCCGTCGTTGAAAAAATCAGCCGTGGCAAGCCCGCGTCCCGCTACAGGACGGAGAAAGTCTGGACCGAGAGAGTCAGACGACTTTTCAAAATGGCCGTTGCCGAGATTATGGAACATCAGCAGCGGCTCCTTGTAAGTGATCAGGCTATGATACAAATTCACGTTGTCAACCATGGCGCCATTAGCTTGCACGATGTCCGGCCAGCCGTCGTTATCGTAATCGATAAACTTGGTGGCCACTCCGCTCATTAGCACTGCCTTGTTGCCGATTCCTGAACTATAAGTAACATCCGTAAATGTCTCGTCTCCATTGTTGTGGTAGAGGCGACTCAATTCCATATCGAGATGGGTGATGTACACGTCGAGCAAGCCGTCACCATCCACGTCCGCCGCGTCAATGCCCATCCCCGCTTCATAGCGTCCATCTTCGCTTGCGGCCAGCCCGGAAATCAGGGAGACATCCCTGAAAGTTCCGTCGTGATTGTTCAGAAATAAGAAATTGGGCCAAGTGTCGTTGGCGATGGCAATATCCGGCCAGCCGTCGTTATTGAAGTCGGCCAAAACCAATCCCATCCCTTTGGATTCAGGCAGGCCAACTCCTGACTTATCGCTGACGTCGGTGAATGTGCCGTCATGATTGTTATGGTATAGCTTTGTCTTCTGCCCCCGATAGTTCCCTGGGTTGCAGTAGGATCGATAACCGGGAGCGCGTTCTCCGCACCAGAGATTGTTCTTAGGACTCCAATCGAGGTAATTGGTAACCACAAGGTCCAGCCACCCATCTTTGTCATAGTCGAACCATCCGGCGCTTGTCGACCAATTTCCCTCGTCTCCAACTCCCGCTTTGACGGTTACATCGGTGAATGTCCCGTCTCCGTTATTATGGTAGAGTATTGCTCGCCCGTAACCGGTTACATAGAGATCGGGGTAGCCGTCATTGTCGTAGTCTCCTACGGCGACACCTTGGCCATAATGCCCTTCGCCTCCCACGCCGGCCTTATCTGTAACATCTGTAAACGTTCCGTCGCCGTTGTTATGATAGAGAGCCGAGCGCAATGGCTTGGCCGGCGTATATGCGTCGGTGGCGCCGGATTGGACGAAGTATAGGTCCATAAGTCCATCTTGATCGTAGTCGATCCATGCGACTCCGGTGCCCATGGTCTCTAAATAGTATTTCTCGTCGGTTTGCGTGGAGTCCTGAACAAAGGTGATACCCGCCGCCTTGCGAATGTCCGTGAAGCGCACTGGAATAGAAGGGTCCGGCGTATTGGCAGGCTGTTGAGCGCGAACCAACCGATGGCCGGATACGCTGATGACAGCCACCAGCACGAAAGCCGCGCTGAACAGGAATCTGGTAAGAAAGTGAAATGAGGTTCTCATAAAGTCCTGTCTGCAAGCGAGAGAGCCAGTTGAAGCAACTGCATTCTGTCCGCCATAGGCATGGGCTCATCGCCAGATGGGGTGGTATCAGGAGCTTGCGCTAAAACCTGCTCAATCCGGTTCACATCCAAGCTGCCGCTTGCGCTGCTGTTCTTGAAACGGCCCAGCACTTCTTTGGCCTTGGCGATCTGTCCCGTTTGAAAGTAGAAAACGCCTAGAATTGAATAGCTTCCAGGCCACTCCGGTAGCAAATCCACCGCTCGCTCGAACTGCCCGGCAGCTTCTGCGGTCTTCCCTTCCAGAACTGAGGCGAGTCCCAAACCCCAAAGAAGTTTTCCAGAGCCGGGGATGCGGGATTGACCTTTCAAAAGTGTTTGTTTTGCATCTGCGACGTGGTTCTCGCGGAACTCCAGCAAGCCAAGAGCGAGATAGTTCTGATCGTCGTCCGGATTGCGGCCAATGGCATCGCGGAAAATCTCCGAGGCATGGGCAGTGTCGCCCAAATGGGCATAGATATCTCCGAGCAAAGCAAGGTAGGCCTCGTCTTTTCGTCCGTCCGTTGAAACTTGCCCGGCGGTATCCAATGCCAACGAATAACTGCGTTTCTGGAAGTAAGCGTTCGCAAGGTCGAATATCACCTCGTCCGAGCCGGGATTTGCAATCAGCGCTTCCTGAAAGTGCTGGATTGCGTCGTCGTAAAAATGATAGCGGGCGAGCAATACGCCGGTCCCAGTCAAAGTCCGGTAATCGCTGGCACTAATCTTATCGAGTTGCACGATGGTGCTTCTAGCATCGTCTATCTTTCCTGATTTCAGATAAGCCTCGGCCAGCATGTATAAATCTTCCGGTTGATCGGGATGCTTATTGACCTGATCGGAAAGCTCCGTCAAGTCAAGTTGTTCACGGGCTTCTGGAGCGAGTTTGGAACGATTGTCGAGATAGTCAAATAGATGCTCGAAGGGATAGGGGCCGACTGAAGCGTCTTTGGATAGAGTCTGAAATACGCTCAAATCCCGTTCGGCTGCAGCTGTCTCATGCAGACTTCTCTCGACCTTCGCGAGTTTGTAGTATCCAGTAGCCGGGTTGCGGCTAACTCGAACGTATTTTCGCAGCAGTTCCTCCGCCTCGGAAAACTTTCCGGCCGCGATGCGAAGGTTGGCCAGTTCCAACAGCGCGTCCGGATAATCCGGGTTAAAGCGCAGCGCGTTCTGGAACATAATTTCGGCTTCGGCGGAATCTCCCTGTCGCTCCGCAATAAAACCCAGGTTGAACAAACAGGAAATGTTATGCGGGTCCAGTTTAAGACCTTGCTGAAAATACTGATTTGCCTCATCAAACCGTCCAAGATTCCGGTAAGAAAGCCCGAGATATGCGTAAGAGCTTGCCGATTTATCAATCTCGAGCAATTTCTTAAACTCTTCAATGGCCTTATCTACATTGCCGGCCATGAAATAACTCTTGCCCAGGGCGGCGCGCAGATCAGGCCTCAGGGGGGCAATCTGAATGCCAGATTCGAGCAGAGGTATCGCATCTTCAAAATAATTCTGAGACATGCTGACCTGAGCCATGAGCAAGATAATGTCCGTATTCTCGGGCGCGATCTTATGCGCGCGAATCAGCAAATCGAGGGCGTCAAGAGGGCGCGACTCGTTTTTGTAGACCTTCGCAAGCAAGTAAAGAGTATCGGGCGATCCTAGCTTCAACGTTAGCGCCCTGGTCAATGCGAGTTCCGCTTTGGAGTTGTCGGCATTGAGTAAATACGTCAGACCCAGGTTATATAGAATCTCGAAGGTTCCGGGCTGCAAAGCATCAGCCTTTTCCAATTCGAGTTGAGCGGCTTTATACTGCTTTTCCGACGCTAGCAGCGCGCTGAGCGTGAAATGCGCCTGGACGTCGTTCTTGTATTGCGCGGAAATCAGTGTAGCCAACTGCAACGCTTGAGCTGTGCGTTTACACTGGAAGTAAGCACCAATTAGGTGGAAGCTAGTGGCAAGATTGGTTGGATGCACACGTTGAAAGTGCGCAATGGCCTGGGCAGGAGACCCATTGGCCATCAGAAGCACACCCAGGTTGTAATTGGCGTCGCGATTCGCCGGGTTAAGGCGCAAAACAGTCCGGAATTCTTTTTCCGCGAGGTCAAGTTTCTTCTCGTCGGCGTAAACGTTCCCAAGATTATTGTGAGTCTTTGTAGAGTTAGGAGCAAGTTGCAAGGCTTTCTGGAATGCCTCGAGGGCATTCGTGTAATCCTGCTGGTCGCTTTCGATAATTCCCAGCAGGTTGTAACCGTCAACGCTGGAAGGATTCCGCTGGAGTTCCTTCAGCATTGCGGTCTTGGCCTCATCAAGATGGCCTTGCTGCATCATCTCTTCCACTTGCGGGAATCTGGCGGACGTCTTTGAGGATTGCTGCTGGACCGCGCGTGCCTGAAAAACCAATAGCATAGCCAACAGTGAGAGAGTGCCTCCTGCCCTCGACCATGTTTTGACGATTCCGATCATAGGATGAGGCACGGCACGGCCGCGTATTCTTCCGGCGTCGATTGAAGTACGCATCGAGGCAGTCATTGCAGAGTATCCAATACCTTTCTCGCGCCCTCATCCTGTGGACGGATGCGCAGCAGTTCCAGTAACACAGCTTTTGCTTTATCCTTGTTGTTTTGCATCGCATACAGACGGGCAAGATTGAGATAGGACTGATCGTAGTCCGGCGCGACGCGTATGCCAGTCTTGAATGTTTCCTCCGCCTTGGAGTAATCCTGACCGCGGACGAATAGAACGCCAAGATTGTTCAATGCCTCGGGGTAGTCCGGACGCAGTTCGATCGCTTTTTGCAAATACTCCAACGCGCGTTGCAGCTGGTCTTGCTGGGCGTAGAGCATACCGAGGCTGTAGTCGATTTCAGGGTCGTCGGGTTGAATTTCGAGCGCATGATTCAAGGATTCCTCAGCCTTGTCAAAATCCCGCTGCCGTCTGTATACATTGCCCAGATTCAGCAGTGCGATGGCGTACCTGGGCCGAAGCAGCAGCGACTGCTGAAAGTGTTGAATAGCTTCTTCGGGATGACCTTCCTGGGCGGCCATCATGCCCAGATTGTTCCAAGCCTCGGGATAATTCGGGCGCAGTTTTAAAGCCCGTTCAAGATAATTGCGCGCCTCAACAAAATTGTTTCTTCGCAGACCGAGCGTGCCCAGGTTGTAGTATGCGTCTGGATCGTCTGGCTTGGAGGCGACGGCTTCCAGAAAGGACTCGGCCGCCTGCTCCAGATAACCGTGCTGGAAGAAAGCTACGCCGTAAGTAAAGTCATTGCGTGAAAACGCGCCCAGATAGAGTTCTCCGCTGACCGGAATAGCCTTCCTCATGCGATCGGCAGCCGTGGCCGGGATCGACTTCACGTCTTCCAGCAGATGCTCAGGATCTATTGTTCCTTGATAGACCTTGACGATCCTGCCCTCCCTGTCCAGCAGGAATGAGGTTGGGATTCCCAGATTTCTGCGACGGTCGAAGAGATGGCGATAGATGATGTTATAAATTCCGGCTACATCTTCGGTGGCAAATAGAACCGGAAAGGAAAGCTCTTCCTTAGTCGCGAAAAACCGCGCGGCTTGAACGTCGCTGGACTCGTTAACGTTTACAGCCAAGACGTCAATCTGTCCCGTGGCAAGCGTCTGACGGCGGCGATTCAGTAGCCGCAACTGATCGAGGGAGAATGGCGCCGTTGTTGCCCAAAAGTTGAGCAGCACGAAGCCGCCGTGAAATGAGCGAAGTTCCCGTATGTTGCCGGCAAGATCGGGCAGGGAAAACGCTGGCGCTTTCAAGGGTTCGATGAGCCAAGTGCCGACCTGTGAAGGCAGCGGTTCCACCACCGGCGAAGGGCCTGCCTGCGTATAGGCCGCGACTGTTGCAGCGAAGGGTTTGGCCGCAAATTCAGCAGAGCCCTCCCCGATTTCGATGCGGTGGTTTGCCGGCAAGCCGCTGAATTCCTGAGTTGACCCGCTTGGCCAGTGGATAACTGCCCGGATAGTTCCTTCCGGATTTCCGAGGCCAAAGAACAGCTCTTTGGAGTGCTGGGCCAGAAAACCTGAACCTGCCTGCAGATACTTTGTCTGACGGAGAGTGCCAGCTTCCACGGTGATAGCGGTTCCGATCGCATCGCGATTGCTCGTATGTCCGCGCAAGCAGAATGCGATCGAACTGCCAATATCCTTCATCGAGTTATGCAAAATCCGCAACTGCGGAGCATTGCGATTCTTGAGGATAACTTCCAGCCGTCCATCGTGGTCGAGATCGGCGAGAACAAAGGTGCGGCTATCCTCGATGAAATCGAGTCCAACCGGACCGGAAACCTCGGAGAAGGTTCCGTCGCGGTTGTTGGAGAACATCACATTTCTCGCATAGCCGTGCCAGGTCGAGTCCGAGCGGACCAATTCGTTGATGGCATTCCATCCCCGCTCGTAAGCCAGCGCGCCGGTAGCGTCCTCAGAGGATTTGGCTACCACCTGCCGCCAGAAAAAGCTGGCCAGGTCGTTGCGATCCAATCCGGAAAGATACCCATTGGAGACATATAAGTCGGAGTAACCGTCGTGATCAAAGTCCCAGAAATCCGACGACCAGGACCAGCGGCCCATTTCCACGCCAGCTTGCCGCCCGACGTTTTGAAACGTTCCGTCTCCCTGGTTGCGATAAAGCGCATTGCCGCGTGCGTGCCGCTGATAGAGTTCGCGGATATTCTGCGGAGCCTTCTCGTGGAACTGCTTTTGTCCGGAAACTCTTTGNNACCTGAGCTTCATGCGAGACAACGGAGAAGGTTCCGTTGCCGTTGTTGCGATATAACTGCGAGCTGCCGAAATCGTTAACCACAAAAAGATCGGGCAGGCCGTTGGAGTTAGCATCGCCCCACGCGCAAGAGAAACTATAGCGGTCGTTATCGACATTCAAGCCCGCTGTTTCAGTCGTCTCGACAAAGGTTCCATNNTAGTCGGCTATTGCCGCGTGGGTGAAAGTTCCCTGCGGAGAACGCGCAAACTTGAAGGCATCGCGTTTGAGCGAGAAGGTTCCGTTGCCTTGATTCAGAAAGAGCAGAGGACCAGTGCCGCAAACCACGAGCAGGTCCTGGAGCCCCTTGTTTTGAAAGTCGGCAAAGAGAGCGCACGCGGTATTGTCCAGCACGCCGACACCGGCTTTCTCCGTTACATCTTCAAAAGTTCCATCGCCGCGATTGCGATAGAGCCGGTTGGGAAGACCGGCCGGCTGGCATACATAGAAATCGTCGAAGCCGTCATTGTCGAAGTCGCCTACGGCCAAGCCGTTGTTGGAGTATACGTCCGTGCCGATTGCGCCGTCCAGAACCGTGCGCCAATGATCGACGCCGCGCAGCAATTGCCTGTTATAGGATGCCGTTCCGCCAAGAGCCTGAGAAGTTACATCAATGAACGCCGGCCCGTGCATGACGCTGAGAGTTTCTTCGCCAGTTTCCCACTTGCGCGCTTTCCACATCTGCGCTTCATCGCGAAAACATTCGGTGCGCCAGCTTCCGACCCGCTCCTCATGCCGCTCGTCATTCCCGCTGGCCACCAGGTCATAGCGGATTTCCAGGCGAACCGTCAGCGGAGCGGAAGCGATCACTTCGATGCTATAGATTTCAAATTCGGCGGTCTCGACTCGTGTGATTTGCCCCAGCCAACCCTGGATTTCCTGAAGAAATCGCTCGCGGCCTGAAACCACGCTGCCGGGAAATTGCCTTCGCACGGCATCGATTCCGTATCCGGAGCGCAGTGGAATTTCCTTAATGGGGGCCAGAGGAGACGCTTCGATTGCAAGGTCCAGGAACTTCAACAAGATTGAAACATCGTGAGCCGACGACTTGAGAGCCTGGCTCCATTCCTTGAAGAGGGACTCGATTTCAACGGCATACTTTTCGGTAATGTACTCATCCGAACCTGGCGCTACCAGACGGAGCACATCAGCCAAAGGAGATTTTTCCGGATAGTGGGGAGTCAGCCGCGGATCGGAGAAAGGGAACGCGGAATCGAGAGCCGGAAAGGTATTTGGCGCGCCGAAGAGAAACGAGTATCCATAAAAGGGCGCCGGGCGAAATAGCAATGGTGCTAGCCCCATGTTCTTGAGTACGGACCGCCGGGAAAGGCATTGGTGGTTGTTGTGATGCGTCATTCTGATAAGTTCCGTATTCCCCGGCGAAGTGTCCGCAGAATAGCATCCTGGCCAGATTTTTTTCAAATTGTCGATCAATCCGCGCATCCGGCTATGTAATCCAGGCGCGCAGTGCGTGGTGGAGCCGGTCGAGAGTGACCGGTTCCGTTTCCTGCCAGAGAGTAAACTCGCGCGGCGCGACCACATAGGCTTGAGAGAGGCTCTCGGCTAAACAGACGCAGACGGTTGAACTCTGGTACTCCTGGTAACGGTAGGCGGCCAACCACACATAGAGCGCCAGCATTTGTGCGTCCACGGCGCTGCCCGGCAAGTCGTCGACGGCCGGCAAGGGGTTCACCTGGTCGGGATTGTCGAAGACGGCCACGCCGGTAAAGGGCTTGGGCTTGCTGCGCACTCCAAATTGCGCTGCCAGAAAAGAGGGCCGGGCGCGGTGGAATGCCTCCGAGGCCGCCCATTCCACGAAGGAGTTGCCATAGATCACGGCTCCGTTGCCGGTCAGATACAGCGACCGCAAGAACTCCCGCACGGCTGGTTCCTCGGCCACTTCCGCAGGGCACCACGGCGTGACATCGACTTTGCGCAGGCGGTCGAAGACTGCGTCCGCGTCGGCTAGGTCTTTGTGCATGGTGTTCATCTCGTGCGAAAAGCTCTGCCGGTAGAGGTCCAGTCTCCCATTGCTCAACAGGATCGCTTTTGCCGCGTTCGTGGTGGAAGACTCCTGCCCAAGCGCGGCATCGACCAGGCTTCTTCCCGCATCGATCACCCAAGCGTCAGCGGAAGAAGCATCGGAACGGCTCCGGGCAGCATCCAGCAATCCGCCGGAACGCCCGCCGTCCGCGTTGGGAATGCCGGTGAGAAGCAGTTCCAGCGCACTCGCTTTTCCGCTGGATAGCCCGAGATCGAGTTTCATTGGCTGGCCGATTCCCTGCCACCGGCGCCAAACGCTGGCTGCATCGGCGGGCAAAGGCAGAGGAATGTCGAGCAGGACCAAGCGATTCTCCGGCTTTACCGCCGCGCCGCTGGTCTTCAGCGCATGACTGTCGGCTGCATCGTAGACCGCCTGCACCGCCCGACGCCAATCCTGAAAGTACGGCGAACGGGCCAGCAACGAGGAATTTTGGATAGTCTGCTCAGTGGTCGAGAACTCCCACTGGCGTACCCCCATCTTCTCTTCGATTTCAACCACATCGCGGAAGAGATCGGCAGATTGCTCCGAGCTCAAGTCCGCAACATAAAGCAAAAGCCTCTCGATCGACTGCCGCTCGTTGGGAAATAGATGATCCCATTGGTTGAGCTGCTGATTGACGAAAGGAAGAAAGGTGATCGGCAGGCGCTTGAGCAGGCCATTGCTCAAAGCATTCTGAAGATTCTCCGGCAGCTTGTCTTTCTCCCGCATACTTCCTTCCTATCTCAACTGATCCCGTCTGACGCGGGCTTATTGCGCTAACCGCTAATCTCGGCAATCGCGCGGCCTTGCTCATCCATCCGCGGGCAGCCGAGCAGGCCAGCCAGCGTGGGACACAGATCGATGTGGTGAATCGGGCGTTCGATGATCTGAGGCTTGTCGATGCCCGCGCCTAACGCCATCATCCAAGTGTCACGGGTTGAATCCGTGTTGGCGCGGTGATTGAAGAATCCGTTGGTCGATGAGCCGTCGGGGTCGCGCCCGAACTCCGGCAGGATCGCCATGGTCGTCTTCCCCTTGTACTCCGGGTTGGCTTCCACCTCCTGCCACAGTTGATAGGCAAGCCGGTCTGCCGTGCGGATGCCCGCCATGTGCATGGCATAGGAGCCGAAGTGCGCAACTTCCACGTCGGAAAAAACCACCACCAACACTTGCGGGGCAAACTTGCGCATCACCTCGCGGCTCATGAAAAACGTGAGTTCGTCGCCGGAGGTCGGCCCGCCGCCGCGGACAAAACTGGCAATGGCGTTCTGGATCGTGCTACGTACGCGGGGATCAAGCCGGTCGGCGGCGTCGAAGACGTTCCAGCCCAGCCCTTCATAGTTGCTCCCGGCCATGGCGCTCTCCAACTCGGCCTCCACCTTGCTTCGGTCCGCCATGTTGGCGGTGCGCCCGCCGCGAAGCGCGTCCACCACAGCGGTGAGCATCAGTTGCTTGGGAAAGACCACGTTGGCGCCATATGCCGGGCCGTAATTGGAATCCGAACTGGCGCCGATCAGGCTGGTCAGCGCCTTGTTGCTGGCCACCACCCAGGTGTTGCTCTTGTCTGCGCCCAGCCCCTTGCGGAATTGCTCAAAGAGCGTGGGCGTGGTCGGGGCCAGATTGCCCCAGTCGTCCACATGCTGCCAGTTGCCGGTCAGTATGCTGGAAATCGCGTTGAAGTGCGCGGTCACTCCCTCGTTGCGCACATGGCGGTACAAGAGCGATTGCGGCAGAAGATCCGCCGAGAGGTGGGGAATGTTCACCAGCCCATCGGGCGAGAAACTCTCGTCGTGGCGCACTCCGCCCACGATGACCAAGAGGACTTTGTGACCGGAACCGGCCACGATGCGCGCAGTTTCCTCCGCCCGCGCCTGGGGCAGCAGCAGGCCGGCCGCCAGCAGGCTCGCCGCGCGCAGGAAGGTCCGCTTGGAGAGGTCCGCCGGCAATCCGGGATCGGCAACCAACCCCGAGCCGATCTCCGCGCCTGGGCAAATTTCGATCTCCATGGGCAAACCTCACAAGGGCGAAATCCCTGCGCTCCGCCTCGCGCCCGATCGGTCAAAGCTCGGCTGGGCGAATTATATGCTCAGGCCAAACGATTATCAACGGAAGCGCCAACCGGCTCAGTATCTCGAGGTATACTGCTGATTCTGTTCAATGTTTCACCCGGAATCGGAGCGTCGGTCCAACCTCCTGCTCCCTGTTTTGCAGACCTCTGATTGACGCCAAAAGAATCGTCTACAACTTTTGGTTGACAAAATTTAGACGAATGTACTACAGTTCTTCCCGTCGCCATTGTAACCGTTTACAGTGTCGTTTGTAATCGCTTCCTCGGCGGCTCAATGGGAATGGATTCCCCCTGACTATTCCAGTGGGTGGAAGTTCCCGAGAGAATACCGAAGACTCACTGAAGTACACGGAGGATATTCGGATGGCCCATGATCGCAACGCCGTCAAGTGGGTTCGAGCATTTGGTTGCTTGACCCTCGCGGCTATATGTCTCCTCCTGGTCTCAAGTCGGTACGCATTTGGCCAGGTGGACGAAGGATCGATCACTGGTACGGTTCAGGACACCAGCGGCGCGGTTGTTGCCAACGCGTCAGTGACGCTCTTGAACAAGGACCAGGGTACGACCCTGCAAACCAAAACCAGCAGTGACGGCCTCTACACCTTCTCGCCGGTCAGAATCGGACACTACTCCATCACTGTCACCGCGAAGGGCTTTGCCAAGACCACCCAGCAGAACCTGATGGTGGACGTCTCGCAGAACCTGATGGTCAACGTTCAACTCAAGCCGGGCGCCGCGACGGAAACCGTCGAGGTCACCACCGCTCCTCCGCTGCTGCAAACCGAGGATGCGTCGGTCGGCCAGGTGGTCACTGAGCATACCGTCAACAGCCTGCCGTTGAACGGACGCAACTTTACCTTCCTTGCCCAGCTCGGCGCCGGCGCGCAAACGCCCCAGGCCGACACCCGCGGCAACGCCGCTTCGGGCGCATTCTCCGCCAACGGCCTGCGCCCCTCGCAGAATAACTACCTGCTGGACGGTATCGACGACAACTCCAACGCCGTCGACTTCCTCAACGGCACCAACTACGTCATCCTGCCTCCGGTGGACGCCATCGAGGAGTTCAAGGTGCAGACCGGCGAGTTCAGCGCCGAGCTGGGCCGCTCCGCCGGCGCGGTGCTCAACGCCACCATCAAATCCGGCACCAACAGCTTGCATGGCGACGTCTGGGAGTTCTTCCGCAACGATAAGCTCGATGCGGCCGATTGGTTCGAGCAATCTGGGAAAGGCGAACTCCGCCTGAACCAGTTCGGCGGCACCATCGGCGGCCGGGTCATCAAGAACAAGTTGTTCTTCTTTGGGGATATTGAGAGCAAGCGCCGCGTGCAGGGCAATACGCAAAGCGGACTTTCCGTGCCCACCGCGACCGAGCGCAGCAGCGGTTACACAAATCTCTCCGACATCTACATCACCCCGAGTACTTCGACTCCCGCACAGACCGATGCTCTGGGTCGGTTAATTCCGCAGGGCACAGTCCTTGATCCTGCGACAACCCGGTCGGTTACATCGGGCATTCTTGATCCCGTTTCCGGCCGCATCGCGACAGCTACAGGTTATGTTCGCGATCCATTTGGCACGTGTGCAGCCTCCACAGCGAGCTTTACGCTCGCTTCCTGCGGCCTGAATCAAATTCCTTCCGGCCGGATCGACTCGAACGCTGTCAAGCTGTTGAATCTCTTCCCGACGCCAAAGACGACGGGAGTCTCTTCAAATTTTTACTCGAGTCCCAACCTCTTCGAGCACAGCACATCCTTTGACACTCGCGTGGATTACAACGTCACGGAAAAGGATCAGGCTTTCGCCCGCTTCAGCTACGTGGACGATCCGCAGTATATTCCTGGACCCTTTGGCGGCATAGCCGACGGCGGCGCCTTCCAGCAGGGCATCCAGACTGCGAAATCCTCACAGATGGTTGCGGCCTATACCCACGTCTTCTCGCCCAGCACGGTCAACGTGGCGCGCGGCGGCTTTGCCCACCTGCACACCACCCGTTACGGGCCGGAGGGCGGAGTTGCAGACATCCCGAAACAGTTCGGGATCAATGAACAGGGTATGGAGCAGGGCGACGAAAACGGCGGCCTGCCGCAATTCGGATTTGGCGGACTTTCCACCCTGGGCAGCAACAACTTCCTGCCTTCGGACGAGATCAGCCAAACCCTGCAGATTACCGACGACTTTACGAAGATTTACGGCAAGCACAGCTTCAAGATGGGCTTGGAATATCAGCACGTAAAGTTCTCGACCCTGCAGCCGGCGTGGTCGCGCGGCGACTTCGACTATAACGGCCAGTACACCGATGTTGTGGACAACAACACCAGCACGACGGGCATTGCGCAATTCCTGCTGCCGCCAGCGCCGGCGACCGTCGCGAATGGTATCAACTATTCCGGCGGCGCCGACGGCGTCTACGCCTCCAACATCAACAAGACCTACGATGCAAAGACCTACCTGGCGTCGTACTTCCAGGACGATTGGAAGATGTCTTCCAAACTGACTCTCAATCTCGGTCTGCGCTGGGATTACTTCGGGCCGATCAACGAAACCAATGGCGGACAGGCCAACTTTGTGCCTTATGGCCCTCCCGACAACTCTCCGGAGTACATTGTTCCGGCCTCCGGCAAGGATGTGAGAACCCTGTCTCCCAGCTTTTACAACACGCTGGCCCAGGATCACATCACGCTGGTGCAGACAAACAAATGGGGCCAAGGGTTGATCCAGACGCAAAAGTACAACTTTGCGCCGCGTGTGGGCTTCGCCTATCAGGTCGATCCAAAGCTGGTGGTTCGCGGCGGCTTTGGACTCTTCTTCAACTCCTTTGAGAACCAGGGATACGGCCCCAATATCGGCGAGAATTATCCCTTTGTCTACAACTTCCACTACACCCCGGTTGGCGCTGACAGCACCGTCTACCCCGTCAGCGTAAACACGCCGTTTGCCACTGCCAACTGCCAGTCGGGCGGAACGCCGGGTCCGGGCGGCACCGCGACCTTCGAGTCCGGTTTCTCCTGCATCCCATTTACTCCTGCGAACGTGGCCGCTCCGGGCTTGGCACTGGAAGGACTTCAGTTCAATTACCAAACCCCGCGCACCTTCAGCACCAACCTCACGCTGCAATACTCGATCACCCGCACCTTGTCCGCGCAGGTCGCTTATGTCTTCACGGACGGTTCGGACCTGCAGGCAGGCGTGAGCGCCAACAACGTGACCAGTATCCTGCCCAAGGGGCATAGCACATCGGATACCCTCGCCTCGGGCAATAATGAAGTTCCGTTCCCGGACTTCGGGCAAGGTTCGAGCTACTTTGCAACGGTGGGACACAGCAACTACAACGGTTTGCAGACCAAGCTGGAACAGCAGTTCGACAACGGCTTGACTTACCTGCTCGCCTACACCTGGTCGAAGACCATGTCGGATGCCGCCGACGAGCTGAACGGCGGCAGCGTGGGCGCTTATCGCGCTCCCGACGTGCCGGGGCTTGGACCCAAGTTCGATTGGGGTCTGGCCGACTTCAATATTGCACAGGTAGTCCACTTCAGCGGCGGCTATGAGCTTCCCTTCGGCAAGAACAAGCGATTCCTGAACCAGGGCGGACTCGCCAATGCAATTGTCGGCGGGTGGAGCGGAAACTGGATCGCTACGCTTCAGGGCGGCCAGCCAATCACTCTGAGTTGCCCGACCGGGACAACCGCGGGAACAAACTGCAACGTTCTGAAGGTCGCAGGGCAGAGCCAGAAACTTGGAGTCAAGACCGAGATTCCAACCGGCGGCTCGCATGGGGAGCCATTCTGGTTTGGCAATGCGGGTGCCTTCGCGCAACCCTGCGAGGATGGGAACCCATCGCTGCCCACAGGATGCATCGCTCAGACAAGCCTTACCGGCTATCTGGGCGGAGGCTCCTCGACGACCACTGGACCGGGATTCCATCGCCTGGACGTGTCGGCATTCAAGGCATTCCAGTTCAGCCAACGCTACTCCATGCAGTTCCGCGCGGAGTTCTTCAACGTACTCAACCATCCGAACTTCAACGCTCCGAACTTCGGCGGCAATGGCGTGATCGCCATCTCCGGTTCGGGCAACTACACCAACCCCAACTTCGGCGAAATTGGATCCACTCGCGATGCTCCCTTCGATCCGCGCCAGATCCAGTTTGCTCTGAAGCTGTACTACTGAGTTAAGATGAAAATGCCCTGGGAAGGCGCGCCTTTCGGGCGCCTTCCCGGGGCTTTCTTCTGTCAATACAACGATATTTCTGTCATCGGGAGAACAGTGAGCCAGAGGCCTAGATTTCGATTTGCAATTCTTTGCGCTCTGCTCGCGTGTCTTTTTCAAGCCTGTCTGGTCTTCGCCCAGGTCCCGGAGAGCCAGAAGCAGAAACTCGACCGCCAGTATCAGTCGGCGGTATCGCAATACGAAGCCGGCCAATACGCGGAGGCGGCATCTCAGTTAGAAGAGCTATTACCCCACGCGCCCAACAGCTTTGCCATTCATGAACTGATGGGACTGGTTTACGCCTCCCTCTCTCAGAATGCCAAAGCCATCGAACACCTGCAAACCGCGGTCCGCTTGCAGCCCGGCTCGGCGGTTGCCCGGACCAATCTGGCGACGACACTCTTCCATGCCGGAAAAGCCTCATTGGCCGGCGAGCAGTTCCGCAAGGCGCTCGAACTGGAACCCAAGGATTTCGACGCCAACCATAATCTGGGCGAGTTCTACATTCAGTCGGGAAAGATTGCGGAAGCGTGCCCAAAGCTCGAAGAGGCGCAGCGTATTGACCCTTCTTCTTACGACAACGGCTACGATCTAGCGCTGGCTTATTTCCTCACCGGGCGGCTTGCTGAGGCAAGGAAGCTGGTGCAGAGCATTTTGCCAAATAAGAACACCGGCGAGCTGCACAACCTGCTCGGCCAGATCGAAGAGAAAGACGAAAAGTACATCGCGGCGGCCAACGAGTTTGAGACCGCGGCTCACTTGGACCCCAGCGAGGACAACCTCTTCGATTGGGGAAGCGAGCTGCTTCTCCACAGAACCTATGAACCGGCCATCGAAGTCTTCCAGGAAGCGACCCGGCGTTATCCGAGCTCTCCCCGGCTGATGATCGGCCTGGGAATGACTCTGGACCTGCGCGGAAAGTACGACGAGGCGGTCAAGGCTCTGCTAGCCGCTGCTGACCTGGACCCCGCCGACGCGCGCTGTTACCTCTTTCTCTCCAAGGCCTATGACAGTTCTCCAGGTCAGGCTGGAGAGGTAATCCAGAGATTCCAGCGTTATGCCGAGCTGAAACCCAACGACGCGCTGGCCCAGTATTATTACGCGCTGAGTTTGTGGAAGGGAAAGCGCGTGGGAGACGCCAGCCTGGACCTTCAGGCGGTCGAGTCACTGCTGAAAAAGGCGATCGCGCTGGATGACAAGCTCCCCGAGGCCCACGTGCAGTTGGGCAACATCTACGCCGACCAGCATGAGTATGAAAAGTCAATTCCAGAGTATGTGCGCGCGCTGGAACTGGACCCAAATCTTTCCGACGCGCATTACCGTCTGGGAACCGATTATGTTCACGTCGGACAAAAGGACCGTGCGCAAAAGGAATTCGAGGTCTATCAGAAACTTCGCGCGGAACACCTGGCCGAAATCGACAAGGAACGGGCGGAAGTTCAACAATTTGTTTATGCAGAGAAGGCCGGCCCATCCGCACGGCATTGATGGGGCGCCGCAACTGTTCACGTATTTTTACGAATTGAGGAGACACATGGATCGTCGCGATTTTCTCAAGACCACAGGAGCGATTGTTGCCGGCGCAACGGTCGCCTCGGGCCTGCCCGGCTATGCCGCCGAATCGGCCCCTGCAGCAACTGGGCGCATGGTGCTGCCCATCAACCGCAATTGGCGCTTCAGCCCCACCGCCTCGGACGCGGCCCATGCCCGCGACTTCGACGACTCGGGTTTTACTCGCGTCACCGTGCCCCATACCAATCTCCGCGAGCCGTGGCACAGCTTCGACGAAAAGTCCTACGAGTTTGTCTCCGTCTATCGCCGCCGCTTCCGCCTGCCTGCCGAGACGCGCGGCCAGCGCGTCTTTGTTGACTTTGAAGGCGTGATGACCGCCTCCAAGGTCTGGCTCAACGGCGAGTATCTGGGCGAATACAAAGGCGGCTTCACGCCGTTTTCCTTTGAACTCACCCCCCACGTCGATTTTGACCGCAAGAATGTGCTTGCCGTGGAAGTCGATTCCAGCGAGCGGGCGGACATTCCTCCCTTCGGCTATGAGGTGGACTACCTTACATTCGGCGGCATCTATCGCGAAGTCTCGCTGCGCATCGTTTCTCCCACTTTCCTTGAAAACATTTTCGCGCAACCCAAGAACGTACTCTCCGGTCATCCGGCGCTGGATGTGCAGTGCTTCCTGATGAGCGCCAACAAAGCTCTGGAAAGCGGGCTGAGTTTGGAAGCGGCGCTTTACGACGGCGATAAGCTGCTTGCCAAGTCCAAGCAGGATTTGCCGACGGGCGAAAACTCACCACGCACCCTTCACCTCGACAATCTTGGCGCCATCGAACTCTGGAATCTGCGTTCGCCGAAGCTCTATCGCGTTGAAGTGCGCCTACTGCGCGGCGACCATCTGCTCGATCACGACACGCGCCGAATCGGCTTCCGCGAGGCGCGCTTTACGCCGCAGGGCTTCTCGCTCAACGGCACGGTCATCAAGCTGCGCGGCCTCGACCGCCATCAGACCTTCCCATGGGTAGGCCAGGCCATGCCCGCCCGCGTGCAGCGCCAGGATGCCGTCATCCTGCGCAAGAACCTCCGGTGCAACATCGTCCGCACCTCCCACTACCCGCAGTCGCGCCACTTCCTCGATGCCTGCGATGAGATCGGCCTGCTTGTGCTCGAAGAGATTCCCGGCTGGCAGCACATTGGCGATCTGCCCTGGCAGGACATCTCCGTCGATAACGTGAGCCGCATGATTCGCCGCGACTGGAACCACCCATCGATCATTCTTTGGGGTGTGCGCATCAACGAGTCGCTCGACAGCCACGACTTCTATACCCGCACCAACGCCATGGCGCACAAGCTCGATCCTTCGCGCCAGACCGGCGGCATCCGCTACTTCCAAGAGTCCGAATTCCTCGAAGATGTCTTCACCATGAACGACTTCGGCTGGCCGCTCAAGGCACCCAATCATCCTCTCTATCTCAATACCGAATTCGTGGGCCACACCTTCCCCACCAAGACCATCGACAACGTCGAGCGCGTGCGCGAACACACCGTGCGCCACGCGCGCGTGCATGACCAGTTGGCCTCCGATCCGCAGTACGCCGGGGGCATCGCCTGGTGCGCCTTCGACTACAACACCCACAGCAACTTCGGCTCCGGCGACCGCATCTGCTACCACGGCGTCACCGACATCTTCCGCGAGCCCAAGCCAGCGGCAGGCTTCTATCGCTCGCAGTGCGATCCGGACGAGGAGATTGTCCTGGCGCCCGCCTTCCACTGGGCGCGCGGCGATGAGAGCATCGGCTTCTCCAGGGCCTTGGTTTCTTCCAACTGCGATCACCTCAAGTTCTACGTTGGCGATAAGCTGGTAGCCGAAGCCGATCCCGACCGCAAGCAGTTCCCGCATCTCAAATACGCGCCCTTCTCTGTCGATGCTCACGATGTCCGCGTAGGCTGGGACGATCTCCGCATTGAGGGGTACATCCGGGGCAAGAAAGTCATCTCGCGCAGCATGTCGGGCAAGGGAATCGATCAGAAATTCACGCTGCTGCCCGATGACACCGCGTTAATTGCCGACGGAGCCGACACCACTCGCGTTGTCCTGCGCGTTACCGACGAATTCGACGCCATCCGTCCCTTCGCCAACGATGCCATCCACTTCGAGCTCACCGGCCCGGCTCAACTCATCGGCGACAATCCCTTCTCGCTCATCGGAGGCACCGGCGCCGTTTGGATTCGCGCCGGCGAAATACCCGGCAAAGTGCGCCTCACCGCACACCATCCCTATCTCGGCGCGCAGCACGTCGAGTTCGAGATTACCCCAACCCCGCCTGAAGCAGCCTGACGCGATCGCTTCGGCGCGCAAAACAAAACGCGAGGAGAGCATGCGCCCTCCTCGCGTTTTGCGTTTTGAACTCTACCTGAATGCTATCTACCGCCGGTCCAGGCGGAAAGCTGCCGCCTGAAAGTCTCCCCGGAATCCCATGTCCATCTCCAGTCCGTGGTTCATCCACCAGGCGCCGCTGGCCGTCTGCGGCGTTCCTGGCCAGGTCTTGCCCTCGATGGAACTGAGCGTGTAATTGGCTGCCGGGTCGAGTCCCTTCAGCTTCAGCAGCGGGAAGAGATGCCCCTCCTGGGTCGAGTGTATGAAGACGAAGACCACCGACTGCCTCTTGTCCTTGCTCACCGTCTGGGTTGCCGAGAACTCGCTGCCATTTATAGGCGAGATCAGCCGGTAAAGCTCTCCCTGCACAATCGTCGGCTGCACCTGGTGGTAAGCGGCGATCAATCGTTTTGCCAGCGCGTTTTCGTCTGGTGTCCAGTTGGCGATGTTGGCGCCGATCCCCAGCGAGCCCTGCATCGAACTCAGCATCCGGTAGGAGAGCGAGGTGCTGCGCCGGTTCAGCCAGTGGGGCGAGTCGGTGACCCAGGCCATCATGATCTGCGGCGTGTAGGCGTAAGTGAATCCATTCTGCTGCGTCAGCCGGTCGAAGGGGTCGGTGTTATCCGAGGGCCAAACCTCGTCGGTGTAGCGCAGAATTCCCAGGTCCACTCGTCCGCCGCCGCCTGAGCAGGATTCGATCTCCACATTCGGGTGCCTGTGCCGCAACTCGGCCAGGATCGCATAGAGGTTCCGCGTGAACTCGACATATACGCGCTTCTGTTCCGCCGCGGGAAGCTGATCCCAGCCAGGCTCGCTCCAGTTGCGGTTGTAATCCCACTTGAGAAAGGCAATATCGTTTTCCGTAAGCAGCTTGTCCAGGAAGCTCAGAACGTAGGCGCGCACATCCGGCCGGGCCAGGTTCAGCACCAATTGGTTGCGCGCCTCCGAGCGCGGACGGCCGGGAAAATTCAGCACCCACTCCGGATGCTGGCGATAGAGGTCCGAGTCGGGGTTGACCATCTCCGGTTCCACCCACAGTCCAAAATCCATGCCCAGTTGATGAACCCGGTCGATGAGCGGCTTCAGGCCGTGAGGAAACTTCTGCTGGTTCACATACCAGTCGCCCAGGCCGGCATGGTCGTCCTTGCGCTGGCCAAACCAGCCGTCGTCCATCACAAATCGGTCAATGCCCAGCACTGCGGCCTTCTCCGCCAGCGCCATCTGTCCGGCCTCGTTGACATTGAATTCGGTTGCCTCCCACGAGTTGTAGATCACCGGCCTCGGCTTGGGCAGCGGCTGGCTGGCCGTGGCCGCAGTTCGCGGCAGAATGTGCTCCAACTCGAAGCGATGCAGCAGCCGCGATGCCTCGCCCAGCCCGTGCGCCGCATAGCCGCCGTAGAAGACCGGCGTCTCCAGCCGCTCGCCGGAGTGCAGTACGTAACCGAAGTCGAAGGGATTGTAGCCGCCGGTGACGCGCACCGTCTCCAACTGGTCCTGCTCGATGGTGATGCGCCAGGAACCGCTCCAGGCCAGCGCGCCGAACCAGACCTCGCCCTGCTCCTCGCTGGCCTCGCCGCTCTGAATTGCAAACCAGGGATTCGCCTGGTGGCCGGTCGAGCCGCGGCGGCTTTCGATCACCCGCTCGCCGGGTTGCAGCTTCTCTTGCGTTAGGTTCCACTCCCCGGCCCAGCGTCCGGTCAGATAGTTGAGCGTGTAGTGGCCGGCCGGCAGAGACCACGAGGCGGCCGCAGCCTGCTCCACGGTCACCGCCTGAGGCTCGCGGCTCTCAATGATTGCCGACCGCGCAAGAATTCCGCTCTCCTTATCAATTGCATAATGCAGGGTCACATAGATCTCGTAGTGGATGTCCTTGAGCACAACGTCGAAACCGTCCGGTGCTTCGCTGTAGCTTTGATAGTGCAGTACCAGATCGCGATCTCCGTCGGCAAGGCTGATCTTCAGCGCCGGCTCAACAAACAGCCCCGCGCCCCAGCTGGCGTACTCCTGCGGTGTGGTGGTGTAGGAGGTGTCGAAAGAGGCCCAATCCGGCTGTGGCGCGGCCTGCGGAAAGCTATCTGTCGCCGCCAGCCGCCCGCCCCAATAAATCTGCTGTAACTCCCCCTTGGGATTCACGCCGAAGATGTAACTCACTCCGCCGCCATCCAGCCGGAAGACCTTATTGGTGGAGTCGAAGTTGGTGCGGGAATCTGTGATTTGCGGTTGCGCTGAAACGGCAACGGAAACAGTAAGAGCCAGGATGGCGGATGAAAAGGTTTTCAGCAGCGGCAAGCCGTTCCCCCCTCTTTCTCGAACCGGACAAGTATAGCATGTGCTTACCCCTCCTAACTCCGCATATTATCGGCCCATCCACGTCCGGCGCAGGAGCAATCCTCCTCCACCGTCATAGGAAATTTTAATGCCTCGGAAGATACTCCCAAGTCAGGCACACAGCGATGTATGCCGTGCGTCACTTTTGCCTCCGGAAACCATAGATAATGGCACAAAACCGCAGATCAAATCCTCGATTCCGTCGCTCGCTTTTGCAAAAGAACTTTAGACTCAGGACACTAGGGCTTGTTGACAGGGTCGATTATCGCCGGCCTGACGGCGGCGCGGCCGTAGATCCGCGGACGACAAGGCTGGTGGAAACCAGGAATTCGCGCTGCATCCTGGGGTTGCCGGCTTCTTCGGCCTGCTGGCGAAGGGCCTCGAAGGCCGCTTGCGCCAGATCGAAGCGGGACAGGCGGATGGTGGTAAGCGGCGGCAGCGTGAACTCGGCGAAGTCGATGTCGTCCAGGCCGATGACCGAGAGGTCGTCAGGCACGCGCAAGCCCTCCATGTAGGCGGCGCGCAGCACACCGATGGCGGTCACATCGTTCGAACAGAGGATGGCAGTGGGGCGAGTGGAGAGATTCTGCAACTTTCCATAGCCAACCACGCCGCCCTTGAGCGTGTGGTCGCACTCGATCACCCAACTTGGCTCGATAGCGACGCCACTAGCCTTCATCGCCGAGCGATAATCGTTTTCGCGGGTGATGGCCGAGTGCAGCTTGTGTGGCCCGGCGAGAAAGGCAATCTTGGAGTGGCCCAGTTCAACCAGGTGCCTGATGGCCGCGCGGATACCGGTGCTGTAGTCCAACAGGATGGTGCTGACTTTTGCCTCTTCCAGACGAAACTCGGCAAGCACCATTGGAATGTCGCGATGCACCAGCTCGTCAAGGACCGGCTCTTCCGCACCAAAACTGAGTACGGCCACACCCTCCACCTTGCGCTCCAACATGCGGCGGACGCAGTTGGCCAAAATGGCTGGGTCGCTATTCGAGGAACTGACCAGGATCTCGTATCCGTGGGCGACCGCGACCTCTTCAAAACTCTGGATCAGTTCGGGGAAGAAGGGGTTGGTAATATTTTCAACGATGATGCCGAAAAGACGGCTGCGGCCGGAAACCAGGGCGCGCGCGTGGGAATTTGGAAAGTAATTCAACTGCTCGATTGCCTGCCAGACACGCTTGGAAAGACGCTCTCTCACTGCCGAAGAGCCGTTGATCGTTCGCGAGACGGTGGCGATGGAGACCTTTGCGAGGGCCGCCACGGTGCGTATATTGGGCGTCTTCACAACTGCCTTGCGCGTACCTTTTCGAACCACGAACCGTCTCTTTTCCATACGGAATTAGTATGAGCCGGAATTTCCATTTTGCTTTCCCACCTATAACATTATACCGGCAGTCGCCGCTGATTCCTTCTTTTCTGCATTCGTTCCAGAGCCAAGGAACCGGACGCGCCCGGCAGGGCCTTTGCCAGAACCAAAAGGCCATGATTTGCCCCATTTCGAAGCGATTTCTCGGACACCATCGTCACAACACAAAAAGCGAGAAAATCGGCCAATATCGCATATGTTTTGGCTAATCACAGGCTGTGCTACATCCTTTACGCAGGATTCACAAGCACGTTTTGGCTAAAACCACCTCCTGGTGCAAGCCGTTTATAGGTTCGACGAAGGTTTGTTTCCTGCGACTTGGTCAAACACACAGTTGGCGAGTTGTCAATCCAAGCGCGAATACGCTCCTGGAAGGCAACGGGCCGGAGGGGCTCTCCGGTTTTTTCTGATCCCGATGGAGCGGTGGAATATCCGATTCCTCCAACGACACACGGGGTGCAATAGGAGAAAGTGTGTCCAGACAACCCAGGCCGGTTCTCTAACAGGGGGAACGTGAATGGGCAACCTCAAAGCGGCTACAGAATAGGAGCATGGGTATGGACGGGAAGTACAACTGGTATACAGCAATCCCGGAACGAGACCGCATTGTGATCGATGCCACAGCAAAGTGGTTGCGGCCGGTTCCGTGGCAGTTGTTTGTCACACTGACGTTCTCTTGGAATGTCAGGGGCGAGACAGCCGATCTCAAACTCAAGCAGTGGCTTAACACAGTGGAGCGTGAACTGAAAGCCCGGGTCTGCTTCGTCGCCAGCAAAGAATGTAAGCCACCCTCGTTCGGAATGGAGGTGCCTTGGCACTTCCACGTACTGGTTGCCGCTCAAGTCTCAATACCGAAGGAATTACGCGAAGGCACCTGGAGGCATTTGGTTTGTCCTGGGGTCAGACCGCATTCCAGCCTGGGGGCGTTGACGCCCGATCAGGCCTACTTCAACCGCCTGCGGAAGCGATGGCAGCCTAAACCGAAAAACAGAACTTCCACTTAAGAAACAACAAAAACTGTCCGAACAAACGGAGCCACCTCTGTGCACGCGGCGAGATTACTGGTGCAAGACGCGCATTTTCATGGACGAAAGGGCGTCTTCAAGGTGGGCAGCAGCAATCGGCCGAGAGAAATAGTTGCCCTGGGCCGTATCGCATTCCGCTATCTCGACAAAGCCGTATTGCGCAGCGGTTTCCACGCCTTCGGCAACCACTGGAATATTCAGTCCGTGCGCCATAGCAATAATGACGCGGGTTACGGCTTCGCTATTCTTGTCGGTTACACAATTTTGAACGAACAACTGATCAATCTTGATGCGGTCGACACGGAACCGGGTGATATAGGAAAGACTCGAAAATCCGGTGCCGAAGCCGTCGATGGCGATCCCCACTCCGAGAGCGCGGATTTGACTGAGTATCTCCCGCGTCGTTGACGAGTTGCCGATGAGCGCATTCTCCGTGATCTCCAGCTCAAGGCAGCTTGGGTCCCGGTTGGAAGCGGCAAGAGCCATCCGGATCGTTTGTGGTAGATCTTCCTGTTGCAGTTGCCGCGGCGAGAAATTGACCGCGAGAAGAAAGCTCCGGTTGAACTGCTTCTCCAGCAAAGTCACCTGCCGGCAAGCCTCACGCAGGACCCACTCACCAATCGGGACGATCAAACCGGTTTCCTCTGCGAGTGGAAGAAAATCGCCGGGCATCTTCAAGCCGAGTTCTTCATTTCGCCAACGTAACAGCGCTTCCAATCCGCTTACCTGACCCGTCTTGACGTCAACGATGGGCTGGTAGAGCAGTTCAAATTCTCGATTGTCGAGTGCGTGGCTCAAGGCCATTTTAAGCTCAAGTTTGTTTGCGCCCGCCTTCGCCATGTCCGGCGAAAACAGCTGGTAGCGATTGCGGCCCTGTGTTTTTGCACGGTACATGGCGATATCCGCAGTGTGCAGGAGGGAGGTGGCGTCCTCGCCGCCCTCCGGATAAGCGGTAACACCTACGCTCACCGAGACCGCCACCTCGCGCCCGCGAAGGACGATTGGACCAGACACGCTGGCGACCACCTGCGCGGCTATCTTCCCAGCCGCTTCCATCCCGTGCACCCCCGGGAGCAGCACCGTGAATTCGTCGCCACCCATGCGCGCTACCGTATCTGTCTCGCGTACCGAAGCCTGGATGCGTTTGACAGCGATGCAGAGGATTTCATCGCCCGCCGCGTGGCCCAGCGTGTCATTGACCAGTTTGAAGTTATCTACGTCCATCGTCAGCAGCGCGAATGGCGTCTGTTTGCGCCTGGCCCCTTCGAGCGACAGTTCCAGGCGCTCCTGCAGCAGGGTCCGGGCCGCCAGGCCGGTGAGCGCATCGTGCTGGGCCAGATGACGGAAGTTTTCTTCGCTGCGGCGGAGGAGCAGGGTCTGTTGTTCGACCCGGCGGCGAAGGACTACGACCCAGAGCAGGACAGCCAAGGTCAAAGTGGCCACCAGGCTCAGAACCATCAGCGTATGCTGGCTGGTCCACCAGGAAGGAGTTTCGACAATTGCGACATCTTTGGGCGACCGCAGCAAAATCTGGAACGACTCAAGACGGGAGATGCCTTCCTTCCGCGTGATTTGCCGTACGTCAACTTTTCCTGAAAAGACTCCGGTAACGAGCACTGTGCTTCCATCCACCCATTCGGGCCCTTGGACTCTTCCCGGATTTAGGGACGCCGCGGGCAGAATCGCAGGGAAGAGAATCCTTCCCGATGACAGTAGAAGCGCCGAATCGCCCATCACCTGACTTCTGCCAATCAACCGTCCTTCCATCTGGACAAGCTCTCCGGTGTGATCGCCTTTGAACGCATCTTCCGCCGTGATCCTTCTGGGCGTGGAAACAATGCTGTTGCCGGCCGGCCGCAGCGTCGCGTCGGACAAAGTGGGCTCGTAGTTGTCCCGCGCCGGAAAGCCAGTTACGTCGACCAGTTCTCCTTCCTGGAGTGCGGTTTGATCCAGCAATTGGACACAGAGTCCATCGTCCCCATCCAGAATGCAGAGCGTCCGTCCAGGCCAGTGAAGAGTGACTCGTGCCCGAATATGGACGCGGTGTTGAAAGGGCGTTGCCGGTGAATACTGCAATAGGCTGTTGAGCGGGCGAAGGGGCAAGGCAAACGGATCGACGGGCGCGGGCTCCTCGACCTTGATGGCCTTGAAGTCGGGGAATAATAAGCGCACACCCACCATCTGCCTCTTGTTATCGACCAGGGGCGCGGCCACGGCAGGGATCAGGATTTTGCAATCGACCAGGCTGGCGTAGTTCGCTCCCTCCTGTTTCACCGTAGTTGCCGTGATCAGGCCATCGTCGGTGGCCAGCGTAAGAACCACATGCATCCCATCCGTTTCAACGGAGTGAACCAGGCCCTCGATTGCTATCCACTGTCCATCCAAAGTCCCCGTAAACAGATCGGGCAGCGTCACCCGGAGAGGGGTGGGCAGAGGCCGGGACGCTCCTACGATGCGTGTCTCGGGATGAACGATGATCGGAGCAAAACCACCTGGATCGGTGACACCGGAGACTTCCACAACGGAACCCGTCTGCAACGGCAGGATTGGGCCATGTGGCAGACCAACAAAAATGCTGCCCGACGCGTCTGCGATGAAGAGAGCGGGGTTTCCTTCCTGATAGGGATCGTAGAAGGTAACAACCCCGCGAAGATGGACCGGATAGGCTCGCGACGCCTGCTCATACGTAAGGGTATGGGCCTGCCGCGTGGTCGTCAGCAGGGGCAGCCGGGCCGGGGGCCGGTTGGGCGCCTGGCAGTCAGCAGCAATGCCCGCCAATGCGAGGAGAAGTCCCGCGGAGACGTACGCCAATAGGACGCGAGCCCTCCATCTTGAACGCCATCTACTCATTCCTGGAGCCACCTAACCCGGTCAAACCCTCCTAAGAACCTTCACGGCTGCTTGTGGCTCGCACTCACCCTGTGCTTGATGCGCGTTGACATTATGCCGAATTCACTCCGCCACAAGACGATGCACCAATCATATTCTTAATCGGCAATTTGAGGCGCAGCGTCAATAAGGTGGCTGTTTTCTTCCCCAATTGGAAAACCGCTGTATCCCGTGGTAACCGCGCCGCAGGCGCACGGTGTTTTCGGTTAGTTCGGCAGCGCGGGGGGGATGCTCGCAGGCCAAAACCGGCTTGTGGAAAACGTTTGGGAGGTTATGAGCGTGTCGTCGCCTACACGAAAGTGATCTGGACACGGAAGTGATCCGGCCAGTTCAACCCTCGTTTACTCCCGCTAAGTCTCAGTGCAAGTCTCAGTGCTGCATCTGGCGCGCCCACCGCGCATCAGTCCGAGGCCGGCTGCTGCCTGCCGCGGCCGCTTCGGCGTCGTGNNCGTGCGATCGCATCGCACGCTCCACTCGTCACTTCCTCGATGTGCTCGACGACCTGAACCGGATAGGCGTCGAGTTCGTCAGTTTCCGCGAGCAGATCGACACCGGCGGACCGCTGGGCCGAGCCATCGTGGTCATCATCGGCGCCATCGCAGAGCTTGAGCGCAACCTCATCATCGAACGGGTGCGCGCAGGCATGCGGCGAGCCCGACTCGAAGGCCGTCACATCGGCCGCCATCCGTTGCAACTCGACCATGCCGCTATTCAGCGAGATCGCCAGCATGGCCAGAGCCTACGCCAGATCGCCAAAGGCCACAGAATCTCGACGGCCACCGTACAACGCGTGCTGCGCGAGCATGCCACAACCACCGAGGAGCAAGCCGCATGACCGAACACCTTCTCGTTCTGCTTGTCTGCCTCGCCGTCATCGTGGTGCTAGCTATCCTTATATGTGTTGCTAGCCGCGGCCAGGTCTCCGCCCTCACCGCCGTCTACAAAATCCGTCAGACCCTGCAGCAGATCCTCGCCAGCACCGAGAAGATCGACCGCTCACTCCACGACCAGCGCCGCGTTCTCTACGACGCCCACAAGCGAATCAGCACTGTAACAAAAGGGGTCTGAAAACCAGCCCGCCAAACCCAACAAAATAAACGGCCGGATCTACCCGATCCGGCCGTGTCATAAGGTATGGGTTAAGAGACACGCCGGAATTAGGCAAAACGCAAACAGACGCGGGCCACCTCCAAGCTGGATTTCGCAATCTGAGCCGACATATCAGAACAAATCTAGCCTTGGTTTTTTAACTAATCGTAGTTACA